>CAIUEN010000364.1 GCA_903898185.1 uncultured Verrucomicrobiales bacterium
AAAATGTGACCGAATAACTTCCCTTGACTACTGGCAAATTATAATTGTCGCTGGTGGCAAAGAATAATTGTCGTTGACCATACTACCGCAGTGAATTAGCTTCAAGCGTCCACTTTTGCCGTGACCACCGACTGGCGGAGCATCGTCGCGCCGAATTGGTGATAGCGGTGAAATCGGCCCGGCGGGAATTCAAGGAAGGCCGTTGTCGGTCTGCCACACCCTCTCAAATCGTCAAACGCCTCTTCTCTTGAAACGACTACTCCTGCCTTCGATTGCATTCATTCGTTCCGGACGACGGTTTGCCCGCAAGCATCCACAGGCTGCGTTGGAATTGGAGTCGGCGCTGGCACTGTTGGAGGAAGACTCACTCCAACATCAGCAATCCTGCCTGCTGTTTGCTCTTTCTATTATATCGCAAACGATATTGTGGACTCCTTTGCGGCACTGGAACTGAACTCGGGTTGGAACGCTTTTTGACTTCATTATTGGACATTCCTTGTTCGATATTGGATATTCAATCCCAGTCATACGCAGTCCCGGAAGGCAGATTAGCGTCTCGCTGACGCTCGCCGGATATAGGGGCACAGGCAAGGATGCCTATGCTACGTTCAGTTGTCCGACAAACCGGGCCATTCGTTTGGTGGCTTCCTCTATCTTGTCGAGCGATGTCGCAAAGCAACACCGCAAGAAGCCCTCGCCGCTTGGGCCAAACGCTGTTCCAGGAACACAGGCGACCTTCTCTGACTCAAGCAGCCGGACCGCAAAATCTTTTGATTTCAGCCCGGTCGATTGGATGCATGGAAACGCGTAAAATGAGCCGCGCGGCAGATGGCACTTCAGGCCCATGTCGTTGAATGCTTTGACAATAAGATTGCGGCGCAGACGGTATTGTTCGCGCATGAACAGAGTGTCGGGTTCACCATATTGTATCGCTTCAATGGCCGCCTCCTGGCTGATGATGCTGGCGCAGAGCATCGAATACTGGTGGATGCGCATCATCGCGTCGATGATCTCCTGGGGGCCGCAGGCATAGCCGATGCGGAAGCCCGTCATGGCATAGGCCTTGGAAAATCCGTGCAAAAAGATCGTGCGCTGCTTCATTTCGGGCAGCGAAGCGATGCTGACGTGTTCGCCCTCGAATGTCAGCTCGGAATAGATTTCGTCGGTGATAACGATGAGGTTATGGCGCTGAACGACGTCCGCAATATTCTGCAATTCAGACCTGCTCATCGTGCCGCCGGTGGGATTGGTCGGAAAATTCAGAACCACCGCCTTGGTTTTGGGCGTGATCGCTTTTTCAATCGCCTCAGCCGTGACGGAAAACCCGTTTTCCGGTCGGCACGATACCGGCACAGCCACTCCATGCGCCATCGCGATGCTGGGCGAATAGCTCACGTAACATGGCTCATGATAAATGATTTCGTCGCCCGGATTGATAATGGCGCGGAAGGCGATATCCATCGCCTCGCTGACACCGACGGCGATCAGAATTTCGCTTTTGTGATCGTACGAGACGTGGAAGTGTTTTTCGAGGCTGACGCTGATCGCCTGGCGCAGCTTGGGCAGTCCGAGGTTGGAGGTGTAGCTCGTTCTTCCGCACTCCAAGGCGTAAATGGCGGCTTCACGAATATGCCACGGGGTGACGAAATCAGGCTCGCCGATCCCCAAGGAGATGACGTCCTTCATTCCTTGGACGATGTCAAAAAAATCGCGAATGCCCGAGCGCGGTATCGAGCGCACGTTGTTGGCAACACACTTTGATGCGTCGAACGTCATCGCTGTAAGCAATCAAGCGGCGGCTTGATCGGCCTTGAGCCGACGCAGCGGCTTGACTTCGCCAAGCACAACGGACTTGGTGATCTTGATCCCGACGACGTCATCGCTGGTTGGAATATCGAACATGACGTCGAGCATCAATTTCTCCAAAAGACTCCGCAAAGCGCGCGCGCCAGTTCCTTTTTTGAGCGCCTGCGCGGCCAATTCCCGAAGAGCATCGGGGGTGAATTCCAGTTCCACCCCTTCCATCGCCAAGAGCTTCGCATACTGCTTGGTCAACGCGTTTCTGGTGTCTGTAAGGATGGAAACCAACTGATCTTCGGTCAATTCCTCAAGAACGGTCGTCATGGGAAGACGTCCAATAAACTCAGGAATGAAACCGAAACTGATCAGGTCTTCAGGCTCAACGTATTGAAGAATTTTATCGCGCTCGACTGTCGAAATCTTGTGCCCCTGCTCGACAGCGCTGAAGCCCATGACCCGATGCCCAAGACGGCGTTGAATGATTTTTTCCAACCCGACAAACGCTCCGCCGCAAATAAAGAGAATGCCGCTGGTGTCAACCCTGATATATTCCTGCTGTGGATGTTTGCGTCCGCCCTGAGGAGGAACGTTGCAGATGGTGCCCTCGAGGATTTTGAGCAAAGCCTGCTGAACCCCCTCACCTGAGACATCGCGCGTGATCGACACATTCTCGGTCTTGCGAGCGATTTTGTCGATTTCGTCGATATAAACAATGCCCATCTGAGCGCGTTTCACATCATACTCGGAATTCTGGAGCAGCCGCAGGATAATGTTTTCAACGTCTTCACCCACATAACCGGCCTCGGTCAAAGTTGTGGCGTCGGCAATGGCGAAGGGAACGTCGAGCACCTTGGCCAAAGTTCGGGCGAGCAGTGTTTTGCCGGAACCGGTGGGGCCAACCAATAAAATGTTGCTCTTTTCAATTTCGACTTCCGAGTGCGGGTCGTTTTCCGCCTCATCCGAACCCGCAGGCGCCTGCATGATGCGCTTGAAATGATTATGCACGGCGACAGCCAGTGTTTTCTTGGCATCCTGCTGGCCGATGCACTGGAGGTCGAGTTGGCGCTTGATATCGACCGGCTTGGGCACGGTAAATTTCGGCGATTTGCGCTTGGTTTCGGCAGACAATTCCTTGTCCAAAACGCTCTTGCATAGGACGATGCAATTATCGCAGATGTAAACCCCCGGACCGGCAATCAATTTTTTGACTTCCGTTTGCGATTTGCCGCAGAAGCTGCAGAGCGTAATATTATTGGGACGCGCCATGATCAGATTACTTTGCGGACGCTTTTTGGTCTGTTAAACCGGGAATTTCCTTGCGGGATTGCACCACCTCATCCACAAGCCCATAACTCTTGGCCTCATCGGGAGTCATGAAATTGTCGCGGTCGCAGTCTTTCTCCACCTGTTCAACCGGTTTTCCTGTGTGCTTGGCGATGATCGCGTTAAGGCGATTCTTGAGGCGCAGCATGTATTTCACCCGAATTTCGACATCGCTGGCCTGGCCTTCGGCGCCGCCGAGGACCTGGTGAATCATGATGTTGGCATTGGGAAGAGCAAACCGCTTGCCCTTGGTGCCGCCGCAGAGGAGGACTGCCCCCATGCTGGCTGCCTGGCCGATGCAATAGGTGTTAACGTCGCAGGTCAGAAACTGCATGGTGTCGTAAATAGCCAACCCTGCTGTGACGCTGCCGCCCGGCGAGTTGATATAAAGGTGGATGTCCTTCTTGGGATCGGACATCTGCAGAAACAGCAACTGAGCAATGATCAGGTTGGCCACCATGTCATCAATCGGCGTGCCCAAGAAAACAATGCGATCCACCAGCAACCGGGAATAGATATCGTAACCCCGCTCGCCGCGTCCGGTTTGCTCAACTACCATTGGCACTAAAAAATTTTGCATATAATCTCACCCAAAGTGAAGTTGCAAGCTACTGGACGGAAACAGTCACGTCAAGAGATTGCCAGCAATTCTCATTATGTGGGGTAGACCTCTGGTCTGCCAGCGCCTCGTTATCGAGGTGCAGTGATTATTGTGCTGACTGTTGCGGTGCCTCTGGCTCCGCAGGGAGTCGAAAACTCCATGCGCAGGCAGATCAGCGTTTTTCCCATTCCTTACTCAAAATGAGAATTGCTGAGCAATTCTCATTATGGCAGGTAAGTGAGAAAACCCAATCAATGGAAGATTGCCGCCTTCCGGGCCTGCGAATAACTGGAATTGAATCCGCCTATGACAGCACGTCAAAAATTCCGGTCAGTCAGTATCTCAGCCTGCCGATGCATAGGGAGGGAAAAGAAAAACGACGAGCCGCGCTGAAGCCCGCTCTCAGCGCCAACCTCTCCTCCATGCCTGCGAACAATCCGCTGCACGATAGCCAAACCCAATCCACGCCCCTCAAATTCCTTCTCTGAATGGAAGCGCTGAAAAACATCGAAGAGCCGGTGGGCGTGATGCATATCGAAACCAACCCCGTTATCGCGCACATAATATCCGGCGCAGTCAGCATCAACACTCCCGCCAACCTGAACAGCCGGATGCTCGGAGAACCGGGTGAATTTCATCGCGTTGTCCAGCAACTGCCGCCAGACCTGCCCAAGGAGCAAACGGTCACCCCACGCGTCCGGCAAGTTGTCTAATGTAAATTCGATGCGGTCCCAGCCTGGCTTCAGAGTTGACGCCGTCTCGATGACCAACTCACGCATGTCAACCCGCGCGGGCGACAAATTCTGGAGGCTTAGCCGGGAGAGAACCAGCAAATCTTCGATGAGCAACGATGCTTTTTTGGCGCTGGAGGCGATGATTCCCAAGCTGCGTTTGGCATCGGCATCAAGTTGCTGGCCATAGTCTTCGACCAGAATTTGGGAAAAACCCTCAAGCGCCCGGAGCGGAGCGCGCAAATCGTGGGAAACAGAATGGGTAAACTGCTCAAATTCACGGTTAACGGCGTTTAGCTGCTTTGTGCGCTCACGCAATGCCGCTCTTAATTCATCCTGTTCGCGCGTTTCGACTTCGGTTAACTCCGGGCTCATAGAAAACTGGTTCTTATGGTGAAATATCACCCAAAAAGAAGCCAAGTCAACTGAGCTTCCAGCAATTCTCATTTTGAGCAAGAAGGGGGAAAAACGCTGATCTGCCTGCGCACGAAGTTTTCGAATTCCTTGCGGAGCCGGAGGCACCGCAACAGTCAGCACAATAATCACTGCACCTCGATAACGAGGTGCTGGTGGGCCAGAGGCATATCCCACATAATGAGAATTGCTGAAGACCAAGGCTTGCTCCAATACGATTTTCTGGCTAATGTAATTTCATGAGCACGGTTGAACTCGCTGTAAGTAAAGTCAAAAAGCTGTCTGCGCATGAGGTCATGGAATTGTTGGGCTGGCTGACCTCACGCGAGATAAATGGAGACTCATTGAAACAGCCCGCCCGGGTATCGCGCACCAAAGCCAAGGCTCGCCGGTCCATGCAAAAGCTCAAGGCGTGGCAAGACTCAATCCGGTTCACAACCGATTGGCAGCCGCCACGGATGCCTGATGACCTCGTCAAATCTGTTCGCCTATGAACTTCGTACTCGATACGAACGCTGTCAGCGAGACGGAAAAACCTCGCCCCAACCCCAGTTTCACTGCATGGCATGACGCCCAAGACCCGGGACACCTGCTCATAACCACCGTCACCTTGGCCGAGGTATGGTACGGTTTTCACTGTTTGAAACCGAACCATCCTGACTACGACCGCATCAAGGAATTCGCTTCCGGCCTGCCACGGAAATATCGTGTGCTAAATTTCGACAGCCGCGCGGCGGCGATTTGGGGAGAAATCAGTGCGCAAGCAAATGGTCCACTGCCGTTGCGTGATTCGCTCATTGCCGCCATCGTCCGCTCACGCGGATTTCGAATCGTCACTCGTGACAGCAAGCCATTTGAGCGCATGGGCTGCAAGGTGGTTGATCCGTGGAAATGAGCCGGAAATGAGATGCTATGCCTCGTTTATGCATCTCACATTTTTCCGGTGAGATGCGCCCGGGCCTAATTCAGCACAACATGTCGGCGAACGTAGGTCGGGACGTCCAAGTCTTCGCCGTGGCGGATGGTGGGTTCGCTTTTTTCGAAGCGACCTCTGGAAACGATTTCCAAGGGCAGCTCTTTTTGGAATTTTGATTTGTTCTTTTTGCGGCGGCCACCGGTCTGCCGGCTGATCAGTTGATCGCGGCGCTCGGGGGTCAGCGCGGGCGGAGGCGCTACAAACCGGGATGAGGTACGTACCACAGCCTGCTGTTCCAGCAATTCCGGCGCGACGCTCACCTCGCCGCGTTCGCGCGGTTCAATGGCCATGGATGAGGAAAGTTTGACCGGCTCGCTGTGTCCGCCGGAGGCGATGAGTGTGACGGAAAGGCGGTCTGAATAGGCCGGATCAATGGCCGCGCCGAAAACCAAATGCGCCTCTTCGCAATGGCGGTTGATCTGCCCCATCACACGGTCAACTTCCGCCATTGTTAAGTCCGGACCGCTGACGATGCTGACCAGGACGGAGTCAGACTCATCAAGCACGCGACCATCGAGAAGCGGGTAGGCCAGTAGTTTTTCAAGGATCAGGTCGGCTCGTTTTTCACCTGCCGCCTCCACCGTCGCAAAGGAACTCTCGGAATGCAAATCGCGCGTGACTGAGCGAAGGGCGGCCAGATCGACATTGATCAGCCCCACGCCGCTGAGCATGCGGCGAATGCCTCTCACACCCTGGGCAAAAAGGCCATCGCTAATCTGGAAACACTCAACCGCGCTGGACTTGCTATCAATCAATTTGAGGAGCTTCTGGTTCGGCAGGCAAATGACGGCGTCGGCCTCGGCTTTGAGCTGCTGAAGGCCCATTTGAGCCTGGCGCTGTCGGCGTCCGCCTTCAAAATCAAACGGCAACGCCGCCAGCGCAAGCACCAGCGCGCCGCTTTCCTTGGCCGCCCGAGCCAGCACGGGCGCGGCACCGGTGCCGGTCCCGCCTCCCATGCCGGCAAGGATGAAAACCAAGTCGGCACCCAAGCACAGGGCCCTCAGCCCGTCCAAATCATCCTCGGCGGCCGCACGGCCAACCTCGGGATCGCCACCCGCGCTGAGACCGCGAGTGCGTTTGAATCCAATGAGCGCCTTTTTGGGGACGGCACATTGATCGAGCGCTTGGGAATCGGTGTTGATGGCGACGTAATCGCCGGATTCTTCGCGAGCCATCGAGTTGACGGCATTGCATCCGGCGCCGCCCACGCCAACAATCCGGATGACGATGTCTTTGTTCAAAACTGAATCAGGCTTGTGATTATCAGAGATTGTCATGGCAATTCGGCGTTAACGCCTGAAAAATTCGGCGATGCTTTTCTTTATGTTTTCGGCAAAACCGCCGGTGGTCTTTCGTTTATGCTGGAGCGAGCCGATTTTGACAAGCCCGATTCCAGTCGCAAACTCCGGCTGGTCGAGCGCGGGGCTGAGGCCGCTGATCGCCGACATTTTGCCCAACTGGGCCGTCAGCATGAACGTGTTCTCAAGCAGACGCTGAATTCCTGGAACCCTCGCGCAGCCTCCGCACAGGAACACACCGGCCCGCAGATAGTCCAGCAACCCGCGTTCGGCGATTTCCTGTTCAATCAATAAAAACGTCTCAGCCAGGCGCAACGATATGATCCGGCGCAAATGCTCAAGGTTGATTGTCTTGGCCGGAAGCCCAACTTCGCCCGGAAGCTCGATCTGCCGTCCACGAATGCTCTCCTCAACCAGCGCCGAACCATGATCAAACTTCAACTGCTCGGCCCGTCCCAACGGGACTTTCAAGCCGTAGGCAAGATCGTTGGAAATGTGATCACCGCCCACAGCCAGGACACCGGTGTGCTTGATGACGCCATCGGCATAAACACAGTACTCGGTGGTGCCGCCACCCATATCGATTACCAGCGCTCCAAGCTCCTTTTGTTCGTTGGTCAACATCGCCAGCGACGAGGCCAGCCCGTTGAAGATGATTTCGTCAACTTCGAGATGGAGACTCTTGACGGCGCGAATGGAATTCTTGAGTCGGTTGACATTGCCCTGCACCACATGAACATCGACCTCCATGCGGGCGCCGAACATTCCGACCGGGTTTGGGATGCCATGGTGGCCGTCAACATAAAAGAGCTGGCGAATCGTATGGATGATGCCGCTTTCGGGAGGCAGGTTGATCGCCTTGGCGTTCTTAATGACATCCTGAACATCCTCGTCCGTAATCTCGCGGTCCGCGGAAACAACCGGGTGGACGCCGCGATTATTGAAGCCGCGGACATGATTGCCGGTCACTCCAAGGTAAACATTGCGGATTTCCACATTGGCCATCTGCTCCGCCTCAACGATGGCATTGCGAATATCCTCTTCGGCAAGTTCCGGCTCGGAGATTTCGCCTTTGCGCACTCCGCGCGAACGGGCTTGGCCAACCCCGATTATATTCGGCGCGCCGCCTGCGCCGATTTCGCCGACCACAGCGCAAACTTTTGAGGTGCCGATTTCCAGCCCGACGATAACGTTGGATTGTGCGCTAAACATGTTTTTTCCTTAAACGCAAGGGTCTGACAACTTTGGGCGCAATGGGCTGAAGCGTGTTAGCGGCTACCCAGCGCACAGGAAGGTTATTGGCTATGGACAAATCCAGTGACGCCACCGCGCGGCCCGACTTTTCATACATTTCATAAATCGCCCGCCAACGACGGAATTGAAGCTCAAAGTTGTTCAGCGAAAAGGTGATTTCAGCGCCTTGGCTGGTGGTCACCTGGAGAATTTCGGGCGAGCTGACATTGATTCGTTGCAGCTCAACAAGCCCATACATTGGCGACCGCTCATATTCGATCAGCAACGTGAGCGCAGCGCGAATCTGGGGCGACTCCACCTGTCGTCCGGCCTGCATTTCATTAACTTGCACCCCCAGAAGCATCGGCAGATGATCGATGGACATTCCGGTCTGGGAAGCCTGGTACTTGGAATCGAGCGGCTTCATCATAAAACCATCCTCGTCCAAGAGAAAGACGATCTTCTCGAAATCACCATTAGAGCGGGGTTGCATCACCATCGTTTGCGCAACCGCTTCGCGCTCCGAGACCCGCAGTTTCAGAGTGTGCGGCAGAAGGCGTTCGATGGCAACCGTCCTGATCCACGGCTGCGATTCGAGATCGCGCTTGAGGCGCATCAAATCCAGCGCCAGCAAATTTTCTCCGGGTCGGACCGAGGCCCAGTTGCGAATGGACTCGGCTGAAAGAACCCCATCGGTCTGAACATCAATCTGGCGAATAGCAAACGCCGGGCTGTTATAGACATACTGATTCAGCGCATACTGTCCGACTTTCCAACACACAAACCAGACCAGCGCAACCAGGAACGCCATACTCAAACCGATTGTGACCAGACGCATCCTTCCGGCATGCGCCTGCTCGGGGCTCGGCCCGACATCAAGCAACTCCTCGCGCTCAATCGACTGGCGTTTTTTGGTGTGGCGTCTAAACAACATGATCGTGGCTAATGGAGCAAAGCAAGCTCAATCATTCTTTGGCAGAGACTGACGTAGTCCAACCCTCCGGCAGCCGCAGCGTCAGGCAACACGCTTACTTCAGTCATGCCGGGCAGAGTATTGACCTCCAACACGACGGGATCGCCGCTGGGGCGTACCATGACATCGACGCGCGAATAATCGCGGCCGCCAATGGCGTGAAATGCTCCCAGAGCGGCGGTCTTGATTTTGGCGGTGGTCGCCGCGTCGAAAGGCGCCGGGCAAAGGTGTTCACTGGCACCCGGCGTGTATTTATTGTGGTAATCAAACACCCCTTTTTTGACTCGAATTTCCACCACAGGCAGCGCTTCGCCGCCAAGGATGCCAACGGTCGTCTCGCGTCCTTCGATCTTCTCCTCCATCAACACCAGGGTATCATGCCGGAATGACTCGGCCAGAGCGGTGCCCCAGTCTTCGACCCGGTAAACCATTTGAAGGCCGACACTCGATCCCTGGCGCGCCGGCTTCAGCACGACAGGCGGATTCCATCCGCGCACCCAGTGAGCCGACGGAGTCGTGATGACTTCGTAACGGGCAGTCGGAATACCGGACTCGATGAATTTTTGTTTGGCCAAAACCTTGTCAAATGCAATCCGGCTGGCCTCTGCGCCGCACCCGGTGTAAGACACGCCAAGCTTATCAAGCCGCTTCTGAACCGTGCCGTCCTCGCCGTAAGCGCCGTGCAGGGCAAGGAAAACCACGTCGGTCTTCTTGGGCAGCTTCCATTCGTCGGTTTTTGGGTCGATCTCGGCGACAATATGCCCCGCCGAGCGCAACGCCTTGGCTACAGCAGCGCCGGATTTCAGCGACACCTCACGCTCTTCGGAGGGTCCGCCCAACATCACTGTGATATTCAATTTCTTCACACGTCCTAAAATCGAAGATTGACCATTAAGAAGACGGCGCGAATTATTTCAAGTCTTCTCCGACAATCTCGACTTCAAGATCGAGATCAATGCCCTCAGCCGACTTGGCCCGCATCTGGATTGTCTCAATCAGATCAAGAACATCGCGCGCGGTTGCATTACCATCGTTCACTATGAAATTGCCATGGAGTGTCGAAACCACCGCGCCGCCGACCCGTGCGCCTTTGAGCCCGAGCTGGTCAATGAGCTTGCCAGCCGCAATGCGCGGCGGGTTCTTGAATGTGCAACCAGCGCTCGGCTCCTTCGGCTGGGACTCCCAGCGTTTGCGGCTGAAGCCGCGCATTCTTTCGGCAATCTCCTCTTCCTTCGACCCCAATTCGCCCATGAGAACTGCGCTGAGTGCGATGTGTGTCTTGAGCAGCGGACAACTTCGGTATTGCGCGCCCATATCGGAGGCGCTTTGTTCAAAAACCACGCCTTCGTAACTCATGAAACGCACCGACTCGATTTTGTCAAAAATCGCTAGGCCCATCGCGCCAGCGTTCATGCGCAAAGCGCCGCCAAGGCTTCCAGGAATCCCTTCCAGAAATTCCAAGTCGGCAAGGCTCAATTGCCGGGCGCGATTGGCGATGTTCTTTAGCTTTGCTCCCGCGCCGCAGACAAGCTTGGAGCGCTGCGATTCAATGCGCGAAAACTCCTCGCTGCCCAGGCAAATCACCATGCCCCGCACGCCGCCGTCGCGTACCAGCAAATTGGATCCGCGTCCCAGCACAAGAAATGGCACGCTCTTTTCGCAGCAGAACCGGAGGGCGACCGCCAACTCAGCTTCGGATTGAGGCTCAAAATATATATCGGCGCAGCCGCCGACGCGTAGCGTGGTGCGGCAGGCCAATGGCTCGTTGCTGCGAAGAACGGCATTTTCAGGCAATTGGGCGGAAAGCATCAAGAACAGACGCTCCTTATCCAATGTCAGACAGGGGAGTTCTAAAGTCGCCCCCTTGTGGGGCAGACCTCCGGTCTGCCGGTTCCCGGAGCCTCTGGCTCCGTGGACAGTCAGAGAGTCAGTCACGGGACACCTCGCAAGGCTGAATCGTTGCCAGAATCGTGCGGGCGATGCTTCTTGCGGCATCCGGGTAATGCCACTGATCGAGAGCGAGAGCAATCGCCGAATGTACCTTCGGACTGCGGACAATCCTCAGGATTTCATGGCTCAATTTCTTGGCGGTCATCTCTTTTTGTTCCATCATCCGAGCTGCGCCGGTTTCAGCAAACGCCCGGGCATTATGATATTGATGGTTGTCGGCCGCAGTCGGATACGGAATCAGGATTGATGGCAGACGCATCGCCGCCAACTCAGCCAAGGACGAAGCGCCGGCCCGGCTCACAGCGACTGTTGCCGCGCCCAAGGCAAAATCCATCTCGGTTAGAAACGGACGCACCAACCCCTGATAACCCAGATCCTTATACGCAGCCTGAATCTTCTCAAAATCGCGCACACCAGTCAGGTGTAACACTTGTGCTCCGGCTTGCATCACCGTCTGGAGAGCGCCAATGGCAAGATAATTGATGGCGCTGGCTCCCTGGCTGCCTCCCATTACCAAAACAGTGGGAGGTTCAGGCTTCAAGCCCAGGGCCATGCGCGCCGCAACGGGATCAACGGCCTCGAGAAACTGAGAGCGCACCGGCATCCCGGTAACTTCGACCTGGCATCCGCGCAGGCGATGCGCTGTTTCTGGAAAATAGACAAACGCACGATTGACAACCCGGGCCAGCCAGCGGTTGGCCCGGCCGGGAATGCTGTTGGCCTCATGAAGGAAGGTTTTTGCTCCCAAGGAACGACCCGCCAAAACCGGTGGCGCGCCAGTAAACCCGCCCATCGCCAGCACCGCATCGGGGCGTTCATCTTGAAACAGACGCCGCGCCATGCGATAGGATTTCCAAAAGCCGAAGGCGAAATTGAAGAGCCTGCCGCGCGTCAAACCAACCGCCGGAAGCGTCTCAATCCGCATGCCCGAAACCGTCCGCACCGCTTCTTGGTCCACTTCCTTTGGCGAAATCAAAAGAGTCACCTCGCAGTCGCAACGAAGCAACTCCTCCCCAATCGCCAGCCCTGGAAAAAGATGTCCACCAGTGCCTCCGCAGGCAATGGCGATCCGAGGAACGGACCGATTACTGACTGGAGTTAGTCTAGGCATTTTCAATGACGGTCGAATCCATATCAAACGGGTTGCTTCCGGTTTTTACTGGATCCGTGGCAAAACGCGATACGCTCAACAGCAAACCGATGCTCACCAACATCATCAAAAGATTGGACCCCCCGTAACTAATGAATGGCAGAGGCATTCCTTTGTTGGGCAGCGTGCTGGTAACCACCCCGATATTAATAAATGCCTGCAAACCGATCATGAACGTGATGCCCGATGCAAGCATCAATCCAAACGTGTCTGTGGCGCGCCGGGCAATGATTGTTGAGCAGAGCACCAAGACGATAAAAGTGACGAGCACACTGAGCGTTGCGATCAGGCCCAATTCCTCGCCGATGATGGAAAGAATGAAATCGGTGTGGTGCTCTGGCACAAATCCCAACTTTTGCCTGGAGTCGCCCAACCCAAGCCCTCCCACCCCACCAGAGCCCAGTGCGATCATGGCTTGGTATGCCTGGAAACCAACATTGTCCTTGTTCTCCTCAGGATGAAGCCAAGCCATGATGCGTCGCAGGCGCATTGGATCATGCATGAGCGAGTAGGCAAGCCCAACTGCGCCAAGGATAATTGGCGGGGCGGCATACCACAACCGAACGCCTGCGATAATCAGCATGCATGCAGAAACGGACGTCATTAGAATAGCGGCGCCGCGATCGGGCTCGATAAAAATCAATCCAACCACCGCAATGATGACGGCTCCCGGGATGGCGATTCCGCGTCCAAACTCAGACATCCGGCGCTGGTAACGTTCACAGTAGTGCGCCAGAAAGACGATCAGGGCAAATTTGGCCAGTTCAGACGGCTGAAACGCCAAGCCTTTCAATCCGATCCAGCGACGGGCACCATTACGCGCGATCCCAATATGGTGATCGAACACCAGTACCAAAAGGATCCCAGCGAGAAGCAGCAGCCAGGGGGAAATCTTCTTGAGTTGCCGATAGTCAACGCATGCGGCAACGATGCAGCAAATCAACCCCAGTCCACCCCAGGAAAGCTGAAGCAGAAGATACTTGGTACCAACCTGCGTGGTCGAGCTGTACAGCATGACGATGCCCACGCCAAGCAAGGCGCAAACACAGGAAACCAGGATGGTGGTGACCCATTTCATCTTTCGTCAATGCGCCGGGGAATGGGCGGACGCCAGGCCGAGGTTGCCTGACATCCGTCACAGTATCTGCCGGGTCAGTTGATTGCGGTCGTCGCGTGCGGCGTATGCGAAAACGGGGTTGAGGCAGGAGCCGTGCCATTGGTGGTGGACCCCGGCATTTCAGACGGAGCCGCTACGGTCGAAGTTTTCGGGGTCGGCATTTTAAGCTTTTGGCCAACTTTCAGATTATTCTGCGACTTGAGGCCGTTATGGGCAACAATGGCCTTGACCGTGGTATGATGATTCTTGGCGATGCGAACAAGGTTGTCGCCGGCTTTGACCGTGTAAACCGTCGATTCGGCGCTGACGGGCGCGTCAGCAGCGCCCGAAGCGTCGGTCGTCGTCGATGCGGATGAGGACGCAACAGCGGTGGGAATCTGAATCTTCTGGCCAACCTTGAGCTTTCTTGGATCAACACCCGGATTGGCTTCCTGCAGCGCCTTGAGTGTCACTCCATGCTTCTTGGCGACCACAGCCAGAGTGTCACCCTTGGCAATCGCGTATTCCGAGACAGAAGAAGCCGACGGTGACAACGAGGGCGCAACGGTCGTCAGAGCGCTCACTGGGGTCGGGGTCGTTGGCGTGATCGGAGCGACGGTAGTCGTGCCGGGGTTTGATGTCAGCGGCGCAATCGGCGCAACAGCAGCAGTGTTGGACGAGACAATAGGCGGCACCTCGACCGAGCCACTTGGAACGGCGGAGGGAGTGCTCACTCCGGACGGGCTGCCTGCCACGGCGGACGAGTTATTGATGTTTGGTTCCACCGGGTAAACCGGTGTGGCGTCGGTGGTGGTCAAACTGGAGACGCTGGAGTCGTCTTTTCTGGCGGTCGATGTGTCTTTGCTGCAACCCCAGAAAAGGAGGCTGCCGATGAAAGCAACGTGAACTACGACGATGGTCAATACGGCGTTACGAACTGCGGATTTGCCCCCGGCTGGAGTTGTTCCTTGGGGGACGAGCGGGTTTGGATTATTCATTTCTTAGGCGCTGGTGCGTGTTTTTTTAGTTGAGGTTATTTCTGTGTTGTTGCGCCGGGGTTTTCCCTCAAAAAACCCCGGCGCAAAGCATAAATTCAAATTCTTTTGGTTCTTCGCTCAGTACGCCGGGTAAAATCAAAAACAAGCCGTTCAGGAAACGCGTTCATTCGCATTCCTTGGATGGCTTGTAACAACGAAGTTGCAACGGCGCAAGCAGGAAACGAACATCCCGATCCGACAAATCCGGTCGCGGCAGGCTCAATTACCTTCTCAGTATTAGAAATCGTGTTCACTTGATTTGTTTGGCTTCTTTCTCTCTTTAGCGGATTTTCAGCGTGCTCAACGCCACCACAGCCCAGAGCACGCTCAAGATATAGAAACGGGTGACCACCCGGGACTCGTGCCATCCCTTTTTCTCGAAATGATGGTGCAGCGGGGCCATCAGAAACACCCGCTGGCCGGTGCCGTAGCGCCGCTTTGTGTATTTGAACCACCCGGTCTGGATCATCACCGAAACGGCTTCCGCCACGAAAACGGCCCCGGCAATGACCAGCACCAGCGGCTGATGGATCAGTACCGCGATGATGCCAATCACACCGCCCAGAGTCAGCGACCCAGTATCGCCCATGAAAACTTGCGCGGGATGGCAATTGAACCAGAGAAAACCCAGGCCCGCGCCGATGATTGCGGCGCAAAAGACCGTCAGTTCCCCCGCCCCCTCGACGTGCGGGATTTGCAGGTAGGCGGCGGTCTTGGCGTTGCCGGCGACGTACGTCAGAACCAAGAACACGAACGCAACGATGGTCGTGCATCCGCAAGCCAGGCCATCAAGACCATCTGTTAAATTTACAGCATTCGAGCTGCCAACAATGGTGAGTGTTGTCAGAATGATCCCGATCACCGTGCCGGTCAGCCCCACAGCAACTGGGTGTTTGTAAAATGGCACCATCACCTCGCTGATCAGCGAGGAGGTCGAAGGCAGTGACCAGAGGTAAAACGCGATGAAAATCCCCAGCGCGGACTGGACGCACAGTTTGACCAATGAAGTCGTCCCCTTGCCGCTCTGCTCGGTGATCTTGGCGTAGTCGTCGTAAAAGCCCAGGCCGCAGAGGACTACAACTGACAGAAGCGTCAACTGGATCAGCGCATTCCATTGCGTCCACAGCAGGGCGGTCAGGTCCAGCACGACCGCGATCAGCAGACCGCCCATGGTCGGAGTGCCGCGCTTGCTGAGGATTCGCGCATGGAGCTGCCCCCCCGTCTCGGCCTTATCCTGGTAATCTTGACCAAATTTCAACTGTTTGAGCCATTGGATGAAGATCGGCCCCAAGCACCAGCTTAAGACCAACGCGCTCACCGCCGCGCCCGCGCTACGAAAGGTGATGTAGCGAAAAATACGCAGTGGCGACAATGCCGCCTCATGCGACGTGCCCGCTGACCATTCCAAGATCCACTGGCTCAAGTAATAAAGCATGCTAAAGCGCTCCCTCCGGCATTTCTGAGCCATTTCGCAGAATTGCAGTCACTTGTTCGAGCTTCATTGACCGCGATGCCTTGATCAGAACCAAATCGTCCGAATGCGCAAATCCCTTGATCCACCGGCCAGCCGCCTCAATTTCCATAATCTCAATCACGTTCTGCAAACCGCCCTCTCGCGCTCCCTCCGCAATGCCTTTGGCCCGCGAGCCGACGGTCACCAGTTGGTCCACTCCCAACGCGGCAACCTGCTGGCCAACCTCCAAGTGAGCATGCGGGCTTTCCAGCCCCAATTCGCCCATATCGCCCAACACGGCCACACGACGGCCCAAACAAGGAATCTCTCTCAAGGTTTGCAGGGCGGCAGTCATGGAATCCGCGTTTGCGTTATAACAGTCTTCGAGAACACGCAGGCCATTGAAGTTCCACAATTGAAGACGCATTTTCGCGGGGACGCATTCGGCCAATCCGTGGGCAATTTGCTCGCGGCTCAGCCCGAGTTCCGCGCCGATTGCAATAGCGAACAAGGCATTGGCAACCTGGTGTCGGCCAAGTAATTGAACCCGGTATTCACCGTCCCAGCCGCCAGTGGGGCCAGTAACATAAAACCTGACTCCCGAGGCGTCAAAATGAACATTCCCTGCCCTCCAGTCGTTGCCGGATGCGAGTCCGAGCCGCAATGGACGTCCATAGGTGCGTTCGGCTAGCAACTCCGCCCACGAATCGTCGCCGTTGAGAAACAACGTGCCAGTGGCAGGAACCGCTTCGGCGATGCTTCCCTCTTCATGAACCACGCCTTCGATGTCGCGGAAAAACTCGAGATGTTCGCGCCCGATGTTCGTAATCACGCCAAAATTGGGCGAAATAATACGCATCAGCGGCGCCAATTCGCCAGGATGATTGGTGCCAGCCTCGACAACTGCCGCCTTGTGTGAGCGATCCAGCCGCAACAACGTCAAAGGAACGCCAATGTCGTTATTGAAACTGGCCTCGCTCCACAGAACCGGTCCAGCCTGGCGCAGAACCGCCGCAATCAGCTCCTTGGTGGTGGTTTTGCCGTTGGACCCGCCCACCGCAATGACGGGCGCGTGAAAATCACGACGATAACGCTCCGCCAGACGCCCCAGCGCCAGCCTCGTACTGTCAACAGCTACAACCGGGCACGCGGAAAAACCGGCGGGTATCCGGGAGCGTTCGGCAACAACCGCAGCCACGCCTTTGGCAGCCGCCTCGGACAAGAAGGAGTGTCCGTCAAACCGCTCTCCCGCGATGGCGATGAACAGATCACCCGCCGCCACGCCTCGTGAATCGGTGGAGATGCGCACAGCCGTCGCGTAAGGAGAACCGCCAAGCAGTTCTCCCGCGCAGCCATCAGCAATATATTGAAGTGAACGAGACTCCATGAAAAACTTGTCTGGCTAATCTGATCCTGGGATCATTGCGCGGCAGCCTTTCCGCTTTGCGGTTTGCGGCCCGGTGCGCTCCCCACGGTCGCCAGTGTTGTCGTGCTGATGGAAAACGGATCCGACTGCGGGTCAATGTCGGGCTTCAGATTTAAGTAATTGGCCGCCTGTTCGGCTATGGCCCGGAAAACGGGACCGGCAGTTTTACCGCCGTAATACTGGTTCTGGCTCGGCTGATCCATGACCACCGAGATGCACAGTTCCGGGTTATCGGCCGGAAAGAAGCCGATGAACGACGAGAAAAACTTCGAGACATACTGACCGTTTTCAACCTTTTGAGCGGTTCCGGTCTTGCCCGCGACGGTGTAGTGCTCCAGCGCAGCGCCTTCGGCGGTGCCATCAACTGTAGGCACTTTCTTCAAAGCTGCAACCATCTGTTTTGCTGCCTGTTCGGAAATGACGCGCGCGACCACTTGCGGCTGGTATTTGGCGACCAATAGACCGTCCTCATAAGAGCCATCCACCAAGCGGTCCACGAGCATTGGCCGCATCAGCACTCCGTTGTTGGCAATCGCGCTCATCGCCATTACCGTTTGCAACGGGGTGACGGCAACGCCATGGCCCATCGGAATTTGCGCGATTGAAACCTTGCTCCAACGTTTCGTTGGATGCACCAGACCCGGAACTTCGCCTGGCAGCGGGATGCCGGTCTTAACGCCGAAGCCATAGCGGCGTATGTATTGATACAAGCGCTCCTCCCCAAGTCGAATGCCCACTTTTGCAGCGCCAATATTCGACGACTTCATGATGATGTCCATGACGGACAGATCGCCAAAACCGTGGTGGGCATCGTGCAGGACTTTTCCGGCGAACGCAAAACGGCCCATCTCGCAATTGAAGACGTCGTTTAGAGAAACGATCCCCTCGTTCAGGCCAGCGGAAATCGGAACGATTTTGAAGGTTGAACCCGGCTCTGCAATATCGCAGACAACGCGATTGCGGAGCGCCTCAATCGGGTATTTGCCCGGCTCATTGGCATCGAAATTGGGCAGGGTCGCCATAGCTAGGATTTCTCCGGTGCGCGGACGCACAACGATGCAGGAAATGCTGATCGGCTGGTTCTTCTTCATCCCTTCGGCCAATTCAGTCTCGACGATATTCTGAATCCCGGCATCAAGGGTCAGAACCACATTGAGACCATTGCGAGGGGCGACATCCTGGTCACGAAAGCTCAGGATTTCGCGTTTGCGACTGTCCAACTCGGTGCGACGCCAACCGGGCGTGCCAGTGAGCTTGGAATTGAAAACCATTTCAATGCCGTTCAACCCGGTTTCCAATTCAACCTTGTCTTGGTTGGTAGAGGCTGAGACACGGTTTGCCGCCACAACCGCATTAGGCATCGCTCTGCCTGCGTTGGCGGTAGGCGCATTGGTCGGCTTGGCGGGGTAGCCAACATATCCCAAGACATGCGATGCCAGGAATAGATTGGGATAACGTCGTACCTGGTCATTCTCGGAGAATACTCCGGCCTTGCGCAGATCTCCGTAAAACTTTTGTTCCTTCTTGGGAAGCTTGGACTCGTTCAAGCCGAAGCTCAGATTGGTCATCGCGACCTGGATTTGCCGCCAATTCTCCAAGGGCACCTTTCGTTTAAGCACCACGTAGGTGTTGGTTTTGCCATCTTTGCGAATCCTGGGTGCCAGGCGCTCTAACAAATTGGTGAAGCTGGCCGGTCCCGTGGCATTGGTCATGCCCAAGAGCGGCGCCAGGGTTTGCGCGACCTGCATGCGGCAATGACCAAACAAGGCCGGATTTGCGCAAACGACTTTCACTGGCACGCTTGTGGCCAGTGGAGTTCCGTGAATGTCCAGAATTTGGCCTCGCATCGGATCAAGCCGGAATGTGCGGCTGGTATTCTCTTCAGCCAAGGCGCGAAGTTCCTCGTGCCGGTTGACTTGGAGGTCAAAAAGCCTGAATCCCAAAAAAGCGAGCGCCAGGACAACAAACGTTGCCAGGAACCACAATCTTTTCTGTTGCTTGTTCATTAAAATACAATTGCCGATCATCCGTGCTGTTCGGTTTTCTCAACCAACAAACACAGGTGGAGGCAAAAATCATTCCTCACCATCAACGCCTTGAACCCGCCCCTCGTTGGACGACCGAGTGTGCGCCGATGAGAATCCCGGCGCGGGGGCTGGCTCTGTCAGATGCACCACCTGCGAGACTGAGGGGATGCCCAATCCCAGATTCATTTTCTTGGCCCGCGCATCCAATTCGCCCGGAGAGCTGCGCTCGGCCAATTGATCCTGGCGGCTCTTGTTGCCACGCTGAAGATCAGCTAGGCGCATCTCGAGTTTTCCGATCTCGTCTCCCAACACTTTGATCTGGCTCTTGTACCAGACATATCCCACGCCTGAGGTCACAAAAAATGCGCAAAGCAGCAAGGCTTTGAGCGCCGACGCAAAATTCGGCTCCGAATTGCTTTTTCTGTTGGCCATGGTTTTCTTTCTGGAGCTTCGGGCATCCGGCGGACTCTCCCGCGCTACGGCTGATCCGAGACTCGCTCAGCTAATCTTCTCAAACCTATTCAGGTAGCATAGGCATCCCTGCCTGTGCCCTCACTCCGACGAGCGTCAGCGAGACGCTAACTCTCCCCCCGAACAGGCAAGATGCCTGTTCTACTTTGTCAAACCTTCTCAAATACACGCAATTGCGCACTGCGGCTGCGCGGGTTATCGCGCAACTCGCTCGCCCCAGGTAAAATCGCTTTCGATCCCAACCGTTTCAGCCGCGCCGGACGCGGACGCCGTAGTTCAGGAACATCCATCGTGCCAATCTGTTCGTAATCCCTGGACCAGTTCCGCCCGAAGTCCTTGACGCCCCGGTCTTCGAGCGAATGAAACGTAATCACCGCGAGCCGTCCGCCTGGACGCAAAACCTTTAGAGCGCCTTCCATGCCGCGTTTCAAAGATCCAATCTCATCGTTCACCGCGATTCTCAACGCCTGAAACACTTTCGTGGCCGGGTGTGATTTACGCCCGCCACGCGGCGAAATCCGCTCCATCAATTGGGCCAACTGGAGCGTTCGCTCAAACGGACGCGTCTGCCGGTCCAGCGCAATCGCGCGGGCGATGCGCCTGGAATTCTCTTCCCCGCCAAATTCCCAAAAAATCCGGGCCAGCTCATCTGGATTTGTTTCGTTAAGCAGCCGCGCTGCCGTCATCTCCTGCCGCTGATCCATTCTCATATCGAGCGGGCCGTCCTGCTGAAAACTGAATCCGCGTTCCGCCCAATCGAGCTGCGGCGAACTCACCCCAAGGTCCAGCAGCACGCCATCGCAACTGTTCGCCTCAATCCAATCGGTCATGACGGCAAAGTCAGCTTGGTGAAGCTCAAATCGTCCCGCAAATCCCGCCAGGCGTATCTTCGCCGCTTCCATCGCTGCGCCATCGCGATCGAACGCATGCAGATGTCCATTGGGCGAACTGGCTGTCAGAATGGCTGCCGCGTGCCCAGCTCCACCGACCGTGCCATCGACGTACCGCCCGCCCGGTCCGGGCGCCAGCGCCGTCAGGACTTCCACTGCTAAAACCGGTTTGTGGGTAAAGTTTGGCACTTGTCATCGCTTCCTCAGGTTCTGGAGATCAATTCGTGGGTCTGCTTGACGCAATAGGCCGAACTTCCCGATGCCGAGTCAGAAAACGGATCCTTGTTCGAGCGGAACAAGCGTTGGGTCAGCCGCATCCATCCGCTGGCCTGGCGTCCGTCAAACGACGTTTCCGGTGCCCGCCTGGCGGCTTTTGAACCGCGAGTCACCACTTCGATATCGGTGTCGCTTAAATCATTTCTCGCCACCGTCACATGCTCCAGATTCAATTCAATCTGGCCATGAACCGTGCTCTTGCGCCGGATGGAACTGCCTCCCACGAGATTGCGCATCATTGTTTTCCAGGCATTGCCCGAGGCGGCATCCGCCCGCGCAACCGGTAATCTCGGTGATGCAGACAATCCTGTCTGCCGACCTGCCATCAGCGAAGCATCCGCAACGGATACCGATGACGCTTGCGTTGATTTGGCAAATGGCGCCCCGGTTTCGAATGCCAGCGATCTCTGAGCCGGCTCAAACTTGGGAAGGATATGAGATATTTCCAGTTTGTAAGCGCCGGTTCGGTCTTTGGATTCCTTCAAAGACTGTCCCAAGGATAAGAATTGTATCATGCTCATAGCTACTCCAACATTGCGAACGCCCGCGTGGCGATAACCGCATCGGCCGCCTTGACGTTTTCGTGTCGTTTTGGACTCCAAATTTCAAATCGATCGATCAAGCCCACCAGGATCGCCTGGTCTGTGATTTCCGCATTCCGAGCCATTTCTTCTGGAATGCAAATGCGCCCGCCCTTATCCACCGTGACCTGCACTGAGTTACTGCCGATGAACCGCTTGAACGAGGCCTTCTCGTTGGAACTGGGCATGGCCTCTAGATTTCGGCGCAACTTCTGCATCTCCTCTGGAGGCAGAACACGCAAACATGCTCCCGCCTGGTCGTGAGGCCAGAGAATAACGGTCAATTCCGTGTCTGGGTCAGCCGGCCGCCACTTGGCCGGGATCTGTACGCGCCGTTTCTCGTCCACCCCATGAGGGTAAACAGAGTTATAGGTCACCGAACTGACGGCGTTCTCAGGCACGTTTTTAGAATTGTTCACAGGGCTACTTTCCACTTCGCCCCACAACGAAACACTTTAAAACATAGTGCCCCACCACTGGTCAATCTTTTCTGGTGTAACCTTATTCAAAAGTTATTCACAATCCGGCCCACACCGTGTGGAAAACTCCCTGATCGCAGGCTTTTCGCTCGCAACGGAGCTTGGCGTAGCGCACCGGGCAGGATTGCCACGGAAATTCAGTGCCTTGCCGTCACAAAAGCCAGATGGGTGTCAGACGCAAGTCAGGAAAATCGAGCGTTTCAACTTGGAGCCGCAGTTGGATTAACCGCAGAACGCGGAATACGGAATACGCGGAAAGAAGAGGCGCAATTTGATGCCATTCAAATTACTCCAACAGGGCTATTTAATTGACTCCACCTGCTTATCCCGTTGGCTCAGGTATGGCTTGTGCCTCTGGGCATGGCTGAATATCGCAAGTCCAGAGTTAGGGTTGTGTGCCCCGTGTGGCAGCGTGGTACAAATCACGCCAAAGTTCCAATGGAACCGAGGGTGGTGGAACTGGGTCTTTCTTGTTCGCCAGATAAAGCTGTTTGGATAATGTCACTACGCAGGCTCTTGCCAGCGCCGCTTGTTAACGACGTTTCGTAACAGATCGCGCACAAGGTTTATCTCTTCGGTTGCAGCGGCGAGTCACACCCTAGTACGGCAAGTCGTAAGTTTATGAGCGATGAATTGGTGGATTCTACTGGGTACAATGAGCATCAATCCGACTCACGAACTTACGAATTACGGTACTAGTCACCCCCGCCGCACTTCGGACAGAATCTGGTTAATGATGTTGAAGAGTGCTTTCAATTCATAAGGTTTGCCCAAGAATGCCTGAGGCAGTTCGGGATGATGGCCGGCCATTGCGGCGGCCTTGCTGTAGCCGCTTGATATAATCACGGGGATGCCCGGCGCAAGCTGGCGCAGAGCGGTCAAGGTTTCCCAGCCGTCCATGCGTGGCATGCTCAGGTCGCACAGCACACAATCAATCTCGTCACGGTGCTGAAGAAACAATTCCACCGCCTCGACGCCGTCCACGGCGGAGAACACCGTATAACCCTTGCGCTGGAGCGCGAGCACGACAAACAAGCGCAAACACTCGTCATCATCGACCACCAGCACCGTGTCGTGCCCTGCCTTTTTCGGGGCGGGAACCACCGGCGCTGGCGGTTGAAACACGGCAACCGCCGACACCGGCAGAAAGACACGGAAGACGCTGCCCCGATCCGGTTCGCTTGTTACCGTGATGCCTCCGCCGTGTTCCCGCACAATGCCCAAAACCACCGCCAATCCCAGTCCCCGTCCGGTGAACTTGCTGGAATAGAACGGGTCGAAGAGTTTCTCCATGTCCGTAGCCGCGATGCCGCAACCAGCGTCCGCCACTTCCAGACAGGCATAGGCAGGGGCTTGCGGCTGCCAATCCACAGGGAAACGGTTCACCACTGGGATGTCGGCGTTGGCAACCGGCTTGACGGTCAGTCGAATGTCGCCCGATCCGTCCCTGCTGGCCTCCCAAGCGTTGGTGAGCAGATGGGTGAGCACCTGTTGAATCTGGCTGGTGTTGGCGTGGATGACCGGGCCGGGTACAGGCAGATCGGTCTTCAAGCCTACGGTTTTCGGCATGCCTGCCGTCAGCAGAGGCAGGCTCCTCTGGCAGGTTTCCGAAAGATCCAGCGTCTCATGTTCGACATGGGTTTGGCCGAGGTAGGTCAGCATTTGGTCGCCAATTCCCGCCGCCTTGCGGGCGGACTGCAATGCTTCGGTCAGATTGGTGTCGGGAACCGCGTTTTGGGGCTGATCCTCTATGGCCAGCTCCAAGCCCATCATCACCGTTTGGAGCTGGTTGTTGAGATTGTGAGCGACGGCTCCGGCCATGCGCCGGAGGCTTTCGGACTTTTGGAGTTGAAATTGCTGATTGAGGGCTTGCAGTCTGGCCTGCTCCGCCTCCGCCCGCTTGCGCGCGGTGATGTCGCGGGCGGCGGCAAAGACGCCCAATACCTGACCATGGGCATCCCGATAGACCGTGGCGTTGTAGAGCACATCCGTAACGCGTCCGGAGATATGCCGGATAGCCAGCGGATAGTCGCGCACGAAACCCTCCGCGAACACCTGCTGATAGCCGGCCCGCGCTTGCGCCGGTTCGGTAAAGTAATCCGAAAAATCCGTGCCGATGAGCTGTTCGCGAGGCACGCCGGTCACCTGCGCGGAAGCGTCATTAACGTCCGTGATCTTTCCTTCGACGCTGATGGTGACGAGCGGGTCGAGACTGGCTTCGAGGAGGCTGCGCGCATACGCCGCCGCCGTTCGCAACGCCGCCTCGGTCAACTTGAGCGAGGTGATGTCGGCAAAGGTGGTCACCACGGACGCCGGACGGTCCTCGCCGGGATTCAAGATGGGTTGGGCGTTGACGTTAATCCATTTCTGCGTGCCGTCGGGTAGGCGCAAGCCCATCGTCACATTCTGGCAGGGCTGGCCGGTGCGCAGGCTCACCATCGCCGGGTGCTCCTCGCCGGCGAAAGGCCGTCCATCCTCCAACACCGCCCGCCAGCTCGGATCCACGGAGGTTTTCCCCATGATTTCGTCCCGGCTCAAGCCGAGGATGCTTTCCGCGCTCGGGTTGCAGTCGGTAATGGCGCCATCCGCCGACTGCACCACCAGTCCCTCGCCCATGTTGGCCATGATGGCCCGCAACCGGGATTCGTTTTTTTCCAGCGCCAACTCCGCCAGTTTGCGCTCGGTAATGTTATCAAAAATGGCGGCAAAACAGCCCTCGCCCGCCCACGCCGCCGACACGACCAGCCAACGCGTCAAAGGGGCAAGGTACATTTCAAATCTCTTCGGTTGGCCTGTCAATACGACACGCCCGTAGATCTCAAACAACTCGGGATTGGATTCTTTAATGTCGGGAATGACCTCCGTCACCGGCTTGCCGGTCACATTGCGCAATCCGGTCAAATGTTCGAAAGCCGGGTTGACGGCGAGGTAAACAAAGTCCACCGGTCGCTGCTGGTCGTCAAAAACCATCCGGCAATAGGAGAAACCATTCAACATCGTCCTGATGAGGGAGCGATAGCGTTCCTCACTTTTCCGGAGCGCGTCCTCCGTCCGCCGACGCTTGGTGACGTCGCGGGCGGCGGCATAGATCAACTGGCCAACGGGCAAGGCCCTCCACTCGATCCAACGGTAGGAACCGTCATTGCAACGATAGCGATTCTCAAAATTGAGAACAGTCGCGTTCGCCGCCAGTTGCGTCATTATGGCGCGGGTGGCTTCCAGATCATCCGGGTGGATAAAATCCCAAAAACGCCGACCGGTCAGATCGGCCAGGGAATACCCCAAAGTCTTTTCCCATTCGGGGTTCAAGCGGCGGAAATAAGCGTCCGCGTCGGCAATGCATAGCAAATCGAGACTGGTATTGAAGAAGCGGTTCAATTCGGCGGTGCGTTCCTCCACCTGTTGTTCCAGATTGACCTTGCTGGCTTGCAACGCTGCCTGCTGCCAGCGGTTTTCCAGGATGATGGCCAGCGCATTGCCCAGGTTTTGGATGAAGGGTTCGTATTTGACATAATCACTCTCCCTGTCAACCGTCAGGATCAGATAGCCATAAGTTCGGACCACGGTTTCCAGGGGATAAGCCCGGACATGATCCTGTTCTGCCAAGCCACAGACGTATTGGTCGGTTTTCATCTGTGGGCCCAGCCGCTGGGGGCAAAGCTGGCAGGTTTTCGCCCGCACATCGCCAATCGGCCCGACGAGATTCCGAAAACAGAGGCTTACGGCCTGGCATCCCGGAACGCCCGTGAGCAAGGGCGCCAGAAAATTCCCAATTTTCTCCTCGGATGGAAAAACGTAAATCAGGCTGGTGGCAGACACGATTTGCCCGACGACCTTTAGATCAATGTCCGCGCTTGTGTCCATAACGTGCCAAGTCATTACCTCCTATGATAATCTTTCAAGAAATCCTGCGGCTTCATGTAAAACGGGTTATGCGCGATCTGCCCATGCACCACCATCATCGGATGAACTTTTAACACATCCAGGATGGTCGCCCCGCTGAACCGGTTGGCATCATACTGGCAAATGGCCGTCACCGGGTGTGTAACCATAACTTCATTAACCAAAGCTTCATATTCCATCAGGCGATCCGATCCGGGAATGCTCCTTAACGCCCAAGCCATTTCCCCGCTGACGCGGGCGTTCGGATACCCTTCATTTATTGCCTGTCCATAAAATTCCCGTAGCGTCTGCAACATGATTTCGGGAACAAACGCGCCGGACGAACAATAGGTGTTTGCAGCGTCGCCAATGGAAAAGCCGCCATTGCACGGGAGTCCCACGCCCATATTCTGCAACCATGCCCGAACCTCTTCCGGCTTCATGGCGTCAGCAAAATACGCCACTTTCTCTTTGGCCCGCAGTCCGCTTTCCAGGAATTTCCCAATGATGGTACGCCGCTCAAAGTCATCGGAGTAGATCAGGCACATGTGGGTTCCGGCGGGGAAAGGTTTGGGCGTGAAACCCATCGGGGTCAGGTTGGTTGAATTGTTTGGGTGCATGATATTCAAGTGGCAGTTGGTGTGCTCGAAATCAGAGTTTGCAAAGGACCATGCGTGTCGGCAAAAACGGGCGTGCCGCCCATGATTTCCGAGGCGAAGCGGGCGATGCCTTTTAAAGCTTCCATACAAAGAAGCATAATCCTGTCGGCGAATTTATCAACTGGCAAACCTCAGCAATTCTCATTTTGACTCTTTGCGTGACATTTTCTTGCGCAAAACTGCCCCAATCGTGCATAAATCTTAAGAAACACGCCGCAAATCGACACGCAAATCGACAAAAAGCGTCAAGATCGAGTCATAATAAGAATTGCTGCAATTTGCATAATTAGAATTGATGTATGCTACGTGAATAGTTACGTTTGTGAATTGTTAGTGAAACGAAATTTTGGATATTATGATGAAATTAGAATTCAAATACAGAAACGCTGGGAAAATCCGTGAGGCTTTACTGTCAGCAGCATCGAGTCTTCGGTATTTGTGTTGCAGTGTCGCTGCGCTGCTTGTCCTATCCCTTGGCTGTGGCGCCGCTCGCGCTAGTATTGCCTATGGAAGCATCAATAATTTCGACACCGTGAATGACACTGGAGTTCCAGCGTACGGTTTTGAGATTGAACTGGACGATATTCATAGCGCGGACATCAGTTACACCTACGATTGGAACCACTACGGCACTAATTATCAAGCGACAATTCCAATCACAGGTGTCATGCGCTTCCTTCGGTTGATGCATCCGTGATGCTGTTTGGTAACTATTCACGTAGGACCCGACGTAAGAAGGCTTGATGTGTTATGACTGCGCATCTGCGTGATTTGAGCCTCCTTGCGTCGGCTCCTGCCTGAATAGTTAGATGCGCTCACTTATGGCCGGAGAAAACACAAACCACAGTCCAATCGATTCTGAGTTGGTGGCGCAAGCAAAATCCGGCGATCTTGCTGCGTTTGAATCGCTCGTTTGTCGCCACGAGCGTCACGCCTATTCGCTTGCGCTGAGAATTGTGCGCCATGAGCACGATGCTCAAGACGCGACACAGCAAGGCTTTCTCAGTGCCGTGGAGCATCTGAAGGATTTTCGTGAGGATTCCGGTTTTGCCACATGGTTGATGCGTGTCATGACCAACGCCGCGCTCAAGATTCTGAGAAAACGGTTGGGGTTGAATGTCGTTTCGATTGAGGAACATGCTGAGCTTCAGGATGAATTCGACTCGGTTCCCCATCCCGATTACATTGCCGACTGGCGTGAATCCCCATCGGTTTTGGTCGAGCGCAATGACACCCTTGCCATTATTGAGACAGCCTTGGGGCAATTGGACGAAAACCATCGACTGGTCTTTCTTTTGCGCGACGTTGAGGGGCTTTCTGTTCTTGAAACCGCACAAACCCTGGGTATCAGCGAGAACAATGTGAAGGTTAGGTTGTTACGGAGCCGGTTGCGGTTGCGTGAAATGCTAACGGAGAAGTTCGGCGACCCTTCTCGTCAGGTCAAGCGTGATCCCAATCATGCGCATGCGAACTTTCCAGCGGATAGAAAGAAAGTGTAACTGTTCACGTAGCATAGGCATCCTTGCCTGTGCCCCTTCCCCCCCGGCGAGCGTCAGCGAGACGCTAATTCATCCCTCTAACCCGAACAGTTACTTTTTTATAATTATTCAGAGGGAGAAATTAGCGTCTCGCTGACGCTCGCCGGAAAGAGGAACACAGGCAAGGATCCCTATGCTACCTGAAAAGTTACGAAAGAAATGGCCGTCTGTTTCAATCGCTATCATATATTATTGAAGGGCAACGGCTTGCATCCATTTGTAACTTTTTCACCTGTTGTGGCTCAATATAAGAAGGCGGAAAACTGTTTATAAGCCTGAGGTGTGGCAATGCGGGATTAGCCCGCATTATCCGATAAAATAAATCCGGTTAAACAGTGTGTGTTGGAACGATAAGTGCTTATAATAAAATTGATAAATTTTAAAATCGAAAAATTAGAACCGAACGCAAACGAAACTTTATATGCAGTCAGCAACTGTTAACCAATCCTACCATATGCGAACTTTGAAAACGATCTGCATGGCTGCGGCCCTTGCTGTTCCAGTCTCTCTACCGGCGGCGGACTCGGTGCTGCTTGGGTGGAACAATCTCGGCATGCATTGCATGGACAGCGATTACTCGGTGTTCTCCATCCTGCCTCCGTATAACACAATCGAAGCTCAGTTGGTGGTGGGCGGCAAGCTGCTCAAAACCAACACCGGATATTCAGTCACCTACGAAGCCATCGCGGATCCAGACGGCTCAATCAATTCAACGTCGGCTGGCAAGGGAAATTTTTACTCTTTTACAGCGGCTCTGTACGGCGCTCTTGCGACGGACCATGGATTGGCCGGATGGGGGATGCCGGGGGCTGCAAATCAGCCGCAGTCAATGCTTTTCGAAAATACAAATCACCCGGCCACCGGAGTGGCAATGAGAGTGGACTGGTTTCGCGCGGAAGGGATTCCGATTACTCCCTACGACAACGCCATGAAAAAGAACTCCTATCCGATGATGCGGTTGGTAGCGCGCAATGCGGCCAAAGCGATCATTGCGACCAATGACATCGTTCTGCCGGTGTCCGATGAGATGGATTGCCGGGCATGTCACGCGTCTGGTTCGCCTGTCGCCGCAAGACCGGCGGCAGGGTGGGTGAACGATGCAAATCCCGAGCGCGATTACCGTCTAAACGTTTTACGCCTCCATGACGAGAAGGAGTTTTCGTTGCATTCGGCGGACTACTCGGCAGCGCTCGCGACGGCGGGGTTGAACCCGGAGGGGCTTTATGCCAACGTAGCATCCGATGGCAGGCCAATTCTTTGCGCAGGGTGCCATGCATCCGAAGCTTTGGGGACGGCAAGCATTGGAAAAATCCCGTCCCTGACAGCATCCATTCATTCGTTGCATGCCGGTGTGATGGATCCGGTTCTTAACATGCCCATGGACAGCTCTGCAAACCGGGCCGCCTGTTATCGCTGCCATCCGGGCTCGACCACCAAATGCTTGCGTGGCGCGATGGGCAGCGCTGTCGCCGCCGATGGCTCAATGGCCATGCAATGCCAAAGCTGCCATGGCAGCATGACGCAGGTGGGCGCGGCTAACCGGGTTGGCTGGTTCATGGAACCTAATTGCCAAAGCTGCCACACGGGCACCGCGAAACGCAACAATGGCCAGATTCGTTATACATCCGTATTTGACGCGAGCGGCAATACCCGCCTCCCGGCAGACACGACATTCGCCACCACGCCAAACACTCCGGCTGCGGGAATCTCCCTTTATCGTTTTTCAGTTGGACACGGCGGTCTTCAATGCTCCGCCTGCCACGGTTCGACTCACGCCGAATTTCCAGCTTCGCATCGCAACGACAATGTTCGGAATATCGAACTGCAAGGGCATGCCGGAGTTTTATCAGAATGCGCCGTATGCCACACCACCGTGCCCAGCACCGTTAACGGCGGCCCCCATGGGATGCATCCTGTTGGACAGTCGTGGGTACGACAACACCACGATTCGGTTGAGAGTGCCGGCGCGGCAGCGTGTCAATCATGTCATGGCGTCGATTATCGTGGAACCGTTCTGTCACGCTCACAGGCGGACCGATCTCTCAGCGCTTTTGGGACGCAGACCTTCTTCCGCGGAGCCATCATCGGTTGCTACACCTGCCATTCCGGCCCGTCCAATGACGATGCGAACAGCAGCCTGGCGCCTGTGGTTTCAAGCGTTTCCGCCAGCACTTGGACAGGTCATTCAGTGTCGTTTACATTGCCGGTCTCCGGCGCGAATGCAACGTTGCGAATCATCTCCCAGCCCGCACATGGCACTGCCGGTTTGAGCAATTCCACAGCCACCTATTTTCCAGATTCTGGGTTTGCTGGATCTGATTCGTTCACGTTTGCGGCATACGATGGATCAAAGAATTCGATACTGGCGACCGCCACAATCACGGTGACAACAAATCCCCCTGTGGCGCCCGTGATTACAAAGGCACCGGCTGGCGTGACGGTGTCTCCAGGCGCCACGGTTGTCTTCAGTGCAACCGCCACTGGCACAGCACCTTTGCGTTATCAATGGTTCAAGAATGGCGCTTCAATTCCATCGGCGACCAACACAACATTGACGCTGACTGCCGTGACCGCCTCCAGCGCGGGAAACTACTCTGTTAGCGTCAGTAACGCCGCCGGATCGGTCTTGAGCGCGACTGCGACACTGACGGTGAAGACAACCCCAATTACTGTAAAACTGACAAGTCCCGCTGCGAACGCTTCCTATGCTGCTCCCGCGTCTGTGCGTCTGACGGCTTCCGCGTTGCCGGTTGCCAGTGTCGCCCAAGTTCAGTTTTATGATGCCGGGACATTACTGGGATCTGCGAGTACCACTCCATTCACAATCACTGCAAATCTAAAAGCGGGCGTTCATGTCTTGACCGCGAGGGCGATCAATGGAAGCGGCGTTACATACACCTCGCCGTCAGTTCGTGTCACGGTGACGCAGCCAGCAGTGGTTTCGCGAGCGGCTCGAAACTAAGCGTTTGAGCAGGGACAATCGACGTAAGAAAGCCCGCTGTTTCAGTCGAAACGGCGGGCTTTTTTCATTGGCTCATGGTAACAATTCAGGTCGGAGGGAGAAATCAGAGTCTCGCTGACGCTCGCCGGGGGAAGGGGCACAGGCAAGGATGCCTATGCTACCTTAATAGTTACGGCTGATATTACTCTACCGTCACGCTCTTGGCCAGATTGCGCGGCTTATCGACATCGCAACCGCGGATCACAGCAATATGATAGGCCAGCAATTGGAGCGGAATCACCCCCAGCAACGGGAAGAGCGGGTCGAGCGTGCTCGGGACATAAATAACGTCATCGGCTTTCCTCGCTATCTGCTCGTCGCCTTCCGTTGCGATGGCAATCACAGGACCTTTGCGCGCCTTGATTTCCTCGATATTGCTGAATGTCTTTTCGTAAAGCGCATCGCGCGGGGCCACGAAAACGCTTGGAGTCTTCTCATCGATCAACGCGATTGGCCCGTGCTTCATCTCGGCCGCCGGATAACCTTCCGCGTGAATGTAGGATATTTCCTTAAGTTTGAGCGCGCCTTCCAGCGCGACCGGAAAGTTGTAGCCCCGACCAAGGAATAGAAAATCGGCGCAATCGGCGTATTTTGCGGCAATGCGTTGGATATTCTGGTTTTGTTTGAGCGTCAAGGTGATCAGATCGGGAATCGCCTCCAGCGCCTTGATGACGGCATGGGCCCGATGAGGGGAGAGGTTTCGGATACGGCCCATCAAAAGGGCCAGCAGGCTCAGGACGGCCACCTGTGACGTGAATGCCTTGGTTGAAGCGACTCCAATTTCCGGTCCAGCGTGCAGGTAAATGCCGCCGTCGGATTCCCGCGCAATGGTGCTGCCGACCACGTTGCAGATGGAGAGCACCTTGTGCCCGCGCCGCCGGGCCTCGCGCAGTCCGGCCAAGGTATCCAGTGTTTCGCCGCTTTGCGTGATCGCCAAAATAAGCGTGTGTTTGTCAAGAGGCGCGTTGCGGTAACGAAATTCGCTGCTGTATTCGACTTCTGTCGGGATTTGCGCAAATTCCTCCATTAAATACTCGCCGACCAGCCCCGCGTGCCAGCTTGTGCCGCAGGCGGTGATGACTACACGGTCCACTTCGCGCAATTCGGCGGTCGTCAGGTTAAGCCCGCCAAAGCGCGGCATGGCGTCGTCGTGATCAATGCGTCCGCGCAGAGCGTTCTCCAGCGAGCGCGATTGCTCAAAAATCTCCTTCAGCATGTAATGCGCAAATCCGCCCCGTTCCGCCGCCTCCGCGTCAAATTCAATCTGGCTGATTTGCAGCGCCGGGGTGTTTGATCCCAGGCTGGTGTGGCTATAGGAATCGCGCGTCAACGTGACCACATCGTAGTCGTTGAGGTAAATAACCTGCCGCGTGTGGGCAACGATGGCATTAGCGTCGCTGGCCAGGAAATTCTCGCCGTTGCCAACGCCGACAATCAGCGGTGACCCGCGTCGCGCGCCGATCATAATATCTGGATGATCACAACTGATCACGGCGATTCCATAGGTGCCGATGACTTCCTTGAGGGCATTGACCACCGCCTGGGTGAGAGGATGCATCCCGGTCGCTGGGGCGGCGGACGCCTTCTCATAATGCTCGCCGATCAAATGGGCCAGAACTTCGGTATCTGTTACAGACTTAAACGTGTGTCCGCAGGCAATGAGCCGCTGCTTGAGACGATCGTAGTTTTCAATCACGCCGTTATGCACCAGCGCAATGCGCCCCGATTGGTCAAGGTGCGGGTGAGCGTTCTCATCAGTCGGCGATCCGTGCGTGGCCCAGCGGGTGTGGCTGATGCCAACAACGCCTTCCATCGGTTCCTGCTGCACGCGCTCGGCGAGCTTCTCGACGCGGCCTGCGCACTTGCGCAAAAGCAACGAACCGTTTGTGATCGTACATACTCCAGAGGAGTCATATCCACGGTATTCCAGCCGCCGCAAACCCTCAATCAGAATAGGAGCGGCGTTTTTTTGACCAATATATCCAACGATGCCACACATAAAACAGTTCAGTCAGGCGCGCCATGTCCCGGCCCCATGAAATAACAGCCGGCAAATCGCATTCGCGCTCCGGCCCCGGGAAATCCCCTGTTCGCACCGGGTTATATTAAGTTAGCTATGTTGGTGCTGGCAAGGAGGGAATCCAGCGATTTTGCATCATGGTGTGAAAAAGTCGGACACATGATTTTTCCCGTGCGTTTCATAATACCAAGTGTATCCTTGCTGAAGACTGAATAGCCTGCAAAGTGTGGGCACTGATTGGATGCTCTAACCCTGAAAACCAGCAAACTTTCCTTGGGATTATTTGGCGGTTCATTTGACCCTGTGCATCTGGGACACTTGCTCGTGACGCAAGCGGCCCGGGAGGAGTTGTCGCTGTACCGGATTTTTTTTATTCCGACGGCGCAATCGCCGTTCAAGCCATCCACGCCACCGATCCCAGCCTCCGAGCGTCTTCGTTTGCTCCGCTTGGCGTTGGCAGGCGAGACCCGGACGGAGATTGATACCCAGGAACTTGATCGAGGCGGCGTCTCTTACACGGTTGATACCCTCCGACATTACTCCAGTTTGTTCCCCAACAGTGCGCTCTATTACCTGATCGGTGCCGACCACGCTGCGCAGCTATCCAAATGGCGCGAAGCGGACGAACTCGCGCGCTTGGCTGAGTTTATAGTCATCCCTCGACCTGGTGGCGGAGCGCCAGATCTGCCGCCCCCCTTCCGGGGACGAACACTGACAGGTTTTTCCATGGCCGTCTCGTCATCTCAAATCCGGGCGCGCATCCGGTCCGGCCAGCGCATTAATCACCTGGTTCCCGCCGCCGTGGCCGAAGCCATTGGAAATAATCGGCTTTATCTTTAGCCCACTTGCGGTATAGTAACGTAATTCGTAAGTTCGTGAGTCGGATTGACGCTCATTTTACCCAGTAAAATGACAGTCCAACCGATTCACGAATTTACGAATTACGGTAATTGTAGCTTTTAGATCATAGAAAAAATGGATTCACGAAAACTGGCATTGTTATGCCGCGACTTGGCGGATAATAAAAAAGCCGAAAACATTCTTGTCCTGGACGTCAGGAAACTGTCATCAATTACCGACTACTTTGTGCTGGCCTCGGGCTCGACTGAGCCGCATCTGCGCGCCATTGTATCGGAAATCACAGATCGCCTGCGCAAAGAGCACGAGTTGCGCCCGCACGCCGTTGAAGGAGAATTGCAAACGCCGTGGCAGGTGATTGATTACTTCGATGTCATTGTGCATGTCATGCGCAACGATGTGCGCGCGAAATACGATCTGGAAACCCTCTGGGGCGACGCTCCACGCGTGAAATCGGAAGTCGAGATCGCCGAAACGCCCGCACCCAAGCCCGTCCGCAAGCCACGCGCACCCAAAACACCCAAGGCGGCCACCGTGTTTAAGGGGTTCAAAATCAAACGCACTCGGAAGAAAATAACCCGTGACAAAAGCTCGGAAATCTCTCCTGAATGAACGTCACCATTGACAAACAGACACGCCACTACCGCACCGTCACCTTTGACGCCGCGACCAATTCTGTTCGCCTGATCGAGCAGCGTCTCCTTCCGCACGAATTCAAAATCATCAGCACGGCGAATTACCGGGAAACAGCCCAAGCGATCAAAGACATGGTAGTGCGCGGAGCTGGCGCGATCGGCGCAACGGCGGCGTATGGACTGGCACAGGGCGCGCGGGCTTTTCGAGGCGGCAACCTTGTCCGGTTCAAGAGCCATGTCGAGGCAGTCTTCTTAACGCTCAAGAGCGCCCGTCCAACAGCGGTCGATCCCGTCAATGCCATGAACGGCGTCCTCCGGATTATGGCCAGCGGTGAGAATGTTGAGGAACAGCAGGCGCTGGCCTTGGCTGCGTCCGAGGATTTCGCCAATAACGATGTCCGGCACTGCGCCGAAATTGGCCAGCACGGGGTTAAACTCATCCACGACGGGATGCGCATCCTCACCCATTGCAACGCAGGCTGGCTGGCGTTTGTCGATATCGGTTCTGCCACCGCGCCAATCTACGCCGCCCAAAAAGTCGGCGTTCAATTTCATGTCTTCTGCGATGAAACCCGTCCGCGCTCCCAAGGCGCCACGCTGACCGCCTGGGAATTGGCGCAACAGGGCGTCTCGCATCAAATCATCGCCGACAACGCCGCTGGCCATCTCATGCAACGCGGTGAGATCGACATGGTCATCGTTGGCAGCGACCGCACGCTTGGACGCACCGGCGATGTCGCCAACAAAATCGGCACCTACACCAAGGCGGTGCTCGCCAAACGGCACGGAATTCCATTCTACGTCGCAATCCCTCTATCAACCATAGACTGGGAGATGGAATCCGGAGCGAAGATCCCGATTGAGGAACGCGATCAAAACGAGGTTCTGGGAGCTTGGGGAATGGTCAAAACCCGTAGCGTTACCCATTTCGCCTATTCCCGCGTCGCCAATCCGACCAGTGGCGCCCGCAATCCCGGCTTCGATGTCACCCCGCCCGACCTCATCACCGGCATTATCACTCCCGCTGGCATTTTCAAGCCAAAGGAACTCTGGAAGAATCGAAAAACGCTGGGGTAGTTTGACTACCAAGAATTCTTTTCATCCAGGCAATCGCGAACCATGCCGGCCAGTTTCTCGGGGGAATAAGGCTTCTGGATGAACTTGAACGACTCGCTTGAATGGGGTTCGTTTTCGGCGATGACTGTTGTGCTCATGCCGCTGGTGAGGATGACCTTGAGCTTCGGCTTCATGGATCGAAGCATCGTTGCAAGCTGTCTCCCGCTCATCCCATCGGGCATGCTGATGTCGCTGAGAAGGAGTTTGATTTGAACCTGATCTTGAGACCAGATGTTCAGCGCCTCGGCGCTGTTGGATGCTTCCAGCACGCGATAGCCGTATTGTTCCAAAACCCGACGCAACAATCTGCGCACGGGAGGTTCATCTTCCACCAGCAAAACGGTCTCATTTCCGTGCAATCCTTTGGCAGGGCCGACTGATGCGGTAGGTTCCAAGTTCTTACTGGCCGGCAGAATGACGTTGAATGTCGATCCAACACCCACCTTGCTTGATACTTCGATCCAACCTTGGAGTTCCTTGACAATACCATAGACAGTGGCCAGCCCCAAGCCACTCCCCTTTCCGGCCTCCTTGGTGGTGAAAAATGGCTCAAAAATCCTTCGCTGAAGTTGCTCATCCATTCCGCAACCGGTATCGGTCACGCTAAGGCAAACAAAGCGTCCAACAGATGCCTCCGGGTTTTGCGCAACCTTATTGGACTCGACATCAATCAACCCTGTACAAATGGTCAACTGCCCACTGTGACTCATCGCGTCGCGAGCATTGAGGGCCAAGTTAAGAATAATTTGCTCAACTTCCAGCGCGTCAGCATAAATCAAGGGAGGTTCCTCCGCAAAACGACATTCCAGTCGGATATGCTCGCCTATCATCGGAGGCAGCATCGCCTGCAATTGCAGAAGCATGTCGTTCAGATTGAGAATTTTCAACTGGGTCATCTGCTTGCGTCCAAAGGTCAGCAACTGGCGGGTGAAACTGGCTCCTCGCTGGGAGGCGCTCATGACCTGCGTAAGCGAATCATGAATTCCCGTATCCAACCCCTCGGTTTCCATGATCAGCCCGACATATCCCTGCACAATGGAAAGGATATTGTTGAAATGATGCGCCACGCCCGATGCCAACTGCCCAACAGCCTCGAGTTTTTGCGAGTGCCGTAACTGGTTTTCCAAGCTGATCCGCTCCGATATGTCGTGAATGATGATCATCGCGCATGAATCGGAGCCCAAGTTGAAAAACTCGATTGATACCAAGGCATTTCGGATCGTGCCTGTTTTTGTTCTAAACCGGCATTCCAGATCCCGCACGGGCAGTCTGCGTCCCAACAACTGAGTTACCTCCTGCCATTGCGCTTCATCCTGCCAGATGCCCAGTTCGAAGCTGGTATGTTGAATCACTTCGTCGCGAACAAATCCCATCATCTTCAAAAATGCGGCGTTGACATCAATATGACGGTGATCTCTGACAGTCTGGATGGCCATTGGCAGAGGGCTCGCCGCAAATGCCTTTGAGAACCGCTCCTCCGAATGCCGCAACGCGGTTTCAATGCGCGTTTTGTCCGCAATTTCCAAGGTCAATTGCGCGTTGGACAATTGCAGTTCCAATGTTCGCGTATTGACCATCGCGTCCAAGTTGTCCAACCGATGCTGAACCTGGCGGGTAAGACGCCATTTTTCGCTCAGTGAATGCGCCAACTGCACGACTTCGACAGTATCAAACGGCTTCTTGAGAATAACGAGGTTTTGAGTTCTACCCAAAACCCTGAAAATGTCTTCCCAAGCGTAGTCTGAGTAAGCGGTGCAAATGACGATTTGAATTTGGGGATCAACCTTCCAAAGCTCCGTGATGGTTTGCACGCCGTCCCAGCCTGGGGGCATCCGCACATCCACAAAGGCGACTGCGTAGTGCTGATTCTCCGCCGCAGACCGCTGAACCAATGCCAGGGCTTCTTGGCCTTGGTAAGCTGAATCAACCTCAAACAAGCAGCCCGGAGCAGGGGTGACGGCTTCTCCAAAAAGAGATGCCTCCACACGCTCAAGAGCGCGATGGGCGCTCACATCAAGACAGAGAATTTTGCGAAAATCGCCATGAATCGAGGTATTGTCGTCCACGATCAAGAGACGATGATTGCTGGCAACGGACGCTTGGTTCATGCTTCAGTTCTTTTCTTATCGACAGGCAGTTCCAACACAAAAACAGCTCCCAAACCCTGTCCATCACTTTGAACGCTCAAAGAGCCTCCCATTTCTTTGGCAGCTAATGCGCAACTATGCAAGCCAAACCCATGTCCATTCGTTTTGGTGGTGAACCCGTGGGCAAAAATGATCTGGAGGTTTTCCGGTGGAATCCCGATGCCCGTATCTCGAACCGTGATTTCCACCCGGTCAGATCCGCTGGGACGAACGCCAACGGTAATGCGCTTTTCCTTACCGTTCTCCTGCTCGATGGCCTGCTTTGCATTGCGCAAAAGGTTGATCAGGATTTGCATAACCCGATGTTTGTCCACCAGCACCGGAGGCGACTGCTCAAACTGCTCAACCATTTCGATTCCATATTTGCCAAAAGTGCCGGAATTCATTTCAATAGCATCCCTTGCCACACTCACCGGATCCAGCGATTCGAGAAGTCCGGACACTTTCGCGTAGCTTTGCTGCGCCGCGACGATTTGTTTGATATGATTGATGGCCCGCCCCAGTGAATCGACCTCCTTGGCTTGGTCAGTCTGCTCACGTCGGAGGCGCGCGGCCAACTCGTAAAGCAGATTGGGAATAAGTTTGCCCTTGGAATCCGTGGTAATATAGCCCCCGAGGTTCTCTTTATGCTCTTGGAGAACCGTCACCACTTTTTCCAATGTCGATACTTTGGAGTTACGAAGCAACTCGCGGACGACGCAGACCGAAACATTGGCGCTATTGAGCACATTGCCCACGTTGTGCAAGACTCCCGTTGCAATTTCCGCCATGCCGGCCCGGCGCGAGGCATCGACCAGTTCCTTCTGCGATGACCGCAAGTCATTGTCCTTGGACTGAATCTGAGTTAACATCTGGTTGAAGGCGTCGGTCAATTTCCCAACTTCGTCGCGCCCCACCTTTTCAGCGCGCACGCTGTAATCGTTCTTCTCGGCAATCAGTTGCGCTGTCCCTGCCAGCTTCAGAATGGGTTCGGAGATGAATTGTTGAAACCGCATTGAAAGGAAAAAAGCCAGCAGCAAGGATGCCACGAGAACGGCGGGCAGAATGCCAGCATACAGGCTGAGCAAGCCGAAAAGCTCACTATTGTAATCCGACCACAGTTGAACTGTCCCCAATCGCTTGCCGTCCAAATTAACCGGGCAGGAAAAGATTCGGTAAGAACCAACCGACCTCATGCCATCAGGAAAACGGTTGGTAACTTCAACCAAGCTTTGGTCAAAACCGAACTGGGCGAGACGCGAACCATCCAAGGCCAAAACATAGGCGCTGGCAATGTTCGGTTTCGCCTTCATCGATCCAAGCACCTCACGCGCAGTATCCTTGTCGTTATAGGTCAACGCGGCGGAGCTGTTGTCGGCAACAATGCGCGTCAGAGCTTCCAGATCACGCGCGAAGGTCCGCTGGAACGAGAGCGTCTGGAAAACGAACAAGACCGCGCATGCCATAACCAGAACAGTGCCACAGGTTATAAGAATGGTACAAGTCACCTTGTGCCGCAGTGGCAGATTTTGCAGAAGTCGCATCTCAGTTTTCTTTTTTTGCGTCCTCCACCTTGATGGCTTTGGGCAGACGCAAGAGTTTCGAACTAATCGCCAATCCGACGCGTTGAGCCCGGCTTGGATTGACCTCAAACCTGACATTCTTGTTCAACACCACGAAGTTGATCATCCCTCCCTGCTGCGCAAAACCGTCGATTTCGCTCACCGTCAGAATCGGCGCTGATCCAACTCTCTCAAGTATCTCGCCAACCCGGCCCTTTAGACTGTGACTGACGAACAGGACGTGGCAACAATTAGGACTGTCTTTTTCTCCAAGGAGCTTAACCTCCAGTTTTCGGCCTTTGACCAATTCACCGTTGACGGTCTGATCGAGCAGCGAGCCGAACGGATTCTCCCCAATGATGCCGATTGTGATTGGCGTTAAAGCGTCGGCAAAAGCTTTTTCCGGCCATTCCACGAATTTCGTAAAATTGAAAAGAAAAACTGCCTTGATCTGGTATTCCACTTCCGCCGCCGCAGGTTGCGATTGAGCTGTGACATCAGCCAGGCAGAAATAACCCAATAGTATGAGCGCCAACACGCGTCGAGCCAAACCTGCTGAAAGATCATTCTGCCCGCTGTGCCTCTCCAAAATGGGCGCTCTAAATTCACCCCCTTGTGGGGCGTACCTCTGGTCTGCCCGTTCCCGGAGCCTCAGGGTCCGCGGACGCGGCGCTCGGGCCGCGTGAGTGCCCAAGCTCTCCGCCTTCCGATTCATGGTTTCTGAAGATAGCATATTTGTTGGAGCTCCTCAGAACCGATAGGTTAGCTTCACTCTAAAGTTGCGCCCATCCTGTTGAACCGCATCCAGCGGACTAAAATCCGCCGAGACTGGATCACGGTAGGTGCAATCAAACACGTTGTAAATGCTGGCCGAGATCTCCAAATTCTTGACCAACTCGCGGCTAAAAAGCGTGGCGTTGGCGATCCAGAAAGCGCCGGTTTCGGTGCGTTCGACTGTCCATCGTTTGCTCGTCCCCTGCAATTCCAACCCGGCGGAGATTTTGTCCAGGTAGAGCGGGATGATCAGGTTCAACTTGGCCATGTGCTTTGGAGAATTGCTCAGGAACTGACCCGAATCGGAGTCACGGCTCTCCTGAAACGTGTAACTCGCCTTTCCGCGCCACCCATGGCCCCAATGTCCGTCCAATTCCATTTCCGCGCCGCGCGATTGCACCGAATTAAGGTTGGCAGCATAAAGAAGATTATCGCTCGGATCCCTTTGGGAATCGATCAGTCCGTCAATTTCATTCAGAAACAGCGAAGACTGAAGACGCGCATGGGAGTTAAGTTCCTGCTCGAAAACCAGTTCGTAGGAATGAACCTTCTCACTCTTCAGTTGGAGATTCGGCTTGTAACCGGGCATCGCGTAATACATCTCACTCGCGTTTGGCGCCCGAAAGGCTTCCCCATAGAGGAACTTGAAGGTGCTTTTGGTCACCGGTTGATAGACCATCGACATACGGGGATTAAACGTGTCGCCAAACGTGCTGAAGTAGTCATAGCGAAGTCCGCCGTTGACCGCGAAACCATGAAAAATCTGATACTCGTCCTGGACATATACTCCAACGGTATCGTTCCTGTTGCGTGTGTCGAAATAGTCAGCTCGTGGCAAAATATCATAGTTCCTCTGAGCCAGGTAAAAATCGTGAATTACTTCCGAACCCGCCGTAAGCACATTATCATCGAACAATGGCTTGCTTGCGAGCATTTCAGCGCCCATCAGTTCCGCTTCGCTGAAATCGCGATTCTTTATGACTTGCCCAGGATAAAGCGGGTCAGCGAAATCCACGATCGATGGCAGCATGTTGTGGGCGTCAAATTGATAGTGATCAAAATAGACGCGGGCCGTCACCGCGAGATCGTTCTCAAATCCATGCGAATACTTGAGATCCACATACCCACGTTCGTCCATGGCAAACGTGCCCGGCTGACCAAACACCGTGCCAAACGGAGCGTTTGGCAAATCTTTGCGACGATGGACAATGGCCCCTTGCAGAGTGAAGTCGCGGTAGGACAGGGTCGAGATCGCGCTCTTGACGGTATTACCATCCAATCCTCGCGCGATGCCCTGTTGAACGGAGCGATATTCGGGATAAAACAACTCCTTGTGGCCATCGCTGTCGAGATAGGTTCCGGACATGGCGAGTTCGACCCCATTGGTAAAAACTCTCCCGTAGCTGGCGCGCCCGGTATAGGTATCGTAACTTGCGACGGCGCTGGAGACTTCAGTCCCGTTGAGATCTCGTCCTTTGCGCGTGATTACATTGATCACAGCAAAGAACGCATTGTTTCCGTAAAGCGACGATCCAGGCCCGCGAATAACCTCGACGCGCTCAATCATATCGACGTCCACCAATCCTTCGGTGCCGCTGAATGCCTGGTCATAAATCGGCTCATTCACCCGATGACCGTCAACCATGAGCAGTATCCTGTCGCCATAGTCTCCAGGTCGATTGATACCCCTGGCGCCAATATAGCTGTAGTAGCGATCTGAAGTTACGTTAAACCCCCGCACTCCTCGAAGCACGTCAGCCAGAGTGCGATAGCCGTATTGCTTGATGTCAGAGGATGTGACGATGCTTACTGATGAAGGTGCCTCGGTTACCTTTTGTTCGTGTTTAGACGCGCCATAGACTGTGGGAATCTCCACATCCATCAGATCTTCCACGCTCATTTTCTTGAGAGCCGCCACGCCTTCCGGGGCATTGGTTTGTGCGAGCGCCAATTGTGGCGATGCACAGATGACTGCCAGAAACAAAAAAAGAAGCCTGCCGCGTTTGCATCCAGAGCTATGCAACCACAACATTCCCTTCGATGGAGAACTCGTCAGCAGTTTTTCAGCAATTCTCATTTTGGGGTAATACGGAGGTAAAACGGAGGTAAAACTCTGATCTCTGCCTGCGCGCGAGGTTTCCGCCCTCCAGCGGAGCCAGAGGCACCGCAACCGGCAGACCAGAGGTCTACCCCACATAATGAGAATTGCTGGCAGTTTTTTCATTGCGCAACCTGTTTCCATATCCAAGAGTAATCTGAAGTGGCTCTTTCAATTGGGGCAGACCTCTGGTCTGCCAGCACCTCGTTATCGAGGCGCAGCGATTAGTTGTGCTGTAACTATTAGGCATCCTGCCTGTGCCCCTCTTTCCGCCGAGCGTCGCGAGACGCTAATTTCTCCTTCTGACGTGAACAGTTGCGTTGTGCTGACTGTTCCTGGAGCCTCTGGCTCCGTAAATTCCAACCGACTTAAGGAGACCCTGCTTCCGTATTGGTTATCTTGTGTGAGAGCGTATTCAAAATTCACAAAGATTTCAAGTAGATACTCTTCAGGTAGGTAGCCTCAGGGAAAGTCGATGGGTGATCGGGCGGGTGACCCGTGGTCTCGATTTCGGTGAACCCACGACCTGAACGCTCTGCAGCCAGACGGACAGCCTCGAAGAACTCGGGCGCGGAGACGTGGGCGGAGCAGGAAGCCGCGACCAGCACGCCTCCTTTTCGCAGCGACTTTATCGCGCTCGCCACGAGCGTCCCATACGCCCGAATGGCCCCTGCCCGCTCAGCTTCCCGCTTGGCCAGAGACGGCGGATCGAGGATTATCAAGTCAAAGAGCTGCGTCGTATTTCTTTCAAGCCATGCGAACACGTCTCCCTGCAATGTGACATGCCGACACCGGGCAATTTGTGGGATTGCCTGGTTGAGAGCAAAATTTCTCCGCGCGGACTCAATTGCATGCGCGCTGATATCGAGGTCGGTCACCGCCCTTGCGCCACCCCGTGCCGCGTACAGAGAAAACCCGCCCGAGTAGCTGAATGCATTGAGCACGTCACGCCCTTGCGATAGCAATTCCACGCGGCGGCGGTTTTCGCGTTGATCCAGGAAAAAACCGGTCTTTTGTCCGCGAACAACATCGGCTTCAAACTGGATGCCGTTCTCCTGAAAAATCACAGGCCCATCCAGTTCCTTGCCAAAAATCACCTGTCCATCGCGAACGCCAAACTCCTTCGCCTTCTCTTGAATGTTGCGGCTCAACCGCAGGACGATTCCATCGGGATGGAAGACGCTTTGGAAGAGCGATGTGAACTGTTCGATCCGTGGCAGCCACGCTGCTGTGTACAATTTCAGGACGAGAACCCCCTTGTAGCGGTCGAGCGCCAAGCCTGGCCAGCCGTCACTCTCGCCGCAAATCCAACGCCAGCCATCAGTTTGGCTGTCAAACAGGGTGCGCCGCCGCGCCATCGTTTCTTCCAGGCGCATTTGCCACCACGCGTCGTCCAGTGTCAAAGGTTTCCCGACATGAAGCATCCGAACGCGCAACGGCGAATCCGGATCAAACAATCCGATTCCAAGAAAACGGTCCGCGCGGTCGTAAATCACCGCCAACTCTCCCAGATTACCCTCGCGATTCTGATCGCGAACGCTGGAGGCAAACAACCACGGATGCCCGGAACGGATGATGCTCTCGGCAGCGGCGGTTACTCGCAGACGGAGCCGTGGAGGATGCGCTACAGTCGCATCCTTGTGGGGCAGACCTAGGGTGTTGAATTGATCGGTTTTTTGCTCTGGAAAGGTCATGCATTATTCATGATTATTAGTACATTCTCCGCAAGGGGTTCTTTTTCCGCGTATTCTGCGTATTCTGCGGTTCATTTGCATTTCTTGATTTCAAATTTCAAATTTGAGATTTTACGAAAACTCATATTCCAAGCGTTAACATTTCGTTGCCCTTTCTTATCGTCTTAAATTAATGGTGGCAGCCACAACATGGCCAAGCCAGACTCCAACAAGGCAGAGCGCCACCGAGCCCACAATGTTGGCTCCCGCCCAAAGCCATTGATCCTTCTGAGCCAATTGCAGCGTTTGGAGGCTGAATGAAGAGAACGTGGTATAGCCCCCGCAAATGCCGATCATGAAGAATTGCCGGAGTGATGTTGGCGCCAGCCATCGCCCCTGGTCACCGGTCAAAGTATCAAAAAAACCGATGACGAATGAACCGGTCACATTGACAATCAGGGTGCCCCATGGAAAAGCAGCGCCAAAACAATTGGCGATCAATCCGGACCACCAATAACGCAACACGCTGCCAAGCGCGCCACCCACGGCTATATAAAAGTAGCTGAGCATAGAAAACCGGCTGCGGACAATACCAATCGCGCAGCCGGATTTCAACCATCATGCGTCTGCAATTCCGGCTACGGACGATACCAATCGATCAGCCGGACTTCAACGCCAGCATCATTGCCGACCAGTTATACTTTGAACGGCTAAGAATGTTACTTTTTTGCACCGAGAAGAAGGAACGATCTTACCCGTTCAAAGTATACTTGAATTTTTTGACTGGCCGCCACCCGGTCGCCATCGAACCGAGCGTTAACACCGATCGCCGTAAGCGACACCAAAGTCAGCGCGCCAACAAGGACTCCCCAACCGGCTGGAAACACTTCGAAAAAACAAGTCAACTTCATGCCCAAACATTATCCGGGGGCAATTCGAAATCAAACAAAATGGTGACTGCGTCAAGCGCTGGCCCATGAGACACGTTTGCCTGCAAGCTTTGCATTTTACCCCTGCCGCGCTAGAGTCAGCCTGTGACTTACGATTCGTCCGTTGATGCACTGCTGGAAAAGGTCTGGAGCGGAGCGCGCATTGATCGCGCCGAGGCCGCTCGTCTTTACCAATTGCCCCTGGAGGAGTTGGGAATGCTGGCCGACCGCCGACGTATGTTGGCCAAGGCCGCCGATTATGATGGGGTCGGCAACCAGATTGTGACCTACCAGATTGACCGTAACATCAATTACACCAACGTCTGCAATGTCTGCTGCAAGTTCTGCGCGTTTTACCGGACTGAAAAGGCCGACGACGCCTACGTCATCACCTTCGACGAAATTGACCAAAAGATTGAGGAGACCATCGCATTGGGAGGCACGCAAATTCTTCTTCAAGGCGGACACCATCCCAAGCTTTCGCTCCAATGGTATTTGGACCTGCTCTCACATGTGAAAGCGAAGTTTCCCCAGATCAATATTCACGGTTTCAGCCCCAGCGAATTTATTCACTTCCGCGAAGTCTTTCAGATGCCCGTCGAAGAACTCATCTCGCAATTTGTGAAAGCGGGGCTGGGCTCGCTTCCGGGTGGCGGCGCTGAAATTCTCTCCGATAATGTCCGCAAGCGGATCGCGCCGCTCAAAGCCCGTACCGACGAATGGCTCGGAGTTATGGACACCGCCCATCGGCTTGGCTTGAGCACCAGCGCGACGATGATGTTCGGCCACGTCGAAACAGTTGAAGACCGCATCGAGCACTTGGATCGCGTCCGCGCTCAACAGGACAAATCGAAGGGCTTCACCGCCTTCATCGCGTGGACGTTTCAGTCGGAAAACACGAAGCTCAACGCCCCTATGGTTGGCGGAAACGAATACCTGCGCATGCAGGCGCTGAACCGAATTTATCTCGATAATTTTCACAATATCCAAAGCTCCTGGGTGACCCAAGGACCAGCCATTGGCCAGGTGGCGCTCAAATTCGGAGCCAATGACCTGGGAAGCATCATGATCGAGGAAAACGTGGTTTCTCAAGCCGGCGCAAGCTTCAAACTCGAAGTCGCCGACATGCGCCGCCTCATTCGCGAGCTCGGCTACGAACCCCGCCAGCGCGATAACTGGTATCGGCTGCTCAACTGAACCAGCTTGCCGCACCCTCAAAAAAACGTCAGGCTGGGCGAATGGACCGTAAACCAGTTTTTCGGGCAAAGGGGTTGACCAAAGTCTATGGAGCCGGGACTGCCGAAGTCCGGGCTTTGGCAGGGGTGGATCTTGAGCTTTTTGACGGCGAACTGGTTGTTTTGCTTGGACAATCCGGCAGCGGAAAAACGACATTGCTCAATAACCTGGGTGGCTTGGATAAGCCAACGTCCGGGGAACTCTGGTATCGCGACTTGGATCTCACTGCCGCCAATGAAGATCAACTCACGCAGTTTCGCCGTGAGCGCGTTGGTTTCATTTTTCAGTTTTACAATCTCATCCCCAGTCTTACCGCGCGTGAAAATGTGGGGCTGATCACCGAAATTGCGCGCGATCCGATGCCGCCTGAGACGGCTTTGGAATTGGTCAACCTGGGCAACCGGTTTGATCATTTCCCTGCGCAACTCTCGGGTGGCGAACAGCAGCGGGTGGCCATTGCGAGGGCCATTGCCAAGCGCCCCGAGGTGCTTCTGTGCGACGAACCGACGGGCGCGCTGGATGTCCGCACCGGCATTGTGGTTCTCGAAGCCATTGAACGCGTCAACCGTGAGTTGGGCACTCTCACGGTGATCATTACTCACAACGCCATCATGGCTGACATGGCCGACCGGGTGATCTTTTTTATGGACGGGCATGTGCATCACATCCGGGAAAATGCGGTCCGCGCTCCAGTCTCCGGCTTGAAATGGTGATCATCTCTCATCTTAACCGCAAACTCTGGCGCGATCTTCGGCGCATGAAGGGCCAGGTAATCGCCGTGGCTCTGGTGATGGCTTGCGGTCTGGCGATGATGATCATGGCTCGCAGCCTTATCTACTCACTCGACTCGACCCGGCGTGAGTATTACGAGGCCAATCGGTTCGGCGAGCTCTTCGCTCACTTGAAGCGCGCTCCCAATTCCATCGCTGAGCGCATCACCGAAATCCCTGGAGTCGCCGCCGTGCAATCGGGTATTTCGGTTCAAGTTACTCTTGATGTTCCAACACTTGATGAGCCAGCCAGCGGCAATGCGCGGTCGCTGCCCGACTTCGAACCGCCCCAGCTCAACCGGCTTTTCCTGCGTTCGGGACGCTGGCTGACGCCTGGCAGCCGTCGCGAAGTGCTGGTCGGCGAAGCGTTTGCGACAGCCAATCAGCTCAAACCCGGCGATACCATTGCGATGCTGCTCAATGGTCGCCGTCAGGAATTGAGGATTGCTGGAATTGTCCTTTCGCCCGAGTTTATTTTCGAATCCCGCCCGGGAGCGGCCCTTCCGGACAACCGGACTTACGGCGTTTTTTGGATGCCTTACAAGGAATTGGCATCGGCATTTGACTTGGATGGGGCGTTTAATTATCTCTCGTTAACCCTCGCTCCGGACGGATCCCCCCGGCCTGTCATCGCGGAATTGGATCGGCTTCTGACGCCTTACGGCGGTCGCGGTGCCTACAGTCGGGAGGATCATCCCTCGCACATTCGCGTTTCGGATGAAATTCGCGTTCTGACCACGGTGTCAATCGGGTTCCCACTGATTTTCCTGAGTGTCGCCGCGTTCATGACCAATGCCGTCCTGTCACGCTTGCTGGCGTTGCAGCGCGAACAGATCGCGGTTCTCAAAGCCTTTGGATTCACCAACCAACAGATCGTTTTTCACTACCTGAAGTTCGCATTCGTGATGGTGGCTGGAGGGACGGCCCTTGGCGGAGTTGGTGGAATTTTCCTGGGGCACAAATTAGTCATCATGTATCACCGTTTTTTTAGATTTCCAGAATTGGTTTTTCGGCTGGATTATAACGCTCTGATGTTGGCTTTGGCTGTCAGTGTCGCCGCAGCGCTGGCCGGGGTGTTCAGCGCGGTGCGGCGGGCCTCGCGCCTGCCGCCGGCGGAAGCCATGCGTCCGGAACCACCGGCCAATTACCGGCCCGCCCTGATTGAGCGCACCGGCATTGCGCATCTTTTCTCGCACTCGTTTCGCATCGCCATCCGCAACCTGGAGCGCAAGCCGATGCAGGCGTTCTTCACAGTCGCGGGACTGGCGATGGCAACGGGCATTCTTATTGTGCCCAGCGGTTTCCGTGACAGTGTCGCGCAAATCATGGATTACCAGTGGGACACGATGCAAAGACAGGATCTGAGCATCGGACTGGTGGAGCCTGCCAATCCCAGCGTGGTCAACAATTTCCGCCAACTTCCGGGAGTTATTACGGTGGAACCGTTTCGCGCCGCAGCGGTGCGTCTGAGCTTCGGGCATCGTCGCCGACAGGTTGGTTTGCAAGGCTTGCCCAATAACGGCCACCACACACGCATCGTGGATGCTTCGTCGCATGAAATTGTAATTCCACAGCATGGGCTTGTAGTGTCGTCAAAGCTGGCTGAGGTGCTTGGCGCGAAGATCGGTGACGAATTGATCGTCGAAGCCTTGGAAGGCAAGCGATCCATCGGAACAGTGCCGTTGATTGGGTTGTCGGCGGACTTCGCCGGCGTCACCGCCTACATGAGCATGGCCTCGCTGAACCGGTTCCTTGATGAAGGAGATAGGGTCAGCGGCGCAACATTCAATGTTGACGAGGCCCACCGCAGCCAATTTCTGCGCGCGCTGAAAGACACGCCGCGCGTCAGTTGGGTGGCCATAAAGAATTCGTTGCGCGAGAATTTCCGTCAAACAACAGCGGCAAGCATCGGGCTCATCCAAAGCATTTACATGGCCTTCGCAATCGTCGTGGCATTTGGGGTGGTTTACAACAATGCCCGTATTTCGCTGGCGGAACGCGCCCGGGAACTGGCCACGCTGCGCGTGATCGGTTTTTCGCGAAGAGAAGTCGGCGCGGTGCTGATCACGGAACTGGTCATTCTGGCGCTCATAGCGGTGCCAATCGGTCTGCTCATGGGCACCGGCTTTGCCACAGCGATTTTCCAAGCGGTCAATACTGAAACGGTTCGTCTCCCGCTGGTGCTCACGTCCGGAAATTACGCGTTGGCAGTCCTGGTGGTTGGCATTGCTTCCGTCCTTTCAACTCTGGTGGTGTTGCGAAATTTGAATCACCTTGATCTTGTTGGCGCTCTCAAAGCTCCTGAATAAACAAACTATCGTCCCATGAATCCCAGTCCGTCGAATCCTTCCATCACTATACGATCAACCGGTCAAAACGCGGTCACTCGCCATTCCCGGCGCTGGCTTCCGTATGCCGGAGCCGTTATGCTGCTCAGCCTCATTGTGGCAGGGCTTTGGCCCAAGCCGATCCCAGTCGAAACAACCCACGCCATGCAGGGCACTTTGCGCGCCACTGTTAACGAAGAGGGTAAGACTCGGATCAAACAGCGATACGTCGTCTCCGCGCCGGTGGCCGGCCAATTACGCCGCATTCCATTCAAAGCGGGCGCCGAGATGCGCGCCAATGAAACTGTGGTGGCAGTAATCGACCCGATCTCACCTGCCCTGCTCGATGCCCGCGCCCGCTCTCTGGCCGAGGCCCGCCGCGACACGGCATCCGCCAACCTGGAAAAGGCCCGCGCCGCGAGCGCCTACGCATTGAGCGAACTCCACCGGTTCAAAAAACTGCGCGCCGACAAGGCGATCAGCGATCAGGAGTTCGATGCCGGTCAATGGCGCCTATCCGCCGCCGCCAAAGACGAGTCCGCCGCGCAAAGCGCATTGCGCCAGGCTGAAGCCGAATTGGCCGAATTTACACCCGGCAGCGTCCCGGATCAGCGGCCTCCGACGGAAGTCAAAGCCCCGGTCAACGGACGGATTCTCCGCATTTTCGAACCCAGCGCCCGCGTTGTCACAACCGGCGCGCCGCTGGTGGAAATCGGCGATCCAACCGATCTCGAAGTGGTGATCGAAGTCCTCTCCCGCGATGGCGCGGCCATTGCGCCCGGAGCCAAGGTCAGCCTCGAACAGTGGGGCGGCGGCGACCCGATTAATGCGCAAGTACGCCTGGTGGAACCGGCGGCGTTCACCAAAGTATCGGCGCTGGGCGTCGAGGAACAAAGAGTCAACATCATCGCCGACCTTATCATGCCTCCAGCACAACATGCTGGCTTGGGCGACAGCTTCCGGGTCGAAGCGCGAATTACGGTATGGGAATCAGATCGAACGCTCAAAGTCCCCTCCGGCGCGCTCTTTCGGCGAGGCAACAAATGGGCGGCATTCGTCGTGCAAAACGGGCGCGCGGAATTGCGCCAGGTCCAAGCCGGTCGCTCAAGCGGTCCGGAGACCCAAGTGCTGGACGGTCTCAAAGAAGGCGATGAACTGATCCTCTACCCAGGGGATCGCGTGCAGGAAGCGCAACGCGTTAAACCGGTGGTGTTTTGACAGTCGATGTGGCCGCCAACGGAGTCGAGGCTATCAAAGCGCTCGAAATGTTCCCTTACGGTCTGGTGCTGATGGACGTGCAGATGCCGGAGATGGATGGGTTCGAGGCCACCAGAGCAATCCGCAATCCGCAATCATGCGTTCTCAACCACCAAGTAACCATAGTTGCCATGACCGCTCACGCCATGCAAGGCGACCGCGAGAAATGCGTGCAGGCAGGCATGGACGATTACCTCACCAAACCAATCGAACGATCTGCTTTGATTGCGGTTTTGCAAAAGTGGCTCAAACCAAAAGGCGAACAGGAACATGCGGTGGCCAGCGAGCCGGAAGAAAGAGTCGCCATCTCCAATGATGAAAAGGAACTCGTAGTCTTTGACCGTGCGGCATTCATGAATCGAGTGGGGGATGACAAGGACTTGGATCGGACGATTCTTGATGGCTTCTTGGAGGATCTGCCCAGCCAAATCACGCAGTTGAAGGCCCATCTGGCGGTCGGCGATGCCCACCTTGTCGAACAGCAAGCTCACAAGATCAAAGGTGCCAGCGCCACGGTGGGAGGCGAAGCTTTGCGTGCCGTCGCTTGGGCGATGGAGCAAGTCGGCAAAGCTGGAGATCTGGATGCGGCCAGAGCCCGCGTAACCGATCTGGACGAGCAATTCAATGCGCTCAAGAAAGCGATGAATCGTTGAATCGTTGAATCGTTCCAGATGGGTGCTTTCGATTCAACGATTCACGATTCAACGATTCAACGGTTCTGCTGTCCAAAAGCATGGCTCAACTCCGGCCTGGAAGTGGACTGTCTTTGCGGATTTCGCGCTGCCACGCCACAGGGTCGGTGATGTTCTGGAACGTGCCCATCCTGCGCAATTGACGAAGCGCAGTCAGAGCCATTTCCCGCGTTGGGCGGTCGGTAGTTTGGGGTTCTGTTTCCAACGTGGCGATGACCTTCACCTTTCCCCGCCGCAAATTCCGCGGCACGGGCAGGTGCAGCGTCCCGTCAGCATCAGCTTCTAAAGTAGCGGTGATCGTGCTCACGCTTGAGAATTTATCCCAAGTTGCGGGCCGCGTAAAGGCACCTATCGCCCAATCCACCTCAAAGGGTGTGTGACCGGAAAGTAACCGGGGCACACGAAGGCACGAAGGCACAAAAAGGATTGGGTGTGGGTTTGGTACTGTCTTTCCAAGGGAGAAGGTCGAACCGGAAAGGGTTGAATATCCAATATCCAACAAGGAATGTCCAATTTCCAAGGGGGGAGTCAACTGTAGAACAAGCTGTCTTTCCTTCCTCCTTGGACATTCCTTGTTGGATATTGGATATTTAACCATTCCTCATTTCCAGCGTGAGTTGCTTTTCGCCCTATTGAGAACTGCTGGTCCCGAGGGTAAGAAACTTGACGCCAGCCGCTTTTTCCGCAATATGCTACTCGCAGCCGGGCTTGCAGCCCGGTGAGATTTATATATAAAATCATGAACTTGGACTCTCTTTACTCAAGTCTGACCGTTAAGACTGACGCCAAACTCGTTTTGCTTGTGCTTGATGGTCTCGGCGATATCGCCACCAAAGAAAACGGCTTCCTCACTCCGCTGGAAGCGGCCAGGACGCCCAACTTGGATGCGTTGACGCGCCAAGGCGCCGCCCAGGGACGCATGATACCCATCGCTCCTGGCATCACTCCTGGCAGTGGCCCCGGCCACCTCGGCTTGTTCGGTTACGATCCTTTGGAATTTCAGGTTGGACGCGGCGTTATCGAAGCCTTGGGCCTTGGCATTGAACTCAAGGGAGGCGATATCGCCGCCCGCGCTAATTTCTGCACGCTCGACGCAAACGGTTTGGTCACCGACCGTCGCGCCGGACGCATTGACACCTTGGTCTGCGAGGCGCAATGCAAACTTTTGTCTGATAAGATCAAGAAGCTTGGCGAAACCGAAGTCATCATCAAGGCCGGCAAAGGACATCGTTTTGTTGTAATCTTCCGTGGCGCAGGGTTGGAAGGCCCACTGACCGACGCCGACCCTGGTCGCGAAGGTTTGGCCATCCCAACCAGCAAGCCGACCGATGCCAAATCGGCCAAGCAGAAGAAAGCCGCCAAGCTCATCGCGGATTTCTACAAAGCGGCCCTCCCGGCGCTCAAGAACTGCAAGCCGGCGAATGGTTTCCTGATGCGTGGCATCGCCCACCAGCCGGAGATTCCGTTGTTTGAGCAGCGCTACAATCTCAAGCCGGTCTGTCTGGCGGTTTACCCAATGTATAAGGGCTTGGCCCAACTGGTTGGCATGACCAAAATCGAAGGCCCCCAGACCATCGCCGAACAGTTCGAGCGGTATCTGCTTGAATACAACAATTACGACTACTTTTTCATCCACTACAAATACACCGATCAATACGGTGAAGACGGCAAGTTCGACCTCAAGAAAAAGGCGATTGAAGATCTGGACGCCGCGCTGCCGATCCTCCTTAAGAAGCAGCCGACAGTTTTGGCGATCACCGGCGACCACTCGACGCCCGCTCCGATGAAGGGACATTCGTGGCATCCGCAGCCTGTCATGCTGATTTCCGACTGCTCGGGTTCAGACAAGCTGGAGCGATTCACCGAGACCGGCGCGAATTCCGGTTCGCTTGGCATTTTTGAAGCGAAGTATCTGGTTCGCCTCATGCAGGCGAACGCCCGGATGTTTGACAAATTTGGCGCGTAATCGCCACGAGGATGGGCATTGCGCTTCCACTTGTTGTCTCAGGCGCGAGACCCGGTGGAAAAAGCAACCTTGTGGGGCAGACCTCTGGTCTGCCGGTTGAATGGGTCTCTGACCCATCGAATCCGCATCTCCCCAGATGCCAATCCACGGAGTCAGAGACTCCGTCAACTGTCAGGTCAGAGACCTTCCCCACAGGGTTGCTTTCCTGTCACGCACCCAGACCCGGTTCATGCCGGGTACTCACGTCTATTGAAATGAGAGTTGTTCTGTTGCTATTTTTTTGGCTTGTCACCGGACAATGGCTTTACGCCGAGCTCCTTGCCTCAAATACCTGCGCCGCGCAAGAACAGGGAACAACCTTGGTTCCCTATGGTTCATTTCAGATGGGTGACGCGCTGGATGGTCTGTCCGACGCTCCTGTCCATACGGTCTATGTAAGCGGGTTTTATATGGATAAGTATCTTGTGACAAAATCGCTGTGGGACAGTGTTTACCATTGGGCAACGAATCATGACTACGGATTTGACAGAGCGGGTTCCGGGAAGGCGGCGACGCACCCAGTCCAAACTGTTGATTGGTGGGATGTGGTGAAGTGGTGCAATGCGCGTTCAGAGAAAGAGGGGCGGGTGGCTGCGTATTACATGAGCGCGGGACAGACAAACATTTATCGCGCTGGGCGGATCAGTGTTCAAAACGACTGGGTAAAATGGAATGCGGGTTATCGGTTGCCAACGGAGGCGGAGTGGGAAAAGGCGGCGCGTGGAGGTTTGTTTGAAAAGCGATTTCCGTGGGGAGATACGATTACGCACAGCCAAGCGAATTATTGCAGTTTCAATGCGTATGACATCAGTCGTTCCAGTTTCAGCGCATACGACATCAGTCAGAGTCGAGGGTATCATCCGACCTACAATGATGGAGTTACGCCCTACACCAGTCCGGTGGGATCATTTGCGGCAAACGGGTATGGGTTGTATGACATGGCTGGAAATGTTGTTGAGTGGTGTTGGGATTGGTATGGAAGTTATGCCAGCGGTTCGCAGGCCAATCCACTGGGTGTTCTCACGGGCTCACACCGCGTGTTACGCGGTGGCAGTTGGTACAACTACGGCAAAGATTGCCGCTCGGCGGTACGCAGCCACCGTTGGCCGGGCGACGGATACCGCGATGTTGGGTTCCGTTGCGTTCTCCCTCCAAGCCAGCCGTAGCTGTGTGGTTAAATGATTCGCAACTATTCAAGTAGCATAGGCATCCTTGCCTGTGCCCCTATTTCCGGCGAGCGTCAGCGAACCGCTAATTTCTCCCTCTGACCTGAACAGTTACGATGTTCAAGTCAACGATCAGCGTAACCGCTGGGATGAGCCTTATGCCAACGCCATGCGGTCTGCACTATCTGTTCCAAGCGCGGAAATTGAGGCTTCCAGCCAAGCTCAGTGATCGCTTTTTGAGCGGCGGCTACCAAGCTCGGCGGATCGCCCGGACGCCGGGGTTTCTCAACGGTCTTGATGCTCACGCCAGCAACTTGCTCGCACATTTTGATGACTTCGCGCACTGAGTAGCCGTCGCCGTTGCCCAGGTTAAAAAAGCCTTGTTTGCCTGGCGTCAAGGCCAGGATATGAGCCTGCGCCAAGTCAGCGACATGGATGTAGTCGCGAATGCATGTGCCGTCCGGCGTCGGATAGTCGGTACCGAAAATATCGCACTGGGCTGCCAGGCCCATCGGCACTTTCAACACGTTGGGAATCAGATGAGACTCAATCTTATGGTGCTCGCCAAAATGTTCCGTCGCGCCTGCGGCATTGAAGTACCGGAAAGCCACAAATTCCAAGCCGTGAATCTGATGATACCAACTCAACACCTTCTCAAACATCAGCTTGGACTCGCCATAAGGGTTGATTGGCCGTTGGGGCAGATCTTCGGTCATGGGGACGCGGTCCGGTGGCCCGTAGGTGGCGCACGTTGAACTAAAAACAAATTTCTTCACACCCGCCGCAACCGCCGCATCCAGCAGATTAAGGCCGCTGGCGACGTTGTTGCGAAAATACTTCGATGGATTGACCATCGATTCCCCAACCAGCGCATGCGCGGCAAAGTGAATAACGGCTTGAGCGCCAGAATCGCGAATCGCGGAGGTTATAGCAGTGATGTCGGCCAAATCGCCTTTCACAAAGAAAGCGCGAGAATCGACCGCCAAGCGATGACCTTCCGAGAGGTTGTCGAACACCGTGACGCGATGTCCGGCATTGATTAATTCCTCCACACAAACCGAGCCGATGTATCCGGCGCCGCCGCTAACAATGACATTCATAATAATTTAAGATGATTCGTCCCGCTCACCCATTGCCTGTAACTATTCACGTAGCGTAGGCATCCTTGCCTGCGCCCCTCTCTCTCCGTCGAGCGTCAGCGAGACGCTAATTTCTCCCTATGACCTGAATAGTTACCATTGCCTTTCAACTCTCCCTTAATGGCGTTCAACAGTTCGCCATAGGCTTCAAATGGGGTGAACTGCGGGAATTGCTGTTTGATTAATTCAGGCGCATGAAAGAAAAAACCGGCGTTTGCCTCCATGAGCATTGCAGTATCATTGAATGAATCTCCGGCAGCGACTATATAATAATACAGACTCTTAAGGGCGATGACCGAATGGCGCTTGGGCTGGGGCTGGCGGAGTTTGTAGTCGGCAACCCGGCCATTTTCGATCACCAAGTGATTGCAAAAAATAGTGGGCCACTCAAGCTGCTTCATCAGCGGCTTGGCAAACTCCTCAAAGGTGTCGGACAAAATGATGACCTGCGTCAGCGACCGCAATTCCCTCAAAAACTCCAAGGCGCCATCAAGCGGTCGGAGTGTCGCAATAACCTCTTGAATGTCCGCCAGCTTGAGACCGTGCTGGTCGAGAATTTTGATGCGCCCAAGCATCAGCTTCTCGTAGTCGGGTTCATCGCGGGTTGTGCGGCGTAACTCGACAATACCAGTCTTCTCGGCCACCGAAATCCAAATCTCGGGAACCAAGACACCCTCCAAATCCAGAACAACAACGGACTGCTTCACGGCGGGGAGTCTTTCAAAGAAGCACTTGGATGTCCAGAAAATCGGCAAATCAACTATTCACGCACGTACGTAGCATAGGCATCCTTGCCTGTGCCCCTCCTTCCGGCGAGCGTCAGCGAGCCGCTAATTTCTCCCTCTGACCTGAAAAATTACGGCAAATCATCCAGCCAGAGCTGCTCTCAAGTCGAGTAGCGTCCACGGAGCCAGAGGCTCCTGGAACCGGCAGACCGGAGGTCTGCCCCACAAGGGCGCGACTTTAAAGCAACCCTGTCATCCAGCAGTTACTGAAGAAATTCATTTGACGAGTTGGCTCTGTTGTCCTTTAGTCGGTAGTAGCATTTATAAAAGGCTTTCTTTAATGAACATTCACGAATACCAAGCAAAGCAACTGTTGGCCCAATACGGCGTGGCTGTGCCATCGGGCGAAGTTTGCGAGACCCCCGAGGCCGCTCGAAAAACTGCCGAAGAACTCTTTGCGAAAGGGGAAAAGCTGGTGATTGTTAAAGCTCAAATCCATGCCGGCGGCCGTGGAAAAGGGACTTTCAAAAGCGGTTTCAAAGGCGGCGTCAAAATTTGCCTCACCGTCGATGAGGTTTTTCAAAATGCCACAGGCATGCTGGGCAATGTGCTTGTGACCAAGCAGACCGGGCCCGACGGACGCCTGGTCAACAAGATATTGGTATGCTCGGCGGCGGACATCAAAAAGGAGCTTTATTGCGCCGTGCTGCTCGACCGGACGACTTCCACTCCCGTGATCATGGCCAGCACCGAAGGCGGCATGGACATCGAGGAAGTGGCCGCCAAAACACCCGAAAAAATCATCAAACTGCTTATCGATCCTGCTGTTGGGATGATGCCCTTTCACGGTCGCAAACTCGCAACGGCGCTGGGGCTTAAAGGCGAATTGATCGGCGAGGCGGCAAAGCTGTTTTTGGGGCTCTACAAAACCTGGTGGGAATGCGATGCCAGCATGGTTGAGATTAACCCCCTGTGCGTTGTCACCCGCAACGGCAAAGACGCCATGCTGGCAGTGGACGCCAAAATCAGTCTCGACGACAACGCGATGTATCGCCACCCGGACATCCAAGCCATGCGCGACCTTTCCGAGGAAGCCCCCTTGGAAATCGAAGCCAGCAAGCACGAACTGAACTATATCAAGCTCGACGGCAACATTGCCTGCCTGGTCAACGGCGCAGGCTTGGCGATGGCCACGATGGACATCATCAAACATTTCGGCGGCGATCCGGCCAACTTTCTGGATGTTGGTGGCGGCGCCACGCGCCAGCAGGTCACGGCGGCCTTCAAAATCATTCTGAGCGATCCCAATGTTGAGGCCATTCTGGTCAATATTTTCGGAGGCATCATGCAATGCGACATCATCGCCACAGGCATTGTCGATGCCGTGAAGGTCACTCAATTGAACCTGCCACTGGTTGTGCGCCTGGAAGGTAATAACTCGCAGCTCGGCAAGAAGATTCTTCAGGAATCAGGTTTGCCCATTATCAGCGGAGACTCAATGGCTGATGCCGCGCAAAAAGTGGTGCTCGAACTGAAGAAGAACAAGTAATTTTTATGTCCATTCTCGTCACCCCCACGACCAAGATTATTGTCCAAGGCATCACCGGCAGCTTTGGCGCAAAGCACACGCAATTGAGCCTTGCCTACGGCACTCAAATTGCCGCTGGGGTCACACCTGGCAAGGGCGGCCAAACCTTCGATCATGCCGGTAAATCGGTGCCGGTGTATGACACCGTCGCCCAAGCCGCCAAGGAATCCGGGGCCACCGTTTCGGTCATTTTCGTCCCTCCTCCCTTCGCCGCCGACGCCATTATCGAGGCTGTTGACGCCGACTTGAACCTTGTTGTCTGCATCACCGAGGGCATTCCCGTCCGCGACATGGTCAAGGTCAAGCGATCCATGCAAGGCCGCAAGACCCGCTTGATCGGTCCCAACTGCCCCGGCGTGGTGACACCCGGCGAGGGCAAAGACTCAAGCGGCGGCTGCCGGATTGGCATCTCACCGGGTTACATTCACAAAAAAGGAAACATCGGCGTGGTATCGCGTAGTGGAACCCTGACCTACGAAGCTGTTTGGCAATTAACCTGCCGGGGCGTTGGCCAATCGACCTGCGTCGGCATTGGCGGCGACCCGGTGAACGGCACATCTCACTTGGATATCATCAAACTTTTTGAGGACGATCCCGACACTCATGGCATCATCATGATCGGTGAAATTGGCGGCACGTCTGAAGAAGAAGCGGCCGAGTGGATCAAGCGCAATTGCCACAAGCCGGTGGCTGGCTTCATCGCCGGTTCCACTGCGCCTGCGGGACGCCGCATGGGTCACGCCGGCGCGATCGTCAGCGGCGGACGGGGCACCGCAGCCGCAAAGATCGCCGCGTTCAAAGACGCCGACATTGGCATCTCTGCCACCCCATCCGAGATGGCGGACACTCTCCTGAAGATGATGTAACGTAGAGCAGGCATCTTGCCTGCTCCGGGCAAAGGGGCAAGCTGTTGTTGTTATAGCAATTACCCGTTCAGGTCAGAAGGATGAATTGGCGTCTCGCTGACGCTCGCCGGAAAGAGAAGCACAGGCAAGGATGCCTATGCTACCTGAGCAAATTGTTACTTCTGCTTTTTTGGGCGGAACCCAGGTGGAAGATTCGAATGAATCGTAGAATCCGTCAGATCCGATGACGGGTCTGCCTGCACGAATTGCGCATTGCCGGGATGGATGGGCGCATCGGGAGCAGAAATTTCCTCGGGCCATCCAAGCGCCTGACGAGCCTTCTTGGCGGCAGATGTCTTCGGGTGATCGTTCACGATTTTGCGCAACAACGCGTCGTATTCCGCCTGCCGTCCGAGTTTCGAATAGAGATTGCAGAGGTGAATGGCAGCCCAACCCCAGCGATCGGAGCTCAGCTTGCGCTTGAGGATTTCCTCGTATTCCATTGCAGCGGCAAGGTAATTCCGAAAATCCTTTTCGTAAATCTCAGCAATGCGCAGGGCCGCATACTGCGCGCGCGGATTCCTTTTGAGGTAGTCGCGCATCAGTTCGACGGCTTCCATCGGGCGGCCCGCCGCCCAAACCTGCTCGGCCCGCTCGTATTCGGGATCTTTAGTGGCTGGGCCGTCATCATCAAACAGCATATCGACAGTGCGACACGCGAATTGCCTGACAACATCGCAGGCAATCAGGATTCCCAGACCGACTATTGCAAAAATCAAGCCCGCAAAATAGAAGATCATCAATTTGCGACTCCCAGATGCATCCACCGCCGCCTCAGGCGTGATTGCCGAATAATTGACGTGGAATCCCCACGCAAACCAGAGCGCCACGATCAAAAGCAAGCCATAGGCGGCCAATTTCAGCTTTGCTAACATCAGAGCTAGTAAACCAAGAAAACTCGTTTGAAAAAAGTTTTTTACATAATGAGAATCGCTGCTCTCATCCATTTACGGTGTCCACAGTGCGGACACCGGGACAAGCCAGAGCTTGTCGCCTGAAGGAATGATTTGGTCGCCCAAGTAAAGGACAACTCCAGCGCGAAATTGCTGGCCTAGTTGATCCCTCAGAGCCTTGATCGGCGCGAAGTCTGACGCCGCCACGGTACCACTGGCTTTGACTTCTATGGCTGCCACTGAGCCGTCAGGCTTTTCCAGGACTACATCAATCTCCAAGCCATTGGCGGTCCGGCAGTGGTAAATTGCCATCTGCGGATCGGTCCAGGAAATTTGTTTGCGAAGTTCGCCCACCACGAAGCTTTCCAGCAACCGCCCCATCAGCGAGCGATCTTCGGACAACCGCCGGACATTCGCGCCGAGCAGATGACACGCGAGGCCACTGTCCATCAAGTGCAGCTTTGGCGCTTTGACCAGACGCTGGCTCAGGTTACGGGACCAAGCTGGCAGGCGGTGAACGAGAAACACGGTTTCCAGCAAAGCCAGGTAGCGGGTCAATGTGGTGTGTGGCAGTCCAGCGTCGCGGCCCACGTCGGCGAGGTTCAACAACCCGGAAGCGCGGGCGGCCAGCAACTTCAACAGGTTCGGCAGAGCATGCAGCGCGTCCACCCGGGCCAGATCCCGGACGTCGCGTTGCAGAATGGTCGAAATGTAGGAGGCAAACCACGCTGAGCGGCGGTCATCGCCCTGGCGCCGGATTGCTTCCGGGTAACCCCCGCAGATCAATTGCGATTGGATGTCATTTATCGTCAACGATGGCTGGGACTTGGCGATGGCGCCAGCAAAGAGCCGAGGCAGGAAGCCTTCGACTTTGCCGACCAGTTCGCCGACCGAGAACGGAAACAATGGAATGATCTCCATGCGCCCAGCCAGCGATTCGGAAAGACGTGGCAGTGTCATGACATTGGCAGAACTGGTCAGCAGAAAGCGTCCGGGCTGGCGGTGCTTATCCACTGCGAGTTTGATGGCCGGAAAAAGTTCGGGGGCTTTCTGGATTTCATCGAGAACAACGGGACCAACGAGATTGCGAATAAATCCGGACGGATCGCCAGCGGCGAGTGCGAGCGTGGCGGAGTCATCAAAGGTGAAGTATTGCGATCCAACTCTGTCGGCCATGGTTTTGGCCAAAGTGGTCTTACCGGTCTGGCGCGCGCCGTTGAGCAGTAATACCGGCGTGTCGGTCATGGCTCGACCGATAGAATCTTGAATATGACGCCGAATCATGGTGTTATATTCACCGGTTCGTGGTGAATTTGCAAGACGCGAGTGGGGGCAATCTCGGAAGGCAAACAGTAACTTCTTTTTATCGTTCGGGAAACAAGCTACACTCTTTCAAGCGCAAGCCAAACCGCTCACCATGCGATCAACACAAGAAATCGACCCGACATTTGTTGCCAAATCCAGATCGACGACGGAGATTCTCCGCCGTGTGGTCGGCTATCTGCGTCCTTATAAATGGATGGCGCTGGCCAATATCGGCTGCGCGCTGCTTTCGCTGGCGTTCTCATTTGCCTTTCCGCAAATGACGCAGTTCATCATTGATGATGTCATCGGCAATCGCAAACTTGAATGGCTGGCTCCCGCTGCGCTCGGGCTGCTGGCCGCCTTCTTCCTGCGCGATTTCTTCAACGGCTTGCGTATTCTCATCAACAACACCTTCGAGCAAAACGTCATTTACGACATGCGCCGCGAGGTCTATGCGCGCTTGCAGCGGCTCCCCGTCCACTACTTCGACCAACGCGCCTCCGGCGATCTCATGACGCGTGTGCTGGAGGACATTAACTCGGTTGAACGTATCCTCATCGACGGCACCGAACAGGGAACCGTTGCTATTCTGGGCGTGATCGCAGTGCTGGCGATTCTGTTCATCAAGAATACGACACTCGCCTTGGTGGCGCTGATACCGGTTCCGCTTCTGGCCGGAGGCGCTCTCTGGTACACCCTGACCGCGCACCGCCGATACCGGTCTCAACGCGAGGCTTCCAGCGCCATGAACGCCCTGCTGATGGATAATCTCCAGGGCATTCGCCAGATCAAGGCCTTTGACCGCCAGAAGCACGAGGACGAACGGTTCGCAGAACGCGCACAAGCGCTCAGGGAGGGGACGCTCGGCGTGATGCGCATTTGGGGAGTTTACTCCCCGGCGATGGCATTTGTGGCGTCACTCGGGTCGGTGCTGGTGTTGTGGGTTGGTGGCGGAATGGTCATACGCGGCGCCATGAGCATGGGCGAATTAATAGGGTTCATCTTTTACCTCGCGCTTTTCTACGAGCCTGTTTCACGCCTGCACGCCCTCAACCAGATGATGCAGGCGGCGCGAGCCGCAGGCGAACGGGTTTTCGACATCGTCGATCACACCGAAGAACGCGGGGGAATCAGAGGCTCCAACCGCGAAGGCAGGTTCGACAAACCGGTCTGCGGCGAGGTGCGCTACGAAAATGTCAATTTCAGCTACGACTCCGACCGGCTCGCCGTTCGAAACATCTCTCTGTGCGCGCGCCCAGGCGAAATGATTGCGCTGGTCGGCCCAACCGGTTCGGGCAAATCGACACTGGTCAACCTGCTCCCCGCGTTCTACGAGGCCACATCGGGACAGATCAGCATTGATTCTCACGACATCAGCGCGTTATCGCTGAGTGTTTTGCGCGACCAAATCGGCGTGGTCAGCCAGGAGGCGTTCCTGTTCAACGGCACCATTCGCGAAAATATTCTCTATGGAAAACTCAATGCCTCAGAAGAGCAACTTCTCGCCGCCTCGCGCGCCGCAAACTGCCACGAGTTCATCATGCGGCTTGCGCAAGGCTATGATTCGCGCGTGGGCGAACGTGGGGTAAAACTGAGCGTCGGCGAAAAACAGCGCATCAGCATCGCGCGCGCCCTGCTCAAAAACGCCCCAATCCTGATCCTTGATGAAGCCACCGCAAGCGTCGATACCGCCACGGAAAAACTAATCCAGGAAGCCCTCGAACACCTGATGACCAACCGCACCAGCTTCGTCATTGCCCATCGCCTGAGCACGATCTTTCGCGCCAACCAAATCCTGGTCATGCGCCACGGCGAAATCATTGAACGCGGCTCGCACGAGGAACTTCTAGAACTGAACGGGCTTTACGCCAAACTGGCCCGAGTGCAGAACACGACGTTCATTGAAGAAAGTTTTGAGCATATCGTGGAATGAACAGCAATTCTCATTACAGTTAGAATTATGAACATAACACCTTACATCTGATCTGCGAAAATCTGTGCAATCTGCGGACAACTCTCTGTAATTGGAGAGTAATCCGCAGATGACGCAGATTTACACAGATTAAAGAAGAATTATACTTTGAACGGATAAGATCGTTCCTTGTTCGTGACGCAAAAAGTAACATTCTTACCCGTTCAAAGTTTACCTGCCCAGTTCTCGAACCAGCTCCTCTGGAGTCCAGTTTGGAATGCTTGCGCTCAATCGATCAGCCGCCGCGCCGTGTTCCCAGACGGCGAAACGAATCGAGCGTAACGCATTGGCTTGCAACTGAGGCTGCGCCAACAGTCCCCCTATGTATCCAGCCAATATGTCACCGCTGCCGCCTTGGGCAAGAAATGGATTTCCAGAAGAGTTGACAAAAATATTGCCCGATGCTTTGCCAACCAGAGTTTGGTGGCCTTTGAGAACAACCCAGCAATCGCCGAACCGGCGAGATAGCGCGCGCAGGCAGCCCGGTCGGTCCGCTTGGAGATGCTCAGTCGGCACGCCAATCATCCGCGCCGCCTCACCCGGGTGCGGCGTGATGACGCGAATCGCGTGGCTGGGCACCGGGCCGGACGGGATCCAGTCCAACGCGCTGGCATCAACCACCACTGGCAGCGGCGTCTCCAGCCAGAGGGCGCGCATTTCGTTCTTGAACTCGTCCGTCAAATCGTCGTCGGCGAGACCGGGACCAATCAAAAAACCGCTGATGCTCTTGGGCAAAGACTGCGCCGGTTTCCATGAATGCACCATGGCGGCCCTGAGATGAGCGGCCACCGGAACATAAACGGACGGCTGTGTCCAAATGGTAATCAAACCCGGTTGGGCCCGTTGCGCGCCTTGGGTAGCCAGCACGGACGCGCCGTGGCATCCCATGCTGCCAGCGAAAATGGCCAGGTGTCCATAGGTTCCCTTGTGGCTTTCCACCGGTCGGCGTGGTGGAAAGTTCGCAAAATCCTCCGCGACCGTCCAGTAGAGATCGCTGATCAATAAATGCTCGACCAGACCGATTTGTGAGGCAACTTCGAGCCTGCCGACATACGGTTTGGCCTTGTCTGTTAATAATCCGGCCTTCACCGCGCCCACCGTCAGCGTCACCACCGCTCGAATCGCCGCGCCTGCCGGTTCGCCCGATTCAACATTCAGTCCGGACGGGCTGTCCACTGCAAGCACCGGAAGGTCGGTTGCATTGATTGTGTTAATCAAACCGATCCAATCATCGCTGAGCTGTCGATTGAGACCGATCCCAAACAACCCGTCAACGATCCAGGTCCGGCGGTCAGTTTCCATGGTTTCGACAAGCCGGCCCAGCGTCTCTGTTGCCAGTGCGGGATCGGTGACATTGATCAGCGTGGCATGACGGTCCGCCAAATGGGGCAGAGCGGCGTGCGCGTCGTCACCATTGTGCCCACGTCCGGCCAACAGAATGATTGAATCTCCTGACCGGGTAAGTTCCAACATGCGCTTTGCAATGAGTTTCCCCACGTTTTGGATGACCGCATCCGAAGAAATGCCCGCCGCCCAACTGGTGTTCTCCCAGTCGCGCATTTGAGCTACAGAAATAACAGAAACAGGCATAAGCAATTCTCAGGAGCATCGAGCGGTGAAGTCAAGATGCAAAGACGCCCTCGCAGCAATTCTCATTATGTGGGGTAGACCTCTGGTCTGCCAGCACCTCGTTATCGAGGTGCATTGATTGTTGTGCTGACTGTTGCGATGCCTCTAGCTCCGCACGAAGTTTTCGATCCCTTTGCGGAGCCAGAGGCACCGCAACCGGCAGTCCGGAGGCCTACCCCACATTGAGAACTGCTGTATCGAGGTGCATTGATTGTTGTGCTGACTGTTGCGGCACTTCCGGCTCCGCAGAGAGTCGAGTATTTTGTGCGCAGGCAGATCAGAGTTTTCCCACCTTATTCCCTCAAAATGAGAATTGCTGTGTTGGAGTGGGTTCGCCTTCCGCGTTCCGTATTCTGCAATTCCAATTGCCAATTCCAGGTTTGGTGGCTTCCCTACTTCATTATTGGACATTCCTTGTTCGATACTGGATATTCACCGGAGGATGATCCACAGAATCGTCGGGGTCTGCCCATAGATGAACGCGGTCAGACGGGTTGCGGCGGAGCTTTTTCCAAGGCTGTCTTGGAAAGCCGTCCCAGACGAACGGCGCGTTCCACAGCTTTGCGCGCGTAGTGGTGATGCTCCCGCGCCCCGGCAAGCAAACCTTCGACTCCGATGTCGGCATCCAGTTCCGGCCAATACACAGAAGAGCCGTTGATTTCAAAACGTCCGCGCTCTTCCGCTGTCGCCAATGCCAGCGTCGGATAAAAGGCTGCAGGCACGCTGATAAACCGCCCATCTTCCAACTGGAAGCCAAGCAGTTCGGCGTTCACAACCACGTCAGTAATGGCAGGAGGCGTTTGCATCTACAGGCACATTCTAGTTCTCATGACGTCCATGTTCAAGCCATCGCTCGACGATTTCAGCGCGTCGTTCCGAAATCATCCGCCGGATTTCCGCGACCTCATGCGGTTTGAACCCGCGATTAAAGGCCACCACAAGATCGTCCAGCCAGATTTTACATTCGTGGCCATCCTTGAATACATGAACATGCATTCTCTCGGCCAGATCGTAGCTGTAGAAGCTGACTCGATACCCGTCTTGGATGAAAATCGTGGGCATAACCAGAGCGAGGTTGTTGCTTCCTCACGCTTATATCAACCAAAAAAATCAACCAACCCTGCCATCGCTGTGTGTAATGCGCTTTGCATTCGTGGCCGCTTCATGTATTTTGCCAATGCGTAATTGTTCACGTGTCAGCTATTTGAATAGTTATACTAAAACCATAGGCCAGCTTATGTTGCAGGATATTATTTCAAAAATAGAGGAGAAGATTCAGGATTCGTCAGCTATCAAGAGCGAAAACCGAGCCGAGTTGCTCACTCTGATGGGGACGTTGCGTTCAGAGATCACCGAATTGTCCAAAACTCATCACGAGCAGGCGCAAAGCATCGCTGGTTTTACAGAAGTCTCGGCCCACGAAGCCACGCGCAAAGAACCAAAACCGGAACTGATCGACCTATCTGTCAAAGGCCTTTCATCGTCTGTCGAAGATCTCGAAGAGTCTCATCCGCAGTTGGTTGCCATCGTCAATCGAATTTGCACCATCCTTTCCAACATGGGCATTTGAACGAGATTTGACCATGCCGCATGTCTCGCCAACGGGCGGGGATGGGCGGCTATTGGAAACCGCTCTGTTTGGGCAAATAGCAAGAAAAACAGCACATCAAATCCGCAAGATTTGCCGGTTGACTTGAAATTTCAAGGCGATATTCTTTGTTGAATGCATGGCAATCGAAGACCAAATCACCTTAACCGCACCGACGTCAAGAAACAAATTTTCATCGGTTCATCCCGTAGCAGCGGTTGCTGGTGGCGCATCTTCAGAGCGCAAGCGGAATAGTAACTTTATAGATCGGCTGGAGGCAGTGAGGGGTGTGGCAGCCATGATGGTCGCGATGGGCCATTCCCTTGTCATTTTGCCCAGTTTTGGATGGCAATCGTCGATGGTTTTCTTTTTGCAATTGATTATGAACGGGCGAGCCGCTGTCACGCTTTTCTTCGTTTTGAGCGGCTTAGTGTTGGGATTGTCTCTGAGGCGCGGCAAGGAGGTTTTTCAAATTGAACTTGTCGTGTTTTCCATCCGGCGAGTTCTTCGAATTTATCCAGCATTTCTGTTCTGCACAGTTACCATTGTGCTGTACTTGGTTTTCTGTTTGCTGGACTGCAGCTATTCTTCTGCTGGCATTTGGTTCGAGCGCTTTTTTGGTGGTTATCATAATCCCGTAACTTCCAGGCAGGTAATTTCCAACCTTGTTTTCGTGTCCAATTCTCTTAGTCCGATTACTTGGACGCTGCAAATCGAAATGATCTGTTCCTTGCTTTTGCCTTTTATTCATAGGTTAGACGTGAAAGCATCCAACACCCAGCGCATGTTGCTTCTTGGCGGGCTGATTGCTGTCGGATTACTTCCCCACACCTATTTTATCAGTTTCATGTTTATGTTTTTTGCTGGGTATCTTCTTCCGATGATCGGGCCGAGCGTGCTAGGCTATCTGCACACCAACGGACAGATGTCGGTTTTGGTGATCGCCGGGGCATTGCCTCTTCTCCTTTGCTCCCGCCTGATTGTTGGTCGGCCTTTGGTGATGCATTTCGGTTTCATGATCGAAGGATTTGGAGCAACGGTGTTGATTGGCTGCCTCCTTTACGGGAAGAATTTCAGTGGCTACCGGATCTTGGATCACCCTATCGCCAAGTTTTATGGAAGAATTTCATACAGCTTCTATCTCTGGCACTTTTTCTGTCTTTTTTTAGTTTCGCGTATCGTGTTGGACTGTGTTCCTAGAAGCCAACTCTGGCACTACTCGTTGCTCTGGGCAATGATTCTATGGTTTTTATCAACCATTGTCGCTACTGCAATAGCTTACGTGTCACACCGATTGATAGAAAAACCATTCGTTCAGCTTTCAAAAGAGATTTGTTGCCGCATCAGCACCCGCTGACAGCAAGTCCCGAATCTGCGGCCAACAATGAATGATCGCGTCAGAGTTAAGAAGTATGTTCCATTCATGTTATGAGAATAGCCTTGGTAACAACCGATGACAGGGATGAACGCGGCCTGTATGACGAGCCTAATCCAATCTTTGGCACGGCTATCAGAGCTTTGCTTGATGGTTTGGAGAGGCTGCAGGATTGTGAAATCCATCTAGTGTGTTGTGCGCGAAAACCGCTTGCCTCCCCAGAAAAACTAGCCGAAAACTTGTACTATCATTCGCTGTTGGTTCCCCAAATGGGCTGGTTACGGACAGGATATTTGGGCTGTATTCGCGCGGTGAGATGGAAACTGCGAGAAATTGGGCCAGATCTCGTGCATGGACAAGGTACCGAGCGCTACTGCGCGATGAGCGCCGTGCATTCGGGCTATCCCAACGTCGTGACGATTCACGGGAACATGGCTCGAATGAGCCGGTTTGCGACGAACTGGCGGGAGAAGATGGTGTTTTGGCTGGCGGCCCGATTGGAAAAACACGCGTTGAGGAGAACGGATGGAGTGTTCTGTAACTCGATTTATACCGAGAGTGTGGTGAACTCCCAAGCTCGCAGGACTTGGCGTGTGCCCAACGCTCTTCGCCTGCTCTTTTTCTCACCTCTCCAGACTAGGTTGGCCAGCTTAAAGCCGGTAATCTTGAACATTGGGACAGTGGCTGCACACAAGCAACAAGTTGAAATCCTCCGATGGGCGAAGGAACTCCATGACCAAGGGCTTGGCTTTGAGTTGCGATTCATGGGGCCGATAGACGAAGCATCAGATTACGGACGCTTGTTTGAGAAAGAGCTTGCCGCTGCCCGAGTCCGTGGCTACGCCAGCCATTTGGGAGTTCAGGGAGCGGACGAACTATTAAGACAATTGGCCCAAGCTAGCGCTCTGGTGCATTGCTCAATGGAGGAGTCGTTTGGATTGGTAGTGGCGGAGGCTTTGTCTAGAAATCTTAAGTTTTTCGGCATGAACACTGGGGGTGTCGCCGACATCGCTTTGGAAGTGGATGGCGCAGAACTGGTTGATTTCGATGACTGGTACGAATTGAACCATCGGGTACGAAGGTGGATTGAAGGTGGATGTCCTCAGCCCCGACACGCCGCGTCCGCAATGAGAGAACGATACCATCCTGATTTGGTGGCCCGGCTACACTTGGAAATTTATGGTGAAGTTCTCGCTGGCGCGGATGCCTAATGTGTGCGCTGCCTTGATGCTGTTTTGGCTCACGACAATTGTCGTAATTCCTACAACTTCTTATTCAGGATGGATTGGTATATTTCGGCAATTCGTTCGCTGACTTGGTTCCATGTGAGGACGGGAAAAATTTGTTTTAGACCAAGGCCGCAGTTGTCGTAAAAGGCCTTCAATTCGTGTGGAAAACGAGCATTGTCGGCAGGATGACAATACGTGATTCTGTTGCCATAAAACGACTTAAGGTTTGGGAAACCGCTCATCATGACAGGAACACCGGACGCGAGCGACTCAAGAATGCTGATCGATTGAGCTTCAAACTGACCCGCAATGAAGGATCCTTTCGATCCCCTTATCAGCGCCGCCAACTTGCCGCGATCAGTGACTTCACCTTCCCAAAAAACCCATTTGTTATCGACTTCCTGCTTGAATACCTCCGCATAACTATCCTCACCCGAATGGATACCACCAATGAATTTCACCCGCACTCCTTGCTTCTTGGCGGCCCTCGCAACCGGAATGGAATTCTTTATATCACGTATGTATGCAATATATACGAGCCCATCGAAAGCAAGTCCACGAATGCTCTGATCGAGGAATATGGGATCAACCCCGTTGGGAATGACGTGGAGTTTGCTCTGAGGGGTTTTGAAAACCCGGTGTACGTAGTCTTGCTCATAAGGGCTTAATACAAAAACAGCATCACAGCCAGTATAGAAACCGACTCCCAAAGTTCCATACAATCCCGCTCCCATGATTTTCTTGAGAATGGGGCTTGAAGCACCCCTTGCGCGCCAAGTCCATCGCGGACGTAAAACCGATTGCGGATTCTGATCGCTTGCCACCACTTTGCATCCCCACTTTTTGGCTAATTGCCAGTGTTGGTCATTAGGAGGACGTCCCCAATAGTGAATAATATCAGATTGAGGAACTGCCAAGTCTTCATGATGGAGCCATGACACTTCGACGCCCAGTTTCTCGAGTCCTTTTTTGGACTCCATGATTTGAACCGTGGAGCCTCCCCTAGCCCAGCCCAGCGGGTAATTTACGTAAAAAAGCACTTTCATGATGGATGCAGTCGCAATGGAGGGATACAAGCCTGCTATGAACCTCGATAGGCTACGCTCTTACAGCCACCAACTGCACGTTAGTAGCGTAGCGAGGGAATGCGCGGCAAAAGGCAATGTTTAGAACCCTGAGCACCTTCTTCAGCATCGAGGGCTTGCCATTGTTCAGATGAGCCATAAAATAACCGGCATCGGCACGGAACCCGCATCCGGCAAACAATTCAGCCAATTCGTCGGCAGTGTACTCATGCCAGTGGAAACCGTAAAAGGCGGTCTTGCCGTTAGAGACGTAATCGGCAAACTTTAGATACGCTTGAACCATCTGAGCATCGTGCCAACCGGTGATCAGGCGCACGATGTTCTGCGCGGATGCCGAATTCGGAACGGTGATACATATCCTGCCCTTGGGGGAGAGCAACCTTGACATTTCGTGCAGGAACGAGACCGGATTGAAATTGAAATGCTCCATCGTTTCCCAACAGAGAATGGTATCAAACGCCCCATCTGGGAAGGGCAGCTTTCGGGGGGCGTCGCGGACCGGTCCAAAGATATCAAATAAATCCACAAAGTTTGTTTTGATTCCTGCTCTTTTGTAGAGCGGTTGGAGCGGGTAAACTGCAGGGTCGTCTCCCTCCACCACTGTATAGTTCGATGCGTTCCCCCGGATTATGAAGGGGACATAGGAAAAAAAAGGACCAATCTCCAAGGTGTTTCCAAGCGGTCCGTCGAAAAGGCTGAATTGCCGACAACTGATAAAGAGCCGGCTTGAGTGCAATGCAAAATAGCCGTGCAGACTATCCAACACTCCAGCCTCCATGGAGAGCTTGTGCCCGGCGTCGTTGAACTCTGAGAGTGTCATGGTTTTGAGGCTATATTTCGAGTTTTCAGTTGTCGAGACGATAATCACATCTTGCCAAGCTTGGATGGCGAATTGGTAAATTCGCGCATCCAAATCAATTGCTTGTCTGTGGGGGATGTTCCCACTTAAACTGGGGCGAATTATGTCATTCAAGCCGTTTTTTCGACACTTCCAAGATTCCTCAGTCTTGTGGTCGTGGGCTTTCAATGGCGTTCGGACAGCTTCGGGAATAATTCTTCTCCCGCTGCTCCTGCTTAAACTAAGCAAGGCGGATCTGGGCATGTTTTATACCTTTGGAGCTATCACGCAACTGGTGCCTATCGTTGATTTTGGTTTTGCCGTCAGTGTAGGGCGTTTTGTCAGCTATGCGATGGGCGGGGCTGAGGATATCAAGGCTCATGGCATGGGCGCAAAAACAACGACTACAACCCCCAATTACCAGTTGCTCTGGCATCTCTTGTTCACCACCCGACGGCTCTACAGTTGGCTATCGTTGATCGCACTTATCCTCGCGGGGCTATTCGGAACTGCCATGGTTGGAATGGCCATTGAAGAAACAACCAGTCCAGAATTAACCTGGGTCGCGTGGGTGATCACGCTCTCATCTATGGTGCTGGAGGTTTACCTTGGCTGGTGGAACACGTTTCTAATGGGAATGAACGAAGTGTTCTACAGTGCCCGCCTTGGCACACTGGTCAACATCCTCAAGCTGATCTTGGCTTCTGTCCTCCTGTTTGCCGGGGTGGGCTTGCTGGCCTTGCCCATTGCAACCTTGGTTTCGAGCACATTGCTGCGCTACGCAGCACGACGGCGCTGCTATCAATTGCTACACTGCCATTCGGCTCCCAAGTCATTTGAAACAAAGCATTTACTTGAAAAACTATGGCCCAATAGCTGGCGCGTGGGCATTCAAGTTCTCAGTTCCTACCTTCGCAACGCCGTCACGCTTTTTATTTGCACCAAGGCTTTCAACTTGGAATCGACGGGCACCTTTGGATTATCCCTTACAATTGTGGCAATGATTCAAAGTCTGTCCTGCGTCTGGACTCAGGTCAAATGGCCTGCTGTCGGCCAACATCTCATGCGCCACGACTATGCCTCAATCCACTCGCTCTTGCGGCCCCGGTTTCTCATGCAGTTTCTGACGTTCGGACTGATCTCTGTAGTGCTGATTCCACTGTGCCCCATCTGCATCGCCTGGTTTTCCGTCACAAAGCAGGTAATGCCCATGCCCTGGCTCATCGTTCTCACTCTAAACTCCATGCTGGAGTTGCACTTTACCTTTTGGACAACGCTGATGAGCATGGAAAACCGGCTTCCTTTTCTCTGGCCGACGGTAATTACTAACGCGTGCAGCCTCCTGCTGGCTTTGGCACTGGTCCAATTCACTTCGCTCAAATTGGGAGCCTTGGTACTTGCCCCCCTGTTGGCCAGTGGTGTTTTTAATTACTGGTACTGGGCAATTGCAGGGGCAGCCAACCTCAAAACAACCTGGTGGAACTTTGTTTTCCGAACAGCCCCACTCTGCGACCAGCGACTGGTAAACAATCGTAGGAATGCAGGCATGCTTTGTCCGTAAGCGGCCTTTGCCATGGTTTTGCAAAGATTCTTGTTTCGTCCCTGTTCGATGGCTGGTTATGATGGGTGAAGAGGGGCGAGATTGTCGATGTCTTTTGGAAAGACATCGTGACTCTTCGTGTTGATACTGTGGCTCAAATTGCGTTATTAATTCCGTTTCTGGTGGCGATTCCAATAGCTCTGCTGTTTGGTTTTTCGCTCTCGTCGCCAGACAGTTTCTTCAACATTCTGATCATGGCGCTTTGCTTTGGGGTGATGCTACTGCCAATTCTTATTCGCTGGCATGACATGCTGCTGATTGCGTCCTTGAATATGCCGATCATGGTCTTTTTTCTACCGGGTCAGCCGCAACTTTGGATGTTAATGGTTTTTGTGAGCATGGTAATGACTGCTGTGTCGGGAGGGCTGAGTCGAAACATTGATCCGAATGCTTCGAGCAGGAAAACTAAGGGCACGAGAGGGATTATATGGTCTCTGGTTGCGATAGTAACGGTTGTTGTGATTACGGCGTTGTCGCGCGGCGGCATTGGCAGCCATGCGTTCGGGAGCGATACCTATGGCGCAAGAAAGTACCTTCCGCTCTTGTTTGGGGCGATGGTTTTCTTTGTTACCTCACGCTTGAACATTCCTGCGAATCGGAAGTGGCACGTTGTGATTTTTTACTTTGGCGGCTACCTGCTCCTGTGCATGAGCAACTTGATTTACATGGCCGGCCCCTCATTTTATTGGTTATTCTACATATTTCCGAGTGATTTCGCGTCTGCCCAGGCGTTTATGGATAACGGAATGGGGATTGTGCGTATGAGCGGCATCGCTTTCGGCATGATGGGTGTGGTTTATGTCATGCTTGCTCGTTACGGAATCAAAGGGATCATGGATATGAAATATGCATGGCGCTTGATTGTCTTTGTCGTGGTTGCCGGGTTGAGCACCTTGGGAGGCTTTCGCTCGTTGCTCGCCTTGTTAGCGATTATTTTTATTGTTCAGTTCTATTACGAAGGTCTCTTTCGGACGTATCTTTTCCCGGTGTTTGCCGTCATCGTCCTGCTGATACTGGTGGGCACCATAGCGTTTATTGGTAAATTGCCGCTCTCGGTGCAACGCACATTGAGCTTTCTTCCTGTCCCAATTAATGCAGCGGCGCGTGAGAGTGCCGATTCATCAACGGAGTGGCGCTTCAGGATGTGGAAAGTGCTTTGGGATGAGGTTCCCAATTACCTCGTTCTTGGAAAGGGCTATCGCATCGATCCTTCCGACTTGGCGCTCTTTGAATGGGCGCGTGTGACTAACGGAGGGCATTTCGAGGATTATGAAGAATCGATGGCGGTGGGCAATTACCATAGCGGGCCTTTTTCAGTGCTGCTTTCCTTTGGCATTCCAGGCGTCCTTGCAGTGCTGTTCTTCTGGGGCGCTGGCATTAAAATGCTCCGAGAGAATTTGACGCGAGGAAGCCCGGAAATGAGATCCATCAACATCACTTTGCTATCGTGTTTTGTGGGGAGGGTGATTTACTTTTTGCTGGTGTTTGGCGATCTTTCGGGTGATTTGCCAGTCTTCTGCGGTTTGCTTGGCGTGAGTGTGGCGTTAAACAAGTCAGAAATGCTGAGATTGGAAACTGCCTAAGAGCTCGTTTTTGGTTCCATCGGGTCTTTGCGGTTCCTGATGAGGCGGGCTGGAATCCCTCCGACAATGGCATAGGGAGAAACATCCGCCGTGACTACCGCGCCAGCCGCCACGATAGCGCCTCGTCCGACTGTCACTCCAGCGACAACGGTGGAGTTGACACCCAGCCACACGTCGTCTTCGATTCGGATGAATTTTCGCAGAACTCCCTGGTCTTTCATCGGAATATCGGTTCGGGAAAAGTTATGGTTCTCAGCCATTAGATTGACCCGGGGGCCCATCATGACGCGGCTACCGATTTCGACATAGCCGGAGCAGCCAATATACGAGTAGGGCCCAACGTTGGAATGGTCGCCCATTTTCAAGCCCTCTCCCGGCTCGTCCAAAAGCGGGTTGGTGGGACAAATGCTTGCGAACCGCCCGACGGTGCAGCGATTGCCAAAAACGATCCCGCGTTTGGAGAGGGCATTGATCAGGCAGCCTTCCTCGAGGCTAAACTGCCTTCCAGACCGCAGGTGGCCCCCATGCATTACCCTTGCGCCCCTGTCTGCCAGCATCCACCCTGAAACATGGGGCAGTTGCCATTTCATCCACATTCCTCGGATCAGGCGTGATCCAATTCTGCAGCAAACTCCCAGGGTATCCATATCGTTCATGCTCGCCAAAGAATCCGGGGTGATTCGTTTGGCATTGGCCAGCATGGCTTTAATGAAACTCAGCATGAGAACACGTTTGGCTGAAAGCTAAGTCATCGAGTTTTATTCTGCAATATCGAATCACCCGTCATGAAAACCCGAGAGCTTCCTTCAAGGAATTGGCTGCGCAAAGTAGTTCGCCGCATCTGGAGTTATTCTGGTTTTGAATCGACCGCAGACAATCAGCGGCGCTCTTTCATTTCTTGAATCTGCCGGACGGCCTTTTGAAAAGTAAATCGAGAGGATGCGCGGACGTTCTCGATGCGCCGATAGGTGGGTTTCTCGTCCAGAGCGAAATCGTAGCTCACTGAGTCTGAGGCATAACACCCACGAATCAGTCGTTCCACATACCTCCCAAGCATGACAACACGCCGCAAGGGAGCTGGCAGAGCCTCGTGCTCCTTTCGTATCCGTTGAACCTCCACATCCATTTTGCTGTTTCCGTCGATGGTGATGTTGTTTCCATCCACTCCAAATAGTCCTATGTAAACGCGTAATTGCGCGGAGCGCCGACCGGTGCTCAGCAGGCGCAGCATCAGATCGGTATCGCCGGCGTTGCGGAAAGCTGGATCAAGTTGCAGGAGACCCTGATCAAACAATCGGCGGCGATAGAACAGGCTGCATGAGAGCGTGTAAAGAAAACCGTTACGCACATAAACCGCGCGCAGCGGGATTTCCCGTCGCGCCGCAAGAGGGCTGCCATCCGGGCCTACCATGATCGTGTTTCCGTAAACGATATCCACGTCAGGGTTATCATCAAAGACCCGAGCGACCCGCGCCAGAGAGCCTGGGATATACTGTTCGTCCGCATTGAGCCAGGAGAGGATATCCCCGCGCGCGCGAGCCCAACCCTTGTTGATCGCATCGTACATTCCGCGATCCTTCTCGCTATAAACAATGAGACCCTGCTGGTTGCGCGCCCAAGCCGCAGTCGGATCCTTTGAGAGGCCGTCCTGAATAAGGTGTTCGACGGTGACATCCTTCTGTCCGCGGACTGATCCAACACATTGAGGCAGGATTTTTGCGGCATTGAAGCATGGGGTGACAACGGAGAACAGAGGAGGCATAAGCAGGTTACTTGGATTGTTTGAGCACGGATTCAAAGAGGGTTTCGTAGCGTTTGCAGATGACATCCCAATCATAGTGGGTGGCGACTCGCTGTTGCGCGCGGATGCCCAGCGCCGCCGCTTCCACCAGGTTCTTGGAGACGTGGCGGATCGTATTGGCCAGTGTCGCTTTCGGGTCTGAGTGCTTGAATGTAATGCCCGTGTCGGAAAGCACTTCCAGGTTGCCGGGAGTGTCGCGAGCAATAATGCAGTTGCCAAAGCCCATCTGATCGAGCAGCACCGGACGTGTCGCCTCAATGGCGGTCGGCAAAATAAACGCACGGGCGTGATAACTCAGTTGCTGATAGGCGTTGCCAAAGATGAACCCCGTCATGATGATATTCTTCGACTTTGCCGCCAGAACCTTGAGTTTCGCTATGAATTCCTGCTGGTACGGCGCGTCTCCGACCACTACCAGAGGTAGTGAGCTACCACTCTCCAGATAGGCGTCAATGGTTAAATCGGCTGCGTTCTCGGGTGTCAGTCGCGAGACATACAAAAAATAATTTCTCGAGATTAGTCCGTATTTTTCCAGCGCGGTGGTTCCGGGGTCGGTCTTGACGACGTTTGAGCCATAGGGGATGAGCGCAGCATCAACTCCATAGAGCTGCTTGTAACGCTGTTGAATCATTCCATTATCGGCGACGACGACATTGGCCAACCTGGCTGCCCATCGCTCGCTCTGTCGCAGCCACCATCGTCCGAAACCCGACCACTTGGCTCGCTCGAAATCCGCGCCATCCACGTTGACCAGTGTTTTTGCGCCTCTCAGTTTGGGAACGAACGAAAACAGGCTGTTTCCCACGCCGCAGAAGTAGGCGATCTGGTATCTTTTAAGGAGTCCGTGCCCGACGCTCAATGCCGTATGGACAATAGTATCGGTCATTTTGGTCGGCACTGTGGGTAGGCAAACAATCCTGACCCCCTTGAACATGTTCTTCCTGTAGGAATTGAAGGGAATGCGATTGTAAACGGTGACATCATGCCCGCGTTTGACCAAGCGCACCGAAATCTGCTCCACGAAGGTTTCAAACCCCGAGTAGCAGGCTGGAATTCCACGTGAGCCAAAAAAGGCGATTCGCATTGGTGTCATGGTTACGAAAAACGAGAGTGTCGATCTTTTTGATCTGAATACAGACAACGCAGATAACTTTGTGTTAGGGCATCAACCGTTGGAGAAAACTGAAACTAAACAACCGGTCATTCAAGTCTTGCAGCCCGATAATAGCGACGTCCAGACTTTGTTGAATTGCGGTCGATGATGAATTCCGATGACTGGTGTAAAACAATGTTTGTCAGTGTGGTCCAATTCGTGGACTGAATGTCGGAGACAAACTCGATGCGATTCGTAGTGCCGATTGGTCCGCGGACAAGGATGCCCGCATAAAAATCAATGGCCAATCTCACATTTGCGCTCTGAGTGACTGTATATCCTGTAACATCATAATACATGTCATTTAACAGAAAATCACGCCCGGTGACGCCATTAGGATTTGCGGGAATTTGAGAAAAAGAAACAGGGGTAGAAACTCTTGGCGAGTCTATTTCGCAATTCTGGAAATCAATATTAACTGGATTATAAGCGCCCACAATAAATGCGTAGGCGCAATTCGTGCTCAAACACTTAATGGAATCCAAATGAATGTTCTTGGTTTCCCGTGACATATCAAGCGCCTCAATATAAAATGTAAATCTAATTAGTGGGTCGGCAAAAATCGTAACATTGCTTATATTGATGGCTTTGGTTGAGAAATTATTATCATAGGTTTGAATAAACAACGGAATAGTCCCAGCGCCGGATGAATCAAGCACAACATCTGAGATATCAATGTTAATGTTGTTACCCGCGCCTGCTGATGCTTTCAACAACAAATCATCTCCATTGCCCCCGGCTCCAGAGCCTTTGCTAAACAACTGATTCGCAACAACATTAGAGCAGCCTTTGAATACAATGCCGTGATAACCACCAGAGTAGGAAGCGAGATTGCTTACTGTAAGATTGGCCCCACTTAATTCGACATTATGGAAGTTTGTATGAGATGTGCAGCCAACCGATACGTTGTGAATAGTGGTATTTCTCTCATTTTGGCCGCCTCCATATTCAAACGTAAAGACATCCTCGTAGTTTTGAAGACTAAGATCACATATTAGTATATTCGTGGCGCTTGTTCCGAAATAGAGGTGTCCTTTAATGACCGTTCCCCCATTAAAATTTGTTCCACTCCAGGTTCCTTGTCCTCTTCCAGCTATACTGACAGATTTAGTGAAATGTAAATAGCCGACATTATAGCTACCTGACGCAAGGTAGATTGTTTCGCCATCAACGGCAGCGTCATAAGCGGCTATGAAGTCAGATGAATAGCCTGATGAGTAACCGTTTGCATGGCACAAAAGAACAGAATTGGACGCAGCTTGATTTTTGCTTCCATACAACTCAATTAAATCAGCATTATGCTTAATGCGAGCTGTTGTATATGGATCACCCGTGGCATGCAGATTATCCTCTGCATTAGTAATTACTTCTTCAGCTTGAACAAGAATAGCTGTTGATATTAGAATTTTAATAAGTGACCTTCCCATAATGAAAACGCTAAACTTGAGGGGATTAGATGCAATGGCCTTTTGGATGTCAATCCAATTGGGCAATCAGTAAATCTCAAATCTGCCGCAACCAATCTTGTGAAATACATTCCACACTCTGGCAACCTTTGCGTAATCAGCGGCCATAACGGGGCAACGTTGACTCCTGACACGTTTTGAGCTGCAGGTGAGGCTAAACAATTATTGCGTTAGATGCCGTTCTTGGCAGACTCGTTGAGCATAACGTGAGCGAACGTAGTCAAATTAGCAAGTGGTCCAGCTTAGTCTCCTTTTCGGAGGAGTTCTGGAAACTTTGGCGTGGGCTTTCCGAAAAGGGTTATTTTCCTGGTCTTTTGTTTGCTTGGGTGGTGATGTTTCATTTTCTGGGCAATTCAACTTTTGGCTACATCGATAGTCCCTCGCTTTTCCAATGGATGTACCGATGCTATACCCAGCCAGATTCTGATGACGGTCATGGGATGCTTATTCCTTTTATCGTGATGTTTGTGCTTTGGAGAAAACGCAACGAACTGCTGGCGTTGCCGAGGCGTCCGTGGGTGCCGGCGATCTGTTTTCTTGCTCTTGCGATTCTGATCCACCTTCTCGGCTTTGCAGCGCAGCAACCTCGCTTTTCGATCGTCGCACTGTTCTTCGGCTTCTACGCCTTGGTCGGGTTACTGTGGGGTGCTGACTGGCTTAAGGCGACGTTTATGCCGTTCTCGATCTTCGCCTTCTGCGTGCCCATCAGCACATCTGAGACGATAACTAATCTGACCATGCCCTTGCGACTGATGGCTACTGCCATCAGCACTTGGGCGGCTCACGGAGTGTTGGGGTTCGAGGTGACCCGCAGGGGCACCCAGATTCTTGATGCGACTGGGGTTGCGCGCTATGAGGTGGCGGCCGCGTGCAGCGGGATTCGCAGCTTGATTTCGCTTTTCGTTCTGATGACGGTCTTTGGAATGCTCAACTACAGGAGTGGATGGCGACGCTTGGGGTTGATGCTGATCTCGGTACCCCTGGCCTTGTTCTGTAATGTGCTACGCTTGGTTTCTGTGATCATCGCGGGCCAGGTTTTTGGGGTCGCGGCTAGTGAGGTGGCGCATGAATATTCCGGATTCTTCACCTATGCCTTGGCCATCGCCTGCATGGTTTTACTAAGCCGATGGTGGAAAGAGAACCCACTGCCGCAGCCTACCGTCCTCTCCCAATCATGAACCGGACTGTGTCGTTTTCATTGGCGCTGCTCCTGATCCTTTCAGGTATCGGAGGGCTGCTCTTCATACGATCACACCAGAAGATGGGCAATCCGGGCGTAAGAATTGTTTCAGTCCCTATATGCGACGTTGAAGGCGTAAGGATCGCAAATCAAAGCATTGGCCTGCCTGAGAAGGTCTTGGACTTCAGTTCTGTTCCGGGGGGGATAGCGCCTGAGGAATTTAGGGCTCTTCACAAGGACACGACCTTCGGACGCCGTATTTACACCAATTCAACAGGGTTTATGTTTACGACCAGCGCGATCCTGATGGGGCGGGATCGCACCAGCATTCATAAGCCGCAGTTTTGTTTGACGGGGCAGGGATGGCATATAGATCGTTCGGAAATTGTTTCGCTACGCGTTGATCGTCCTCATCCTTATGACCTGCCAGTCATGAAGCTGACGGCATCGCAGCAGCAGATTGACGAATCGGGACGCGCGGTCTCTTACACCGCGCTTTATGTCTATTGGTTCGTAACTGAAGACAACGTGACCGCCGAACACAGCCGCAGGATGTGGTCGATGCTCAGAGTGCTGCTGGAGAAAGGCATTCTGGAGCGTTGGGCTTATATTAGTTTTTTTACAGTCTGCACCCCCGGTGAGGAGGATGCCGCGTTTCAAGAACTGTCGCGCGCGATTCGAGCCGCAGTTCCGGATTTTCAGACGACCTCTGGTCCGCCCTTGACGGCTGCTGCAAGAGCGGCTGACGAATTACCGAAGAATTGATACGTCGCCACCGGCAGTCGGACTTCCTTGTGACGAGGCCATCTTTTCCAGCTCCACCCCGATGAGTTTGGTGAACTGGATTTGCGCGTTTCGATTTACGTGGGTTAAATCCTCGTAATTGGCTTCCGTTTGAAGCGGCAGGACATCCTGATCGAGCAGGCGCATGTTGGAATGTTTGGCGGCCAATTGATGAAGATAATCCCGCATTCTGGGCCGCAGCTCCGCGGGGATCCGGCTGGCCAGAATTGGGTTCATTTGACCGCAGCAGATCACGACTCGCTGGTTTTTTGAGTGGCACTTGGCAATGAAAGCATCCAATGCCGCCATCTCAAAAGGAACTTGGGGGCCAAAATGATAATAGGGCGCAGCTACATTGGCCCGTTCGATCAGGTCTGACGCGAGCGTTGAATCGCGTCGGCGCTGCGGCAATCGGTTGAGGCCATCTCCAAGAACCCGTTGCGAAACCGAATCACGCATGCGAAACACCGGCGCGAAATTTGCCAGAATGGCGTATTTCATTGACTTGGAATCCCAGTCCAGGCGCCAGCCCAACCTCATGAACTCCGGCAAATCACGCATCGACAGAAAGACCGGCACTCCAATGCTCAGGCCATCATTGAAGAAGCTGCCTTCGCTCACGTAACAAACAATGATGCTCGCCCTGCTGCCCTCTAGTTGACGGTTGAGCCAGAGAAAATCATTGGCGCGATTGCCGGGGAAACCGAGGTCGGTGCAATTAAATCCCTTTCCCAATTGCTCGTTCAACAGCCTGTGGTCCACTTGCGCGTGAATTTGACTGGAACCCGCCAAGATAACCTGGGTGGGGGCGCTGTTCTCCTTCATCAGCAGGAGCTTCATGTTGAACTGGGTCAAACTGTCGGTGGTGCCTTTGCCGTTCCAGAAGACGCCCCAGAACAAGACCGTGGTCATCGCCACCTTCAGCCACACATTTAAGCCGACGAATCCGCAAACTGAGTAAGAAACCCAATGCCATAATTCAGGCAATTTTCTTGCCCACACGCCGCCGAGATAGACTACCACCAGGAGGATTCCCAGGGTGGCCGTCATAAGCCAGGCGCCTTCAAACAAGCGAGCCTGGATAAACGTCCCCGCGTCAGAGAACTTACCGTCGCCGGCAGCCACGATTTTTGGCCCCCATTTTCCAGCAACCCAGAACGCCAGCGAATGTCCCAATGCCAGGTAGCCTGCCCAAGCCGCAAGTGGCAAACCCACGCAGACAGTTCTGAATATTCGGTTCATTCTCAAAACTGGAAGTAAATAAATTGGCTGCCCTCAAAGACGCCGAGAAACGCGATGGCCGCCATGCCAAACGTCACGCTCGTCGTCTGCCAGAACAGAGGCCATTTCGAAAAACGGTCCATCGCTTCGTGTTTCCACTGGAAAAACAGACACAGTGCACCCAAAACAACGATTCCCGGGAGAATCGGGTCGGCGCCGTGAGGCATCACGATCATGGTGCGCAGATAATCGGTGACGAACTTGAGTTGGTTCACATCCCGGGGCAATGCGCCGGACCGAAAGAAAAGCCAGCCAACGCAGGTGAGATGGAAAAAAACTATCACAAGCAAAGCCTCTTTGAGCCAGGCCAGGGAGAGCATGGGTGTCGCCAGTTTGGGTTGAGGCTCTATTGCGCGCGCATCCACTGCCACCACAGCGGTGGAACTCCGCCCGATCAAGTCATTCCATCCGCGTTGAATCGCAAGGAGCGCGCCATGATACAGCCCCCAGACAATGTAAGCGGCGCCAGCCCCATGCCACAAGCCTCCCAGGAACATCGTCAGCATCAGGTTGCAGTAGGTGCGAGCGGGCCCTTTGCGATTTCCCCCAAGCGGGATGTAAAGGTAGTCGCGCAACCAGGTCGAAAGACTGATATGCCAATGCCGCCAAAAAGCCGCCGCGTTGGCAACCAAATACGGCGCTCTGAAATTGACCACCAGCTCAAATCCCATCAGTTTTGAGACTCCGCGAGCAATGTCCGAATAACCGGAAAAGTCTCCATAAATTTGAAATGCAAACGCGTAAAGCGCCAGCCAGGAATTGGCGTCCTCGAACGGCGGCGTCTTGCCTGAAAACCCCCACATGGCAACCTGAGATAGGGTGTCGGCAATAACTACCTTCTTGATAAGTCCCATCAGGATGAGCCACAAACCGTTGGCCACTTCTGCCGAAACGATGGTTCGTGTTTTCTGGCACTGAGGCAGCAAATACGAAGCCCGAACAATGGGCCCTGCCACCAAGTGTGGGAAAAATGCCACGTAGAGCATGAATTCCAACGGATTGCGCGTCGCCTTGAGCTGCTTCCGATAGACATCAATGGTGTAGCTCATCGAAAGGAAGGTGTAGAAAGAAATCCCCAGAGGCAGCACCACATGCAGCATCGGGAAGCTCAACTCTATGCCCATTGAGCCAAACGCCGCCTGAAGGCTTGTCGCGAAAAAATTGAAATACTTGAAAATGGAAAGAACACCCAGATTCACCGTCATGCTTGAGGCCAAAAGCAGCTTTCGTCGGGCGGCTCGATTCTCCTGATCGATCCAAAGCGCACATTGATAATCGAAGAGCGTGGTGAACAGCAGCAGCCCTAGAAAACGGTAATCCCACCAGCCATAAAAAAGGTAGCTGGCAGCGAGCAGCATCCAGTTCTGCCCCCGATGCGCCAACCGGTAGTACAGGAACAATACGCACCCCAGGAATATCAGGAATGTCAGCGAGTTAAAGACCATTGCCGGGCATGAAATTGCCCGACAGCAGCGCCTTACGTCAACCGTTTCTTGCCAAACAGGGGTTTCCGATTGCAGGCAGGGATGTTTTGGTTTATCCACTGCCGCGCCATGATCGAGAAAAACAAAGCCTCCAAGAACCGACGCCCTCGCATCGGCGTTGATTTTCATACCTGGGACGGGATTTTTCAAGGATCGCGCAGCCACATCTTGGGATTGTATCGTGAGGCCATTGGGCTGGCGCCGGATATGGACTTTGTGTTCTTCTTGGAAAACACGGCTTCGCTGCGAGCCTCGCATCCCGAGTTCTCAGCCCCCAACGTTGAACTGGTGCCGATGCCGCATCGGCCCGCTCTCTGGCGGCTGGCCGCCCAATTGCCCTGGCTTCGCAGAAAGCATCGCATTGATCTGCTCCATGTGCAGTACCGCCTGCCGTTCTTCCGGTTCGGCGATTTTGCCGTCACGATTCACGATGTGCTCTTCGAGACCTACCCGCAGTTCTTTCCAGCTTCGTTTGTATGGCAGTCGAAGCTGACGTTTCGCCATGCCGCGCGGAATGCTCAATTGCTTTTTTCAGTCAGCGAATTCTCAAAACAAGACATCGCGAGGCTTTACGGAATTGAGCCCTGCCGCATTCAAGTGACTTACAATGGGGTCGATACTCAGCGGTTCCACCCGACCAGCCAGCCGGATCCGCGGCTTGATAGCATGGGTTTGCCCCACCGTGGCTATCTGCTGACAGTAGGACGGCTGGAACCGCGCAAGAACCACGAAACGCTCATTCAAGCCTATGCGCAATTGCCTTTAAATGCCCCGCCTCTTGTGATCGTCGGGCAGCGTGATTTCAGCTATCAACCGATCTTCCAGCGCATTCAGGCCTGTGGGCTGGAAAAGCGTGTGCGCCTCTTGGAAAACGTGGGAGACGATGTTCTGCCAGTCTTGATGCGCCACGCGCGATTGTTCGTTTACCCGGCATTTGCCGAAGGGTTTGGCATGCCGGTGGCTGAGGCGATGGCCAGCGGCGTTCCCGTCATCACGTCAAACACAACGTCGCTGCCGGAAGTAGCCGGTAAAGCCGCTCTCTATGCCAATCCCAACGATCCCGCCGAATTGGCCCGAATGATACAGCGGGCGCTTTTTGATGGATCCTTGCGTCAGGATATGGCCGCAAAGGGGGTGGAACGGGCCAGTACCTTTAGCTGGCCTTCTTCCGCCAAGGTTTTGATCAACGCATTTAGGCAACGCAATTACGAAGAACAGGGCGCTCTTCCGAGGCCCCAAGGACACCTGACCGATGACACCCGTGTTTAGGTCCGAAGGGCAACGAAGGAAGCGGCGTCATGGTTACAGAAGCGGCAATCTCAGAGGCAGGTTGGGCTTGACCGAATTAACACAGCCCGCTTTATTAGCCGCAATGCAGGTTGTCATCACTACGATTTTTGAGCCGACATCTGGCGCTGAGCAGATTGCCTCAGCGCTCGCCAAGCAGGGCGGAACGCTTTGGGTCATGGGGGATCGCAGCGGTCCCGCAGAATACCTGCTGCCTGCCACCCAGTTTTACGATATTCACGCCCAGCGCGTGTTGCCGTTTGACTTGGTGAAGGTCTTGCCCGAAAAGCACTACACACGCAAGAACCTGGGCTACCTACTGGCCATCCAAGCCGGGGCGCGGATGCTCGTGGAAACCGACGACGACAATCTCCCTCTACCCAATTACTGGCAGGCGCGAATCCCTGAGGTCGCCGCTCGAAAGGTGTTGGAGAAAGGATGGTTTAACGTTTACGCGGCCTTTGGGGCGTCCCGCGTCTGGCCACGCGGCCTGCCGTTGGAATCCGTCAACGCGCCGGTGCCTGCCTTCAGTTCTGAACTCACCCCGACCGAGTGCCTGATCCAACAGGGCTTGGCCAATCAGAACCCGGACGTTGACGCAGTGTATCGACTGGTGCTGCCGCTGCCAATCGATTTTGCTGACGCCGCGCCGATTGCATTGCCAGCAGGCTCTTGGTGCCCATTCAACAGCCAGAACACGACCTGGTTTGAAGAGGCTTTCCCCTTGCTCTATCTACCCAGTTGCTGCACGTTCCGAATGACCGATATTTGGCGTTCTTTTGTTGCTCAACGCTGCCTGTGGGAAATGGGCTCAAGCCTTGGTTTTATTGCCGCCACGATGACGCAGGAACGCAACGAGCACAGCCTGTTGAACGATTTTCAACAGGAGATCCCCGGCTATCTCCAGAATCACAACATTCGGATCATTCTCGAATCCCTGACGCTACAGGAAGGCCGTGCCGTTGATGCCGTCTGCGCCAACCTGCAAACCTGTTACGAGGCGCTCGTGGCAAAGTCAATTCTCCCGCAACAAGAACTCGCCATCCTAAATGCTTGGATTGCGGATGTATCGGTCATTTTATCCACTCGGTAAACGGCTTTCTCTAAGAACAATAGCTGCCCCATGTGCTTCCATTCCAAACAATCGTGAACTGAAATTTTGGCTGATCAATGACCTCCGAGTAACCCATTTGTAACGACCTGCGGTATAGTTGTTGTAAAATGTTTAACATCAATAAGACGACCTGTTTTTCAGCCAAGTTCGCTTGCAGTTGGCGGTATCTCAGCCGGTTATTGCACCAGCATTTCGACCTCTCCATTGCCACCCTGCGCGTGGAACTGGCCAACCATCCTCTAAAAAAACGCGCTTAGTCACACCATGTCAGACTTTGAGCAAAACCTAAAACATTCCATGAACCAACACCACACAGCAACACCAGAACCATTTATTAACAAAGACGATTTAATTGTCATAGCAGGTGCGGGCGGCTTTATCGGCGGTGCCTTGACAAAGCACTTTCTGAGGAAAGGCTTTATCAACATTCGCGCCGTTGACAAAAAGCCTCTACCTGAATGGTATCAGCGCCATCCGGGAGTCGATAACCTGAGCTTGGACTGTAGCAATGAGAATGTCTGTCATCGCGTATGCGAAAATGCGGTCGAAGTTTACACTCTGGCGGCTGACATGGGCGGAATGGGTTTTATTGAGCGCTTTCGGGTCGAGTGCCTGCGAAGCATTCTCATCAACACTCACATGATCGAGGCTGCTTACCGCGCTGGCGCTAGTCGCTATTTCTTCTCGTCATCCGCTTGTATCTACAACACCCTTTTGCAGCAGGATGCCAACGTAACCGCTCTCAAAGAGTCCGATGCGTATCCAGCGATGGCTGAACGGGGCTACGGTTGGGAAAAACTGATGTCCGAAATGTTTTGCCAGGAGTACTGGGCGGAACGTGGACTAAAAACAGCCATCGCCCGATTCCATAATGTCTATGGGCCTAATGGAACTTGGGACGGTGGTCGCGAGAAAGCACCGGCCGCCATGTGTCGGAAGGTTATTGAAGCCATCGACAAGGGCACGAATAAAATCAGCATCTGGGGTGACGGCAACCAGACCCGTAGTTTTATGTTTATTGAGGATTGCGTCAAAGGCATCGATATGATCATGCATGCCGATAACCTGATTGCCACACCAATAAACTTGGGTTCCAGCGAATTAGTGTCGATCAATACGCTTCTGTCCAAGGTGGAGAAGATCGCGGGCGTTACTCTTCACCGGGATTACGACTTGAGCGCACCCAAAGGAGTGACGGGACGCAACAGCGACAACACGTTCATCCAAAAGATGCTCGGGTGGGAGCCAAATACGACACTCAATGTCGGATTGGAAGCTACTTACAATTGGATCAAGACCCAATATGAAGCCCGTAAAGCAGGCAATCGGGTTATCGAGTGAAAACCCGCCAAAACTTACAATCTGGCTTCGTGGCAGATGACACTACTCTCACCATCCTAAATGCTTTGATTGCGGATATATCGGTCATGTTATCCGCTCGGTAAACGGCTTTTTCTAAGAACAATAGCTGCCCCATGTGCTTGCAATTATCAGGCCATTGGCGGACATGGCGATTTGCCGACATTCAAAACACCGCATTGATTTTTGAGAATTCGCGCCTCTGTGGTCATTTTGAACTACCGTTCAGACCTCACCTCACTAAAACCGGCAAAAACGGGGGGGGGTGTAGAACGACAATTAAAATCCAGTGAAGAATAATTGTCGTTGACCAACCTGGGGGGTGCTCCTAGGGTGTTGAATTTATCGGGATTTCGCTCTAATAAGTTACTGCTGCATTTGTTCCCTGTTTTCTTCTTTTCAGCAACACCTGGCTTTAGCCAG
>CAIUEN010000365.1 GCA_903898185.1 uncultured Verrucomicrobiales bacterium
AAGCGGACTGCCTACTTCATTATTGGACATTCCTTGTTCGATATTGGATATTCAATCCCAGTCATGCACAGGCCCGGAAGGCGGAAATCTTCCATTGATTGGGTATTCTTGCTTGCCTGCCTGCCATAATGAGAACTGCTGAATCTATGTCAGCAATTCTCATTTTGGGGTAATACGGAGGTAAAAACTCTGATCTGCCTGCGCACGAGGTTTCCGCCCCCCAGCGGAGCCAGAGGCACCGCAACCGGCAGACCAGAGGTCTACCCCACATAATGAGAATTGCTGAATCTATGTTGACTATAATTGCTTAATGCGCTAAATTTGCAATAAGATTTTAATACCCATGGAATCAACCAGGAAGGCTCAGTTCAAAGCTCAAGCCAAGATCATCAAGGCATTGGGGCATCCCACCCGTTTGATGATCGTCGATGAATTGGCAAAAGGGGAACGCTGTGTCTGTGAATTAACAGAACTCGCCGGTTCTGAAATGTCCACGGTTTCGCGGCATCTTGCCCAGCTCAAAGAGGCCGGGATCTTGGATGACGACAAACGTGGCACCCAAGTTTTTTACCGTCTCAAAGTGCCTTGCATCCTCAATTTCTTCAAATGCGTAGAGTCGGTGCAAAAAGCGTCGTGATCATCCGAGTTAAGCGCGATGAAATTGGTTTTACTTGGTTGTTTGACGCACTGAACATTTATAGAATATGAAGAAAATACAAGTTCTCGGAACAGGCTGTGCCAAATGTTCCAAACTGGTCGAAATCGCCGAAACCGCCGCTAAAGCGCTTGGCGTGGAATACCAGATCGAGAAAATCACCGATCTCCAAAAAATCATGAGCTTTGGCGTGATGATGACACCCGCCCTAGTAGTGGATGGCCTGGTCAAGGTGAGCGGTAAAGTGCCCACGGTGGAGGAAATCAAGCGGATGATTGCGTAGCTGTGGCGTGAACTGTGGCGAACAACGCACGAAAGAAATAACTCAAGCCATAAGCATCCACCCAAGAACACAAGCCTGATCACATTATGAAAACATCACTAAAAATCGTCATCATGGCCGCGCTTATGATGGCTGTTATCGGAGCCGTGGCCATGAAGAAAGATAAGCACCATTGCGCTTCGAACAATATAGCGCCTCCTGTTTCAGTATCCAGCATAGCGGCGGAAACCGGTGTTTCCAAGCCATCGGCGACTAACGAAACCAAACTGCCCAAACTCATCGACCTCGGGGCCGGAAAATGCATTCCCTGCAAAATGATGGCCCCAATCCTTGATGATCTCAAAAAGGACTATGAGGGCAGAATGAATGTCGAGTTCATTGACGTGTGGCAAAATCCAGACGCTGGCAAAAAATACGGCATTGATCTGATTCCCACCCAAATCTTTTACGATGCTACCGGCAAGGAGGTGTTTCGCCACTCAGGCTTCTTCGCCAAGGAAGATATTCTCGCCAAATGGAAGGAGCTTGGCGTGGACTTGACCGGCAAGAATGGCGCTGCTGATTCCGCTAAATCGCCATCGCCAAAGCTCTCTCCGACAAAATGAAGTTTTCGACGGATCAGATTGCAACAGACTGCAAGTCAGTTGAATGCAAGTGACATGGAGCAGCTTTTCAGCAATCTGAATCGTGCGGTCGAAGGCGCGCCCGCCATTGCGCTGGGGGCGTCGGTGGTGTGGGGGATTCTCAGCATTATTCTCAGTCCTTGCCACCTGGCCAGCATCCCGCTCATTGTCGGGTTCATCAGCGGGCAAGGACGGCTGACTGCTGGGCGGGCATTTGCCATTGCGACGCTGTTTGCCGTTGGAATCCTGGTGACCATCGCGGCGATTGGCGCGATCACAGCGGCAGCCGGTCGCATGATGGGCGACGTGGGACGGTGGGGAAATTACTTCGTTGCCGTCATTTTCTTTGTGGTGGGACTGTATTTACTGGGCATAATTCCAATGCTGAGGTCGGGATCAGGCCAGGTGAATACGAAACGACGTGGGCTGCTGGCAGCCTTCATGCTTGGCCTGATATTTGGCATCGCTTTGGGTCCCTGCACATTCGCCTACATGGCCCCAATGCTGGCCGTGACATTCAAACTGGCCGGGAGCAATCCGATTTATGGCGTTTCGCTGTTACTGGCCTATGGGGTGGGACACTGTGCGGTCATCGTGCTGGCCGGGACATTTACAGAGGTCGCGCAACGATTGCTGAACTGGAACGAGAAATCAAAGGGTGTAACATGTGTCAAATACGTCTGTGGCGCGCTCGTGCTCATGGGCGGAGTGTGGTTGATCTACTCGGCACCATGATCCCCTTCCCGGAAGACAATTGCTTATGAATCCACCAGAGAAATCAGCCTGTGCTTGCGGTGCCGGAGAAAGCGGACTGAATCGTGCCACACTTCCGATAAAGCACCAATCACCGATTGTCCTTCAGTCTATCCTTGGATTCGTGGCGTTAATGGCCTGGTGGCTCATCTACCACAATCTCGCGTTGTTTGCTGGGTGGTTTGTCTATTCGGTTCCGTCGCTGTCGCGCGGGTCTCATTTGGGATCTGCAGTGGAGTTTTTCATTTATGAATCACCCAAGGTGCTGATGCTGCTCACGCTGATTGTGTTTGGAGTTGGCATCATCCGCTCGTTTTTCACACCCGAGCGGACACGGCGGATTCTTTCGGGCAGGCGCGAATCCGTGGGCAACGTGCTTGCTGCGTTGCTGGGCATCGTGACCCCATTTTGCTCCTGCTCGGCGGTGCCTTTGTTCATCGGCTTTGTCACGACTGGTGTTCCCCTGGGAGTCACGTTTTCGTTCCTGGTCTCAGCGCCGATGGTGAACGAGGTGGCTCTCGTTTTACTCTTCGGTTTGTTCGGCTGGAAAGTTGCTGCGCTCTATCTCAGCACTGGGTTGCTTATTGCCATCATCTCGGGATGGGTGATTGGCCGACTCAAAATGGAGAAGCACGTCGAGGATTGGGTATTCCAAACACAAGCCGGCCAGGGGGCTGCGGAAGAAGAACTCGACTGGCCAACGCGCATTCGGTTTGGCCGTGACGCAGTGAAGGATATTGTTGGCCGTGTCTGGCTTTATGTAATGTTGGGCATCGCGGTGGGCGCGGGCATACATGGCTATGTGCCGGAAAATTTCATGACTTCCATCATGGGCAAGAGCGCGTGGTGGTCGGTGCCGCTGGCAGTCCTCATGGGCGTTCCGATGTACTCGAATGCCGCCGGTATCATTCCCATTGTGCAAGCATTGCTTGGCAAAGGCGCGGCGTTGGGGACAGTGCTGGCATTTATGATGTCGGTCATCGCGCTTTCGCTGCCGGAAGCAATCATCTTGCGAAAAGTCCTTAAGCCACGTTTGATTTGTGTGTTCTTTGGAGTCGTGGCTGTCGGCATCATGATCGTCGGATATCTGTTCAATCTCATCATGTAATCGACCAACAACTCACATGAAACCAAGAAGGTAACTTTATTAAGAAAAATCTCACTATGATTACAATTAGAAACCTTAAATTAGGTTCCAAGCTTGCCGTCGGATTCTGCTGCATGGCCTTGATATCGGCCACCCTTGGCATAGCCGGCTATTTCTTTCTTCTCCAAAGCGCCTCCGTCATCAATGGCCTTGCCACCGACAATCTTCCGTCGGTGACATCTCTTCTAACCATGAGTCTCCAGGCGAATACCATCAAGACAGCACAGCGGACGTTACTGGCACCGGACATCACAGAGGCCATAAGAGCGCGACAATCAGCATTCTTTTCCAACTCTCAAACGAGTTTCGAACAATCCAGGGCAGCCTATTCAGCCACCGCCCGAACCGCTGACGAGGAAAAGCTGTGGCATGAATTGGAGCGGATTTGGGGTAACTGGAACCGCGATAACCAGGAGGTTATCAATTTATCTCACGGGATTGAGGCTCTGAAACTCGGCAATTTTTCCAAACTGGACCGGGAGTTGGCCCATTTCCGTGGCGATCACTACCGCCTGCAAATGCTGGCTGAAGATTCCGCTCACTGGGGAGAACCCGGTGGCGAAGTGTGCAAATTCGCCGAATGGGTATCTGCGCAAAAACTGGGAAACACCGTAGCCATCACTGCCTTGGAAAAGGCCAAAAGCGCCGATTCTCAATTCCACCAAGGCATTCGAAAGCTCAAGGAAACCGTTCAGGCCGCAAAAACCGAAGCTGCGCATGAGATCATCACCCAGGAAATCAACCCTGCCTCCGGGCAATTGTTCAACGCAATGGATGAGGCTCTCAAACTGACCGGCACGGCATTGGATTTGGATCGCAAGCTGAGTTATCAAACCCTGACAGTCTGCCGTGAATCGCAACTGAAACTGGAGGATTTGTTAAAGGAATTGGTTTCTTACAATATCAAGGAAGCGGTAACCGAATCAAAAGAGGCTCAAAATCGGAGCAAGCTCCTTGGAAGAGCGCTGCTTGCGGCAGCGTTGGTCGCGATGATCATCAGTGCGCTTCTGGCAATAATACTGACTCGCGTTATCACAAGGCCCATCATTGCAGTCACTGACGCCGTGTCGAACGGCGCCGAGCAAGTTGCATCTGCGGCATCCGAAGTCTCGAGCGCGAGCGAATCCCTGGCATCCGGTGCCTCCCAGCAGGCCACCTCTATCGAGGAAACCAGCGCTTCGATTGAGCAAATCAGCAGTCTTGCCAAACGCAATGACGAATCGGTTCAGCAGGCCAATAAATTGGCGCAGCAAACCAACCTCGCGGCCGAAGCTGGAGCGTCAGATGTCAAATCACTTCAACAAGCCATGGACGCCATGAAGCGAGCTACCGGTGAAATCAGCATCATCGTCAAAACGATTGATCAAATCACGTTCCAGACAAACATCCTGGCTCTGAATGCAGCCGTTGAAGCGGCGCGCTGTGGCGAGGCGGGGCAGGGTTTTGCCGTGGTTGCCGAAGAAGTGCGTCATCTGGCCCAGCGTTGCGCCACCGCCGCCCGGGAAACCACTGCAAAAATCGAGGAAGAGATCGCCAGCGCCAACATTGGGTCGGAGTTGACCTTGCGAGTGGAAAAGAGCATGGAACTGATTCTCACTCATGCGCACCAGTTGGGTGAGTTGATGGCCACTGTGGCGCAAGCTTCGCGCGAACAAGGCCAGGGGTTGGCTCAAGTGGTCGCCGCCATTTCTCAAATGGATCAGGTCACCCAAAGCACTGCGGCCAGCGCGGAGGAAACTGCAGCCGCAGCCGAAGAACTCAGCTCTCAAGCGGCCACGATGAAAGATGCATCCAGCGCCATGCTCGCCCAAGTTAAAGGACGCAAAGCCATCACTCTGGATCACTCCCAACCAACCTGCCAGAGCGAGCATCGCCCACGAAAAGCCCTGTCCTCAAGCATCCGAACTCATCGTCCGTCGTAAGGTGTTCAGGTCAGAGGGAGTTGGAAGATTCAATAATACCCGCATTTTGACCATTTTGCGCCGATTCACTGGTATTTTTTTGGTTCCAACTCTCTCAGAGGAAAATTAGCGTCTCGCTGACGCTCGCCGGAGGGATGAGCACAGGCAAGGATGCCTATGCTACGTGAACAGTTACTTTATTTCTTGAACACATGATGCTTCAATAGCTTCGCGTGCCGTCCAAGCAAACAATCAAATGGCAAAAGTTCGCCGCCAGCTTCAAGTCTCATGGAACCAGGTTCCTGGCTTGCCTGACGCTTTGGATCCGGGCCATTCGGTGGAAATGGATGGCGCGCGCCGCAGTCCTATGGGCAGCCCGGCTGCCGGGCGGATTGGCAGGGCGGTTGGGTAAAATCCAATGGCGACAGTTTTCACGCAACATGGTCTTCCGGGCGCTTACGATTTCGTGCATGGCACACTTGTTGGCGTTCGGCGGAGCTAAATGGGGTCAGGCACACGGTTGGTGGCGTCCCCATCCCCTGCCAGCTTGGATGAATTTTGTTCAACAACACCTGCGCCGTACCGCGCTCAAGAACCCGCCGCCCCACCCAAAGCCTCAACCGCCCCCGCGCGATCTTCCGATAACGTTCGTGGACGTCGATCCCTCAATGGCCTCCGACACACCGCCCAAAGAGAAAAAATTTTACGGCGCTGCCAATACGCAGGCAGCCAGTCCGGCCAAGAAGGAGTCTGATCTTCCACTAATCACAGGCACGCAGGATAAGGTGCTCAAGACAACCGACCCGACTCCGCTCAAGCCCCAGCCACTCCAGCCAACGCCCAAGCTCGAATCGAAACCAGAACCAAAGCTCGATACAAAGCCGGAACAAAAAACGGAGGTCAAACCACCGTCCGATCCAATGCAAGCCCAGCCCCCAGGCGACCTCGCGATGGCCAAGCCCCAGGAAAAAGACCGAACCGGCAAGGCAGACAAGCCCGAAGCCAAACCCCAGACCTCTGCCCGACCGCGAACCGTCGAGGAAGCGATAAAAAAACGCGGCATGCAAACTGAAAAAATGCGCCAGGACGGCGGTTCTGCGCGCCTGGCAATGGAATCAACCTTGGATGTCACCCGGACCGCCGCTGGCGATTACGACCGAGAGTTCGCCGATGCCGTCCAGCAGCGTTGGAACAAACTTCTCGCGGACCGCACCGGCACGATTCCCGGCAAGGTCATCGTGGTGTTCAGGCTTTACTACGATGGGCGCATCACCGATGTTAAAATCATCCAGAACGACGTTGGGGATTTGCTCAGTCTGCTCTGCCGAAAGGCAATCGAAGATCCAGCGCCTTACAAACGCTGGCCTGTTGAAATGCGTCGCGAAATCAATGCTGATTTCCGCGACATCAAGTTTACATTTTTCTATTTGAACCAGTAACAATCATACACACTACTCCATGGATCATCTGATTATCGGCATACTCGTTCTGGCGTCCATCGTCGGATTAACATTCATCATTGAACGCGGCCTCGCATTGCGCACGAAGAAGGTGATTCCGCCGGAGGTCAAATCGGCGCTCAGTTCGTGCCAATCCGACTCCGACCTGGCGGTGTTGCGAAAAATGTGCGAGATGCATCCGTCCCCGTTCAGCCGGCTGATCGTCTTCGCCGAAGCTCATTGCTACTGGCCCAAATCCGAAAATGTAGCCGCGCTTGAGACTCATGCCCGGCATGAAATCTCGAAACTCGAACGTGGTCTGGTAGTGCTTGAAATCGTGGTTGGCATCGCGCCGTTGCTGGGATTGGTGGGCACCATTTATGGGCTTATCCTGCTCTTTGCAACCATGGGCGACACCGGTCCGAGCAATTCGGGCGACTTGGCCCGCGGCATCGCCACCGCCCTCTACGCCACTTTACTGGGCTTGCTGACGGCCATCCCATCTCTGGTCGCTTGGAGCTATTATAACAAGAAAGTCGAAACCTTTGCGGTCGAAATGGCGGCCTTGTGCGAGGATTTCCTGCGCCAACAATATCATTCCAAGCAAAAGCCCACGCAGATCCAAGAAAACGCTGTCCCACGCCAAAAGTAAGCCATGCAATTCACAACTCGCAGACGCAAATCCACGCCGACGGTCATCATCATCTCGCTAATTGATGTCTTGATCGTCGTGCTGATTTTCCTGATGGCAACGACTACCTATAAGCAGCAGCCAGCCATCAGGCTCGCCCTGCCCGAATCCAAGCAAGGCCGTGCCGGCGCAAACGATTCCACGATGACCGTCACCATTGCCAAGCAGCCTCCGATTTACCTCAACAAAGACGCCATTTCCCTGGACCGTCTCCAAGCCCGTCTGACGGACGCCGTGAATCGTAATCCGCAGATTTCCCTGGCCATTCGCGCCGACACCGACGCCCCATTCGGCACAATTGTTAAAGTGATGGATGCCGCCAAAGCCGCCAACATTAAAACCGTCAGCGCCTATACCAAAAGCGGGATCCAGCAATAATCAGTCACAGCAGTTCTCATTATGAGCAGGGAAGTGAAAAAACGCTGATCTGCCCGCGCACGGAGTTTTCGACTCCCGGCGGAGCCAGAGGCACCGCAACCGGCAGGCCAGAGGCCTACCCTACATAATGAGAATTGCTGAATCAATCATCGGCGTGTCGCGCCTTCAACATGGCCGTGAAACGAGCGGCTTTTGTTTTCCGGCGTTTCTTGACGCTGGGCTTTTCAAAGCGCCGATGCAGGCGGACCTGCTGCAAGGTCTGCTCGCGATCAAGTTTCTTTTTGAGCCGGCGGATCGCTTTATCCACAGGTTCACCTTTTTTTAATTTAACTTCGGTCATATTAAAAGCTTTTGTCTAAGAACTGAGATTACCCTTGCACAACACACACCTCAGTTGCCACGAAAATATTTCACCAAGGGCTTTTTTGGCATCATGGAACGTGAAGTTGGTGTGCAGGGGTGCTCTAAAGTCGCACCTTTGTGGGGCAAACCTCCGGTCTGCCGGTTCCCGGAACCTCTGGCTCCGTGGACGCCAGCCGGTTTTAGAGCAGCCGGGGCAGGGGCACGATCATCAAATCCTTCAGCGCGTTTGCGCGCCAACCCCTTGCCAATGAATCGCTCCAAAGATCGCACTGCCGACTGATCTTCCGGCGACGCAAAGCTGATCGCATCGCCAAGAGCGCGCGCCCGTCCTGTGCGTCCGATCCGATGCACGTAATCTTCAGCATGCATTGGAAAATCGTAGTTTACCACATGTGAAATACCCTCGACGTCAATGCCGCGGGCTGCGATGTCCGTGGCCACCAACACCCGTACCGCACCGCTCTTAAAATCGTTGAGCGCGCGCGTTCGCTGATTTTGGGAACGATTGGCATGCAATGTAGCAGTGCGGGTTCCTTGCTGCTCGAGCTTACGCGCCACCTTGTCCGCGCCGTGTTTGGTGCGCGAAAAAACCAGCACAGTGTCCAGGCTGGGGTCGCGCAGCAAATGCACCAACAAATTTATCTTCAAATGCTGCGGCACTTCATAGACGGTCTGTTTGACGGTTTCCGGCGGGTTGGCGCGCTTGCCAATTTGAACAACCTTGGGCGCCCGCTGAAATTGATGGGTCAATGCCTCAATCTCCTTCGAGAAGCTGGCCGAGAAAAGCAACGTCTGCCGCTGGGCAGGCAGAGCGCGGACAATGTTGCGAATGGAAGGTAGAAAACCCATGTCGAGCATCCGATCCGCTTCATCAAGCACCAGGAACTGAAGTCCCGAGAAATCGCCATACCGCTGCCCCATCAGATCAAGCAATCGTCCTGGAGTGGCAATCAGAACATCAGCGCCTTCGCGAAGCGCTTTGATTTGAGGCCGCTCGCTGACGCCTCCCATGACGGTGGCAATGCGCAGTTGCATGTGTTTTGCGTATGTGCGCGCATTTTCTTCAATCTGCACCACCAACTCGCGTGTAGGCGCAATGATCAGAACGCGAACACCGTGCCGCGTTGGCGCTGACGCCGCCAGCCGGGTGAGAATTGGCAGGGTGAACGCGGCGGTTTTGCCGGTGCCCGTCTGCGCAATGCCGATGAGGTCATGCCCCGCCAGTACCTGGGGAATGGCGGCGGACTGAATCGGCGTTGGCTCGGTGTATCCAGCCTCCTGGATCGACCGCAAGATTCGGGGGTCAAGCCCCATGGCGCTAAAAGACATGTTGACTGCATGCGCTGCAACAGCGTCTTGGGTGTTCTTTTCGGAAGCGTCCAAGGCGATGCTGCCGACGCGAAATTCTCTGTTCATGTGATGCTAACAACGTCCTAAGTTCTACTCTGCCATCTCCAAACCGTTCCCGGTCCGCCGGGTTTCAAATCATCACCGAACGAAGTTCACCTGAAGATCTACCATGTCTTGGAAGCTATAAGCTTTCTATTAGACAGCATTAAGAATGGGCGATTATGAGCCATGTTCAAGCCTTTTCCGCAACTATTTCAGATGGCGTGGGTGCATGACAGCTTGAAAGTCTGCGCTACACCCACTTGAACGGTTGCCCGGCTGCAAATGAATCGGTTCCCGTCTTGCTTGCATTGGCCGGAGTCGCCGCAATTTGAGATTGCAGCGCACTGTAGAGTTGGCGCATCTCCCTCGTTAAGCGCATCAACTGTGAATCGATATTAACCTTGGTTTCGAGCGCGTTGGAAACATCGCTAATGCGGTCTTCCAACTCCTTGGCCTCCAGGAGGGCAGCGCCTTCGGACAACTGTTTGAGAAGCAATGGCGGCAATGCCTGATCCGAATTCTGCTGATATGCCTCCATGACTTGAATCTGGCTATGAAGCAATTTCTGGAAGGCTTTGATAAGACCAACACAGTAATTCCTCTCCACCCCAAATTTTGTCTGAATTGACGTGAGGGAGGCAACCGCCGGCCTGGTGGCAGCCAAAGCCTGGCTGACCTTTTGCAAGAGGTGATTGCGCTGCAATGGTTTGACCAAGTAGGAATGGCAGCCAAGCAAAGCGCCTTGGCGGACATTTTCGATATCAGACAGTACCGAGCATAGAATGACCGGGATATTCTTCAAGGTCACTGATTGCTTGATCTGCCGCAGCAACTCCAGACCGCTCATTCCGGGCATTGAGATATCGGCAATGACCAGACGCACTTCGGGGTGATCTCCGAGGATCTTCATGGCATCCGCTCCCGAGGTTGCCCTCAAGGTCGTGTAATGATTACCCTGAAGCATCTTGTCCAGCAAGATCAAAAGGATTTCATTATCATCAACGATCAGTATGCTCATATTCACTAACAATTCTCTGCGCGAACGCTGGGGAAACCAGGCAAAACATTCCGAATTCACAGAGTGTGCCCTCTTCTTAGCGCAAATCCATCCGCTGAGCAAGGCGAACAGCATAAAAAATCGTAACTGTTCAGGTCGGAGGGAGAAATTAGCGTCTCGCTGACGCTCGCCGGAGAGAGGGGCACAGGCAAGGATGCCTATGCTACGTGAATAGTTACAAAAAATCTTTAGTCCTGATTCTGGTGAGGGGTGTTGGGGTTTTGAGCAGGGTTGTATTCCGGCAAAACTGATTGACTGTAATAACCAGCAATTCTCATTATGTGGGGTAGACCTCTGGTCTGCCGGTTGCGGTGCCTCTGGCTCCGCAGGGAGTCGAAAACTTCGTGCGTAGGCAGATCAGCGTTTTTCCCCTTCCTTGCTCAAAATGAGAATTGCTGCAAATCCCTCTGAGATCGCAGGAGCAGCATCTCGATCACCTTGCGGTGGGCGCTCGCAAATGGCAGTTCCTTCAGTTTTGTCAGGGAAACCCACGTTCCTGTCGGTTTAACGCCTTGCTCCAATTCCGCGCGGTACACTTCGAGTTGAATACGGTAGCGCGTGATTGAGTGCATGATCCGTAACAGCGGTTTTTTCTCGATGATCAAAAACCGCGCAGCAAGGTTTGGATTTACAGGGGCTCCAGACACCATTTCAACATTCGGGAATTCCCAAAGTGACGCATTGACAACGTTCTTAGGCCTTTTTTGAACCAGGTATTTGTTATTTCTTAACACCAGAAACGCAATAAACTTGCGGCGTGTTACCACCGGTCGCGCGACGGATTTTGGAAAATCAGCCATGCGGTTGGACTGGCGCGCAAAGCAGAGCTGACTTAAAGGACATTCGACACAGGCGGGAGTTTTCGGCGCGCAAATCAAAGCTCCCAGTTCCATCAGCGCTTGATTAAGCCGCGAGCAGTTTCCACCTGAGTCTGCGGTTGTTTGCGCTGAAAAACTGGATCTTTTCGATGTGAAGTTTTCCGAGATCTGGAGGGCGCAATCTGAAACTCCACCCAGACGACGATCTGGCAGTTGTCTTGCGCAATCAACCAATTCAGCGGCATGTTTCCATAAGCGCTCGTTGATAATTTTGGACTTGAGATCGCCGCCTATTCCATACACCCGGCTCAAGACTCGCGCGACATTGCCGTCGAGAATCGCAGCGGGCTGGTTAAAGGCAATGCTGCAAACAGCGCCCGCCGTGTATCGTCCGACTCCGGGCAACCTGCATAAATCATCCACAGTGGACGGGAACTCCCCCTTGAACAAATCAACAATCATCCGCGCGGCCGCATGCGCGTTGCGCGCGCGACTGTAGTAGCCGAGCCCTTCCCAGAGCTTCAACACGCTTTGCGGGTCGGACCGGGCCAGCGCACCGATGTCCGGCAGCGCGCGCATCCAGCGTTCCCAGTACGGGATGACTGTTTTCACCTGCGTCTGCTGGAGCATGATCTCGGAAATCCAGATTGCGTAGGGATCCGTCGTCCTGCGCCAAGGCAGATCACGCGCGTGCCTCTCGAACCAATCCAGAAGTTGGCGCGCGAGTTGGGTGGGATTTGCTTCAGGTTTCATCAGCGCACGCGCCGCACTGAGCAGGCTGGAAGCCTGCTCTACGTAGAACAGGCATCCTTGCCTGTTCAAACTGCGGCAGTCGCAACTCTCTTCGAATAAAAGAAAGCGGGCCGCCCTGAGCAGGCTGGAAGCCTGCTCTACGTTACGTTATGAGCATCCCAAGCTTTCCCCGCAGTTCAGGCACTTGTAGCAGGCTCCGTTGCGAACGGCGATGTGACCGCAGTTGGGGCAAGTCGGCGCGCCTTGCTGAAAATGCGCTACAGCGTCGTTCAGGCTCTGTACGGTTCGGTCAAAGTGAGTTCTGCTGCCGTTGCCATCGGTCGGCGTGACCAGGATTTCGGTGTCATCAGAGAGCGCGAGATCCGAGACGGGGCGGTTCACTTTTTTTTTCACTTCCTCAAGCAGACCGGGAATGGCGAGCTCAGTCTGTTTTGAGCGGTTTGCATTATTGGCCTCACGATAGCCAGGCAGGAATTGGAATGCCATCCATCGGAAGACGTAGTCGATAATCGACGAGGCATTGCGAATCTCGGGGTTCTTTGTGAACCCGGATGGCTCAAACCGCTGATGCGCGAACTTTCTCATCAGCGCTTCCAGCGGCACGCCGTATTGGAGCGCCAGGCTGGTTAGTGTGCCAATGCAATCCATCAGTCCGCCAATGGTGGAACCTTCCTTGGCCATGGTAATGAACAGTTCGCCTGGCAGTCCGTTTTCAAAGAGGCCGACTGTCAGATAGCCTTCATGGCCGGCGATGTCGAATTTATGCGTGATAGCGCCACGCGTTTCGGGCAGGCGCCGCCGCAACGGCTGGCTCGATTGCTCACGCAAACGGGCAATTTCTTCCTCAAGTTCCTTGATCGTAATTCCCTGCTTCTCCTCAGGTTCTCCGGTTTTCTTGGTGCTCAGTGGCTGTGAACGCTTGGAGCCATCGCGGTAAATGGCCACGCACTTGAGACCCATCTTCCACGCTTGAATATAAGCGTCCTTGATGTCTTGGACAGAGCATTCATGGGGCAGGTTGACGGTCTTCGAGATGGCGCCACTGATAAACGGTTGGGCTGCGGACATCATTTTCAGGTGTGCCATATAGCTGATGCTTCGCTTGCCGCGATACGCCTTGAAAGCGCAATCGAACACCGGCAAGTGGTCCGGCTTGAGCCCGCTCTTGACTGCTACGCCGCCATCTTCAATGTCCTCGATGGTGTCAAACTTTTCGATATGGCGGATGACGCCATCGATTTCGGGCTGGCTGTATCCGAGCTTGCGCAAACCTTCGGGCACCGTGCGGTTGACGATCTTGAGCATGCCGCCTCCCGCCAGGAGTTTGTATTTCACCAATGCAATGTCTGGTTCGACGCCGGTGGTGTCGCAATCCATCAGGAAAGCGATGGTGCCTGTGGGCGCCAGCACGGTGACTTGGGCATTGCGATAGCCGTTTTCGCGGCCTTGGCTCAAGGCACGGTCCCAAACCTTTCGGGCTTCGGTCTTGAGATAGGCGAATTCCTCGCTGGGATGAATTTCCTCGACCGCCTTGCGGTGAAGTTCGATCACGCCGAGCATGGAATCGACGTTGTCGGGCGCAATCGGTTTGCGGACATGAGCGCAACAGGCGTCTTTGTAACCTTCAAATGGCCCAATAACTCCAGCCAGCTCCGCAGAGGTCTCATACGCATTGCCAGTCATGATGGAAGTGATGGCGCCAGCAAGGGCGCGGCCTTCGTTCGAGTCGTAGGGAAGCCCGTAGCTCATGCAGAGCGAGCCAAGGTTGGCATAGCCAAGACCGAGCGTGCGAAACACATGCGAATTCTCGGCGATGTCGCGGGTGGGATAGCTGCCGTTATCGACCAGAATTTCCTGAGCCACGATATAGATGCGCACAGCAGCCTTAAACCGGTCGATTTCGAATGTCCCGTCTTCGCGCTTGAACTTCATCAGGTTGAGCGATGCAAGGTTGCAAGCAGTATTGTTGAGGAAAACGTATTCAGAACACGGGTTGGTCGAATGAATCGGCTCGGTGCCTTTGCAGGTGTGCCAGCGCTGGATCGCGCCGTCATATTGCAGGCCGGGATCGCCGCAAATCCAGGTGCCTTCGGCGATCTTGTTCAGCAGTGTCGCCGCATCCTTCTTCTCCAGGAAACCGTGGTCGGTGGAACGTCGTGTCCACCATTCCTTGCCGTCCAGAGCCGCTTGCATGAATTCGTCACTCACGCGAACCGACAGGTTTTCGTTCTGGTACATGACGCTGCCGTAAGCGGCGCCATTGTACGAGCCGTCGTAGCCCTGTTCGATCAAGGCCCATGCCTTTTTCTCCTCTTTTTGCTTGGCGTCGATGAATTCCTCAATGTCGCCATGCCAATCGCGTAGCGTGTTCATTTTGGCGGCGCGCCGAGTCTTGCCACCAGACTTCACGACGTTGGCCACCTGGTCATAAACCTTGAGGAACGAAAGAGGTCCGCTTGGGCGTCCGCCGCCGCTGAGTTTTTCGCGACTGGAGCGGATGGGGGTCAGGTCGGTGCCAGTGCCCGATCCGTATTTGAAAAGCATCGCCTCGCTGTAAGCCAGTTGCATGATGCTCTCCATGTTATCGTCCACGGATTGAATGAAGCAGGCGCTGCCTTGGGGATACTCGTATTGAGTGCTGGCGCGTTCGACCGAACCGGTCTTCGGGTCATAATACCAATTCCCGCGCGATGACGACTTGCCAACGCCATATTGATGGAACAACCCGACATTGAACCAGACTGGCGAATTGAACGCTCCATGCTGGTTGACGCACAGCCAAGTCAGTTCATCGAAGTATATCTCGCCATCTTCCTTGCTGAAATAGCCATCCCGAATGCCCCAATCCGTGATGGTTCGGCAAACGCGATGAATAAGCTGGCGGACGGAGGTTTCCCTCTCCGGGGTGTTCTGCTCCCCGTAAAAGTATTTGGATACCACGACCTTGGTGGCCAAGAGCGACCACGACTTGGGCACCTCGACGTTTTCCTGCTTGAAGATCACCTTGCCGTTGTCGTCGGTGATTTCGGCCACCCGCTGTTCCCATTCGACTTGGTCGAACGGTTTGATGGTCGGGCTGCTAAAGACCCGCGAGATGCGCAGCGCTTTGCGTCCTGCGGCAACGGCAGCAGTGGAAGCGCGACGGGACGTGGAGAGTTTGGAACGGCGGGTTTTCGCGGCAGGCTGAACAGCAGCCGTGACTTGTTCACGAGCATCAATCATAGGTTTGCCTTTGTTATTGTTTTTTTTAAATGTGTGGGCCGTTTTATTGTAAACAGCCGATAAAAGCTGACTAGTACCGTAATTCGTAAGTTCGTGAGTCGGATTGAAGCTCCTTTTACCCAGTAAAATCTACCAATTCCATGCTCACGAACTTGCGACTTACTGTAATAGCAAATTTAGACAAATAGAGACGCCCCGAGGGCCATCTGAATACCCATTACGTAGGGTATGCGTCTAAATGTAGCCCCACATATTGTGGTTACAAGGAAATTTACAAAAAATAAATATTGAGTATTCCGGCTCAAAATTGCGCCTTTTTTTGGATAAAATCAGGCATTAAGAGAAGCGAATTAATTTTGACATAAATCGTGCCAAAATTGACAAGTTTTTCAAAATCTGCAGCAACATCCTTTGAATAAACAACCACACCCTTTAGGCGTGGTTGTTTATTGAAAATTGGTAAGAGTGTATCAAAATTGCTTTAAAAATTTCGCTCCAGGATGCCCTACAAGCGACTTTTCTGGAGTGGGTGGACTTGTTATGGTGGTGTTTTCAACTGTTCATTTTTGATCAGTTAGGATTTTTCAGCAGAATCATGGCTATCCAATTGATGCCGGTAGCCACTACAGCTTGTGGCTAAAGCTTATTGTCTCCTCCATCTGGGGCTATAAATGACTTTGTGCTGGCGTCAATTAAATAGCCCTGAATTCTTATTTCAATGGCAGTGGGCCTCTGGCCTGCGAGCACCTCGTTATCGAGGTGCAGTGATTATTGTGCTGACTGTTGCGGTGCCTCTGGCTCCGCAAGGGAGTCAGAACTTCGTGCGCAGGCAGATCAGCGTTTTTCCCCTTCCTTGCTCATAATGAGAATTGCTGGCGTTGTGCCGGTTGCGCACTCATCCGTATCGCACAAGGAACTCGTTCAAGTGCGATAGAGGTAAACTTTCTGCTCTCGGGCTGAGTAGTATAGCGTTTCATTGAAAAACACGCATTCGTTACAAGCTGTATTATATGATGCCTTATCAATGAAACGCTATAGTAGTGGTTGAATTTGGGTCTGGTTCTGATCTGCTTTTGCATCGTCCTCGGCAATCATCTCCTGGCCGAGAAACCAATAGAGATGGAAGATCGTCGGGTTGAACGAGCCAACCACAATAATTTCCAAACTTTCAAACTCTGGTGTTCGCGTGCTCACAGACATTTATAGATCGTAACGGAGTTATTCATAGCAGTCATCCGGATGTCTAGCAACGCAGAATTTGAAAGCCTTTTTTTAACTTAATTGGAGTGACCCTGACGTCGCCCCCAAGCGACGCCTTTGAGCCAGTTTCAATCCGCGCCCCTGAGCGACAATCATGAGGGCCACCACTTGAGGGGAAAAGCCGTTTTTTTGTCAACCGGTAGCCGTTAAAAATTCGAAAGTCGGGCTAGTATAGCGTTTCATTGATAAGGCATCATATAATACAGCTTGTAACAAATGCGTGTTTTTCAATGAAACGCTATACTAGGAACTTTGTGGAGTTGCCGAAAAGTGTCTCAGTTTCAACGGGGCCGCGCTGAATTCAGCGCGGAAACCGTATATTGTGTAACTCCTTATGCCGTAGGTTCGCAACACTCGATTTGCGATTGCCGTGACTTTTGCTGTTTCTTGCAAGATGGCTCCACCGGCTTTGTTCTCATTAGCCTTTGCTTTTCAATAACTTGCGCAATGCGAGCGCGAGTGGGTGGGGAACTCATCACCTTGCCACTCGCGAATTCAATTTTCAAAGATCGTTCGACTCGCGCGGGATAACTTGGGGTTTAAATCCTGCGCGGTGTCTTAAAATACATAGCACCGGGCGTCCATTTTGGTGTAGGGCAGGCCCAGCGCGGTGATAACCCGGTCTCCCCTGCCCTCCGCAGATGATGCCGTAGAACCAACGGCCCATCAAGAAGTAAGTGATGGGGATTTCCAGTTCGCACAGGGATTGAATGGACTGGGGCGATATCTGGATGTTGCCGAAAAGAGCGACGTGGGAGACATCGCGCTGGCGCACTTCGTCGATGACCTTGGCCACGCCCGATCACCTCTAAGGGAGTTGGAAGATTCAAAAGTACCAGCTTTTTGATCATTTTGCGCCGATTCACTGGTACTTTTTAAAGTTCCAACTCCCTAAATCACGCGCCGACAATCGCAATCGGGCTCATCGCAATAGAACTCCAGAACTCAGTAAAACTCATGTTTTGAGCGCATACCGCCGCAAGCTAACTCCACTCTTAACGACGTAACTCGTTGATAATCAGTATTGCAGTACAAATTTGGGGGAATTAGATTGGGGGTAATGGGAACGGTTAGGGCACTTTTCCTGAGGTCTGAACTCAACATAAGCGCATTCATCAGGCGGCGGACCGGGTGACGGTTGGGCCTCCGGCAAAAAATGCAGACAACGCACCTCGCGTTGCGCCAGTTCTGCAAATAATGCGTGAAACGAAATCATAAATGAGCGCTATCACACCGGGACAAACAGGCCAAGGCCGAAGTGGCACTGGCTGCCGAGCGAAAACGGCTGCGACGAACGGGCTTTGGTAAACGTAATGCGAAACATTCGTCCCGAGGCTTCGATAACATGGTTTCGGCGACGACGACAGAACGCCAGCGCGCGAAGCAGTCGAGTGCCTCCATCAAGCTGAAGTCCCGCGAGAGTGCCGGGAACGTACGACTCGTCCGGCGGTTTGAGCCAAGAGGTATGATAACGCGTGCCGGAAAGGTCCGCACGGGTCCATGTTACAGGAAGGACATCGGTTGCATCGTTGAAGACAATCTCGTGAATGTTGGCGACTTCAGCTTCGGTTTGAACCACTTCTATTAACCGCATACTCCGGAGAACCTCCTTCGCGATGGACCGGACCTTTCCGCCGGAGTTCTTCCCGTGGCTGAGGTTCACCGGACAGTAGTAAGGCGTGATGGAGACGAACACAGTGGCGTCGCGTTGCCATGGGCCGAAGTCAGCGGCATCGCCTAGGAAGACCGGTGTCACCAACAGGTCTGGACGCCCACCCCGTTGCCGGATGCGAAGCAACCGGCGCAGGGCGTCCGTTTCTGAAGTTAAAAAACCGTGTGGGCAATAAACTGACATGTGATCAATGAAGCCGTCGTCGTCCTCGTCCGTGGACCAGAAGAACGCGTGGTTGTGGCCCTCGATACGTCGCTCGCTGGTATCGTTCCTCTCACGTCCGCAGAGGTTGCGCGGATGCTCCCCCGAATTCAGATGGCCATGCCAAGCGAGCGCGGCAGCGCGAAACTTGTCGGCGAAAAGCATCGTGTCCGTGAGCGGCGGCAGCACCGCGCGGTTCACCGTGGCAGTGTTCAGGGCAAAGCGGACTAGAGTGATAGGCGGCGCGGCACGCTTTTGGTGCGCAACGGCACAAGCTGGCGGCAACTGATAAATAGCGCGTGGGATCGCGTAATGAACCCATCGGCTGCCAATGGGGCGTTCCAAGCCGTCTTTGATGTCTTCGCCCGAAGAACGAAGAAGACAGCGGAGGAGTGACAACCCTATTGCTTCTCCAGCGAGGGTTTGTTTGAATTTCGCAAGTTGCGCTGGCGTGGCCTTCACCCACTTTTCCGATAGCTTGCCGGTTTTTTTCGCCGTTTTCGATTCGAAGACTTTGAAGTCGAGCGCCGAGAGCATCTCAACTGCCTGATTTTGTAAACCAGTGCTAAGTGGAACCATGGGAGTCAGCTCTATGGGAATCAGCTTCCGCTCTAAGGTGTAGTCCACATGCTCACGGCCGTTCGGTTTCACACCAGGTTCGAGGGCGAGGCAACACCAGTGGGATACATCCGACTTCAGTTCGGGAGGGCGTTCCGTCTGGGCGGTTGCGTCGCACCATGACTCAGCGCGGCCAAAGTAGGTGAGCCGCCGAAGCAGAGTTTGCAAGTCGGTGAATCGCGCGTCGCTCGCGGCACCATCCACTTCCGGCCACTCAAAGACAATCGGCGTCTCCTTGCTCACTGTCGCGAAGGTGTCGAAGACAGCGGAACCAGTGGATTTGAACTTTTTCGGCAAGAACTGTCGGGTATGCCCTCCGCCAGTGCGAGGGAGCCAGATATTCGGCGACGCTGCGAGCATCCCCAGCACGTCCGCGAGCCGGGATACTGGAAGTGGGTCGTCCGCAGTGTCGGAGATGCGCTCGTCCAGTGGCTCGGGCAGGGATGTCAATCCCGTGCCCGCTGCGGCAACGAGCGCACGCAGCAACCGCCACGGCGAGGGAGGCCAATCCACCTTGCCGTCGCTGTGATGCGCGTGCCAGTGGTGCAGATGAGCGCGACCGGTAAGGAAGCGAATGGAGATGTAGAGGGGCATGCGCTATTCGTTTGGTTCGTCAGCTTCCTCTTCCTCAGCAGCCTTTCCGCCTTGAGCCTTGGCAGTCCACTGCGCTTCGTACGCTGAAATTGCATCTTCAATGATCTTCGCACGCTTGGCCTCATGACTTTCACTGGCACCCGACGGATTCAGTTCCCTCAACTTGTTCTTTTCCTCGACGGTCCATTCACCTTTGAGAATCAGATAGAGCTTAGGTTTTGGATTTGGATTCTTCTTGGTTGCCCTTGGCGTGAGATTGGCGATTTCGGCTTTCTCGGCAGGGAAAGTGGGTGCGACAATGATTTTTTCCTTTAGATCGTCTGGCACTTCAACCTTGCCTTCAATTTTGGGCACCCACCGGACCTTGGTAATTGCTAAGTCTTCATTGGGAGTTCTGTTCTCATTGAGTTTACGTAATGGCGAAAACGCTACGCTGAGAGTCTCTCCAAGTTCTGGCAGTGAGAATCCTTCGACTTTCTTACCTGTCTTTGCATTGATGTAGTAAGAGGTCACTGACTGACAGGTGAACTTGCACTCCGTCCGCAATCCACCCACTCCAGCTTGCCCATCCACTAGCACGCGGCGAATCTTGTAAATCGCCCATGCCGTTAATGCGCCGACTTTTTCGGGTGAAAGCCCGTAGTTGCGCAGGCGGTCAATATCTATCTGAAAGCACGCCTTCACCTCACACGAGGTGAAATGCTGCTTTGCGCCGATGACGGACCCAAAACCTTCGGACGCGCTTTGCCCGGCCTCTTTGTCGGTAGCCCACAAGACATCATCCCGCTTTTGAAAGCCATAGTTTGCGGGCGCTGGCTCGAATGCTTCAATGAATCCTGAAAGAACCCGCGTGAGGCGCACTTTGCCACCAGCCAGGTTAGAGTCGTTAAACCAGATTCCGTGAAGCAAACAGCCGGGGTCTATGTCCAGCAAGGAAGAAGCTACCTTCTTCCAAGGGACAAGGCGGTTTTCCCGTAATGTGAATTTGGCCTTTAGAACTTCCAGCAAGGATTTTCCCTTGTCCTCACCCTCGTTTTGAACGGGCGATTCAGCAATGTAAGGTGAGGCCAAACGATGCGCTTCGAGCGGACTGGCGGTCAATGGCCGATTATCAGAATCAACAGCCAAAATGTAAGGAATGCCACGACATTCGTCGTTGTAGCGGCCTACGCGATCGGCATCGTCTGCGCCGTCCAACCAGCATACTTTCTCCATGCGGTTCGCCATGGATTGCGGAGATTCAACGAGCAGCCATTGCTTCCCGTCAGCACCGCGATAGAGCGCGGCTCCAAGGTCAGGGAAGTTGGTTGGTTGGAAGCGTCCGCCGCCAAAGCCTTCCACTTTCAAGATGGCTTCAATGAAAAGACGCCCGATGTTGTCGATGCCGAGTGGGTCGGCGTTCGGTGTTGTATTACTCATAGCTTCAGTTGTGTTGTGGTTTGACGGAAATAGCGGCGAGAATGCCGGAGCGGCGTATTGGGACGAGCACCAGCCCCGCCATGCGCTGGCTGTCTTCGGCGGAGAGCGACCATTCTCCGCTGGTAAGAACGCTGTCCGGCACGATGGGTGGGTAACCTTTGCCGCAGAGCATTCGCGCCGCCGCTTGCACGGCCTCGGCACTGCGACCGGCAAGCAAGAGGTTGAGCAGGCGCAACGGAGGACTGGGGAAAGGTTCGTGCCCGGTGCGGATTGCCGTTCCTTTTTCGCTCGGAAGTGCGGGGAGTCGTCCGCCAAGGAAGCACAGTTTGAGAAGGGCGTAGGCGCGCGGGAGAGCAAAGGCGGCTTCTCGCTCCTGTTTTTCGTGGGCAGAGAGACTGGTGTTCTCCCGGAGGCTCAGATGCGCCGTATCGTTCGAATCAAACCACACGCCGGATTGGGCCAGTGTCGGCGTGGTGTCGTTAGCTGCCTGCCACGCATCGGGCTTGGATTGCTCCCGCTCGGTGCCCAAACCCACAAGCGCCAGGGCGCGGATGAGTTCGGCGAGACGGGATTCATCGAGTTCGCCGTTCCACAGTCGCCACAAGTCGCCGAACGTGGCGGGATGGAAACTTACGAGCGGCAGACCTTCGCCATTTCCGCTTTGGGCGTCCACGATACGACGGCGAAGCACCGCAGAGAGATTGGTAAGCAATGGAGCGCCTTCGGACCACACCGGCGCATGGGAGAGCTCGGCCCAGCCCCACCGTTTCCCCATGCGGACCACCGGGACGATATTTGTGAGCAGCGGACCTACGAATGGCTCCCTTGATTTTTTCGATTCGCCCCACGGTAGGAGCGAGGCGACGGCGCGGGCGAGACGGAATTCGACACGGTGTCGTTCGGGAGTTAGCATCGCCCATTCGCGTTTCAAAGGAGGCGGCAGCGGGGCATTCGGATTTGTCGGCGCGGTTGCATTCTCGCCGCGACCGCGCCGCACCCGGCCTTTGGTTACGGCAAACTCTCGAATGAGATTCCCAAGAGCTATGTTGAGTTCAACCAGTCCATCATCACCGGTTGCAGCTTGCGCTGTCAACACCGCTTTGAAGCGAGCAGAGTCGTAGGCTGACCATGCAGCAGTGAGGCGGGCCGGGTGATTGTGTCCGACGCCGGGATGAACGCCGGAACGCCAGCCGAAAGAGTCGTCGAAATCAAGCAATTCTTCCAAAAGAGCGAGACCGGGTAGCCGTGTGACTGGAAAGACCCCGAGCGGAATGGCAAGGGGAGCGGTTTGGTCTTTTTTGCCATAGCTGCCGCTTCGCCGGAACAAGCCGTACCGGAGAAAGGCTTTAATGCCCCGGTCGCAGCCAAAGCGTGCAACAGCAAGAGCAAACTGAGCAGCCCTTTTCACGGAACGCCCTGCTACCTGAAACCGTCCTTCGCTGAGAAGACTACGGAGCACGGAGATGTCCAAAGGACTATCCCAAAGCGGGCACCAGATTTCGCCCGAGCTTATTGATTTGTCGGATTCAGCTACCTCCCGGATTCCGATGGAGTATGCTCCACCGAGTGAACTGTCGCAGTAAAATGGGAACGCCGTGTTCCCGCGTTCGACACCCAAGCGCCGTGTGATTGCAGAACGGAAGAACAGCAGACCCTCCGTGAGCAGGATGAAATCCCACGGATTGGCTCGCGTCTGGGCGTCGAACGTCTGGCCGATGTTGGGGTCGCCCCGAAAGCCGGGGTAAAACAAACCGGCGAGCGACGAGGTTTCCAAGAGATCACACATGGACTTGCCCGCAAGGGAACATTCCAGCCGACGACGCCCGCGCTCCGGATTCGTGACGAACGAATCAGCCAGGTAGCCCTGTTGGCGCACGATGTAGTTTCCACTGCCCTCCGCTCCGCCTTTTGCGAACAGAGGGAACCAGTCTTTGGTGAGGTTCTTGTCCTTTGGTCGCGGCGCGCCCACTGCGTCGAGCCAGTCGAGTGCTGAACTTCGTGCCCGATTGCGAAGCCTTGCAATCATGGAGCCGATGTCGTCTTTATTAAACGACTCTACCCATCTCGTCACGTTAGAATCTGCGGCCGGAATTTCTAACGAATGAGCGAATGCCGAACCGGCGACCCGGGTCACGAGAACCGAGGCTTCTCGGAAGCGATTTGTTCGTGGCTTGTTATCTTCCAGCAACGCCTTCAACGCCACGCCTCCGGCGTCTCGCTGGCCTCCTTTGCCCCAACCAGTGTTTGCCAGCCACGGCGCAACGAAAGCCGAATAGCTGCACGTATCGTGAAGCCAGTCGCAAAGAACATCTACCGTTGCGAACTTGGCTGTGCTCAGGCGAAAAGCCCCCGCGTCCCACCAAGCGCGAGCCGTGGGATCGGCCTGTTCCGCCACGAGGCGAAAGACGCCGAGGGCTTTGAGGTAGTTGCCCAATGGTTCTTGAGAACAGCCGTGAAGTGTCAGAATAGGCATGGCGTTATTGGGTGGTAGCTGGATTGTTTTCAGCACGCTGGGAGGCACGCTGGTCGGCGACGCGAAGAATAGCCTCATACCATGCGAGGCGGAATGGACCGTGTGTGGCGAGCAGTGCGTCGGCGCGCTCACGCCATGACGGGCCGGAGGCGGAGGACAGGCCGAGATCCATCACGTCGAGGTGAAGAGTAACTGCGGGCGCGAGAATTTGGGATGAAGTGAAGTTGCGGCCCGGAAGCGCAACATCTGGCAGCGAATCCCCATCCCGGACACCGCGCGCTTGCCGCGTCTCCGGCGGGCAAGGCCAAGGAACGTCCTCGCGCAAATCATCCGGCGAACTGCGGAGAGAGAGGCGCACTTTCCCATGATGAGCGGCCACGAGGTAAATGAGGAGGTTGAATTGTCTTACGTTCAACGCGGCGATTTCGGCGGCGAGCGCGGAATCAACGAAAGGTGTGCAAGGCTCGCTTGGAACGAAGTTGAACGCGGCTCTCAGTTCCTCTTCCGGCCAAGCAAGGGCCGGATGACTGGGCTGGTGACGACGAAGGAGTTCCAGAATCGCAAGGCCACTGGCGAGTTCATGGCGAAAGCCAGCGCGGCGTGCATCACGCTCTGTTTCGGGAGTCGATTTGGGTTGCGGGCGAAGTTTGTCGCGACGCCAGCAACGGTCGGGAGCCTTGGCTGGGAGGGCATCTGGGACCATATCCACTGCATTCGCCAATTCCTCTGGTTTAACCTTCTGCTTGAAGGCAGGATGCGCCTTTCCCCAGTCATGAAGTCGCCCAGCGAGGGGAAGAACGACACGCGCAGCTTCGTCGGCATCTGAACTTGTAGGAAGAAGGGCGAGGGAGTTGCGCAATTCTTCGCAGACTTCGCGGGAATGGTGGAGAATACTCCGCCACGCTCCGTTCTGGCCGGAATTGCTGCTGCCATTTGCCCCCTCAAAATCGTCTCCCATGCCAGCGGCGTTTTCATCTTCCCCGTCAGGGATTGCGGGCGGTGGAACCGGTTGTTTCCAAGGCCCGATGTCGAAAAAACAATCATCCACGCGCCCAGTCCAACCTTTCTTCGTATCGTATCCGCCGCACAACTGCTCAAGCAGGAACACTTGTCCGGGAAAAATGCGCTCTGTATCGCCGCGATTGAGAAGGGTCCATCCATCGCGGTAATCCCACCGCCAGATGCGCCCCTGTGTCTTCTGCGCGAAATCCCGGAACCCGGAGCTCCGACTGATTACTGGAACAGGGCAAAGCTCTGCGTGTTCAGGCTGCCAAACCTTGGCTTTTTGGGGATTTTTGCCCTTCAAAATCGTTGAGCAATTGCGCCAGAATACAGTGATGTCGTGATCTTCGCCGTCGCGTATGTAGCGGGAGATGTCGATGTCGGCTCCGGTGAGATCTGGAGTCGTATCGAAAAGGTCAATGATATCTTTCGCTTGAGGAACGAACCTTGGAGCGTAGGGAAGAAGTCCTTGGGCAGCTTCCGGCAAAAGGTTTTTGCGATGTTCGCGGAAACCGGCAAGAGACACGTCGTTAAGCGATGCAAACTGACCCTTGACCTCAGTTAATTCTTCTTCGGAATACGGTAACGAATCTTTGGTCACATCTAGCCAATAGATATCTGCTTTTGGATCGTCAGGATATCTCGCAGCCCGCCCACAACGCTGAATGAACGACGGCCATGGACAGCTTTCTGAAAAAAGGACACGCGATGTGATGTCCACACCAGCCTCGATGACTTGAGTTGCGATGATGAAATTCGCGTCCTTGACCTTTGATGTCCATGCCTTTCGCTCGCGATGCCGGAAGCGTGAATGAAGGAGAAGCGGATTGTTGTCTTTCATTTTTTCGGCCAAGGAGCACGCTCTTCTCACCGTGTTCAGGATGACCAAGACTTTGCCGCCGTGTTCGGCCATCCGCTTCTTCACTGCCGCCGCCACATCGGCGATGTATTTGTCCTCCTTGTCAGCCTTGAGTTCCGCTTCGGCTTTGGGATGGAAGATTTTAGCGCCCTGTCTCAACAATTGCTTGAGGCGCATTGCAGAATCAGACTGCTTCTTCGCATCCTCAATCCAAAGGAGTTTCGTCTGCATCTCTGAATCATTCCAGATGCCCTCAATCGATGGGGCAAAATCCACGGCAGACTCCAGCCATTCTCGCTCGACTGTAGCGCTCATCCACCACGAAACTGTTGCGATTGCGGGCTTCATCTCGCTGCGATCCCGCCAGGACTGAAGCTGTAGGCTGGTTGCAAAGCCGGTGCTCATCAACTGCACCTCATCGAACACCCATAGACAGTCGTTGTTCAGAAGCGCAAAATCCTTAGGCCACCGCGCACGACCCGCTGCGTAGCCCCGATTGAGGGCGCGGCTCAGGAGCATATCCTGGGTTCCAATGAGGATGGCCGGGCGTTCAGGGTGGATGTCCCACTGAGCTCTTTCGGGGGCGTTGTCCTCGCCGCCCATGTGGATGATGGGGGAATGCGGTTTGCTTGTCTTTGATTGGGCGGATGACGGTAATTTCGAGATCTGCTGAGAGGTGAGATCATCGGCTCCTGCCAGCCAAAGGAGGTGTTCAAACGCTGATTCTTCAAGATTAACGGTTCCATCGAGGGCTGCATTGCGCGTGTTTCGTAGCCATTTTTCCACTTCTCCGGCAGTTTGTTCCACCAACGTTCGCATCGGCAGGCAATAGACCAAGCGGCGGGGCCAATCATTGCGATTGAGCACAACTCGATTCCAGAGCCACGCCATGACAACGGCTGCAGTTTTACCAAGACCGGTGGGGATGCTAATGAGAGCGGAAGAGCAATTCCGTCCTTTTTCAAGACTTGCTGGTTGGTCTGAACACGCATTGTCGCCACAGGCCAGGCGGATTTGGTATTCGTAGGGTAAGTAATGCTTGCCGGTTGCTGTTTTGAAAAAAGAGATGAAGTTCATGCGAATGCTCGCCGTTCATGGTGGACGGGCTTGGAATAGGTCAAAAAAAAGGGAATAGCTCCATACGGCGGGAGGGGGCGGGCACAAGAAGACGCTTCCAGCTCATGTCTAGCCGCCTTGGCCGGTCTCCAACAAAATAACTACCGCACCCTCTCATGCGCTTGTTTTTCTAACCAAACCCTCGCCTCTCCAATTACAGCCTGCTCCATTTCCAAATGGCGGCGTCAGAATCAGCATACACAGCGCATTCTGCCTAACAGACTTCGGGCGTCAAACTTTTTATTGTTGAACATTAAAGAGGCTCGTGGTGATGAATCCGGGGTTGACACAAAGGGGAATGCCGGTTTGGTTTTGGTGATGTCAGATGAGAATCCAGTTCGAGGCCGTGGAGCGGTTTCCAATCCGGCAAACCGCTTCGAGCGGCTTCATCTGGAAAGGGACCCGGATGTGGAGATGGAAGCCCAACCAGCGCCGCAGACGCAGTTTCTCAAGGACAAGACTGCCTCAGTACTCACTCACAATGATTCACCAGATGTCGGATTCGATACGAGCATCAACCCTTACCGAGGGTGTGAACATGGATGCATCTATTGCTACGCCCGGCCCACTCATGAATACCTCGGTTTCTCTGCAGGGCTGGATTTCGAAACCCGCATCCTGATCAAAGAGAACGCCCCTGAATTGTTGCGGCGCGAGCTATCGTCGTCCAAATGGAAGCCGCGCGAGATCGCATTGAGCAGTGCCACCGACTGTTACCAACCCGCCGAGCGGCGGTTGCGTGTGACCCGCCGGTGCCTGGAGGTTTTGGCCGAGTGCCGCAACCCGGTCGGTCTTATCACCAAGAATTTCCTGGTCACTCGAGATATTGATTTGCTTCAGGAGTTGGCGCGTCATCAGGCAGTGACAGTTTGCTTATCCATCACCTCGATGGATGCTGAATTGGCGCGCGTCTTGGAGCCTCGCACGTCAACGCCACGCCAGCGGTTTGCTGCCATCGAAACGCTGGCCAAGGCCGGAGTGCCGGTCGGAGTGCTGGTAGCTCCGGTTATTCCGGCGCTGACCGATCACGACATGATTCGGATTATCCGGGCTGCGGCTGCGGCAGGAGCGCGCTTTGCCGCCTACGAAGTTCTGCGCCTGCCCGATGGGGTAAAAGAGCTGTTCGAAGAATGGCTGACGGTCCATGCTCCGGGGCAAAAGGAAAAAGTGCTCAACCGCATTCGAGCCATACGCAGTGGCAAACTGAACGATTCGCAGTTCAACACCCGGATGGTAGGCAACGGAGTTTTTGCGGAGCAGATTGCAAAGACATTCAAAGTGGCATGCCACCAAGCTGGTCTGAGCCGTGACTTTCCAGCGATGTCGTGCGCCGCGTTCCGACGTCCTCAAGGGACACAACTGAGTTTCTTCTAAGGGAGTTGGAAGAAATAATCATGAAGTCGTAAACAGCCTCGCTGTCGCAACGTTCAAGCAACAGGCGGCATTGCGGGGAGCGGCGTTCGACAGCGTAGATGAGGATGTTCGCGTCGATAAAGATGGTGGCGCCGTTAGTGATTTCGGTGAGGTTCATTGATTGTAAAAGTCGGCTTCCATTGTTTCACGGAATTGTTCGGGGGAAAGTTTGAAGGCGGGGCTGTCGAGAAAGCGGCGGAGGCCGGAGCGGAGGCCGGATTTGCGTTTCTTGCGATTGAGGTAATCGCAAACAGCGGCTTGGATGACGCTGCCCAGGGGGCGATGCTCCTGGGCGGCTGCGACTATGAGATCGCGGTAAACTTCGTCTTCAAGTTGCGTTCCGATTTTGACTTTCATAAGAGAGTGTTCCTTGGATAACAAGATAAATCACCTGGGTTCGAGTTCAATCCACGGGACGAGGACTTCCATGAGGGAGAATCCACCGTGCTGGTAGAACTTGTTGGAATTGGCGCCTCCAGGCCGAGAGCGCAGCCGCCCACGCAACATGGCGAGCCGGTTTTGTGGGCAAAGCTGGAAATCAGGGTGCCAGTCGGGGAAAACTTCTTCTGGAGAAAACTCCTTAAACCTGGACTGGCCGAGAATATCGGGAGCGTCCGAGGAGCGGGTAGCTTCGAGAGAAGCGCCGAAAAAGATATAGCCGTGGTCGCTGGTGATAACAATGGGGACACCACGAGGCATGGCCTGTGCTGTGCATTTCCAGAGGGTGGGAATGTAATCCCGGTGAATCGTGGTGGAAACTGGAAAGGCGATGTCAGGCATAAGCGGGGTAATTTCAGGCGGTGGCTGGTTCAAGTGTCAGCGTGACGCGGCAGGAGCCGGGTGTGAAGTCGGCAGGCACTCGACCATTTCCTCGACTTTTGCCTTGGTGAATGGGCCGGAAAGTTCGAGGGAGAATTCGCCGGAGAATTTGCCGGCGCCACTGAGAGAGCCGCGAAGGAAGGTTGGGAGGGATGCGATGGGGGCGGAGAAAACAATCACTTCTGTATCGTGAAGAACGTCGTTTGAGAGTGAGGCCCGGCTCAATGCTGCCATCATAGACAGATGCAATGATGACGATGTTCGAGCCAGACCGGTTGGACTCCTCGGAGAGCATTTGAAGAAAATTGATATTCTTCTGCTGGAGGGCCGGGTTGCTAATGGCGCGGACGCCGCTTTCGAGTTCATCGAAGATGACGACCAGTTTCTCGCCGTCGAGAGCGGCACGGAGCTAGTTGATGTCCGGCGGCTGGTCGGTGGAGAAATTGACGCCCAGCTCCTGGCCGATGACGGCCCAGAGGGAGTCGAGGGGAAAATCGGTGAATTTGCGGGACATGACGCGGGTTCCGTCCGGGGCGGAAAAGGTCAGCCCGTTCCCGGCTAACCAATCCTGGCACTCGGCTGGGGAATTGATGAGATGCAGGGGGATGACCAAGTTATGGGATTTACCAACGCCCTTGGGGCCTTCCGCCAAGAAGAGGCCGGTTTCGGTTTCGCTGGAGTTCAGGCGGGTATGAAGCCCCTCGACCAGTCGGCGAATTTCGCCGGAGACATAGGTGCTGGCAAGGAAGTCGCGAGGACGGGATTCCAAGGAACGACGGCGCGGATCGGTGACGCGTTCGAGGTCGATAACGCTTTGCAGACGTCCGGTGAGGACTTCATCGCGAGGTTCCAATAGCTGTTTAAGCATGGATTAAAGTTTCTATGAGTTTCTATATGCGTCAAGAAATCTTTTCGTTTCTTGAAATCAGTTTGAATATATCAAATTGAATTCAGGCCAAAGACTCTGATTGTCGATGTTTTCACGGACGTGAGTTCTGAGCCCATCATCAGAAATCGTGAGGAAACTCATAATCCTCAACAATTAGCTTACTACGCAATCAGCCGCTGTAATTGGCCAAAACATCCGCAATGTCTAAAATTTCTGAAATCGTAAAAGTTCGGGACGGCTACGCAAATTTCGTCCAATTGCGTAGCGCTTTCCATGAAGAGGCCGAGAACTCGGGGCGCATGGCCATGTACCGCCCCACCAAGGCTCACCGCACCGCTCTGGAACGAATCTCCCGTGGTCTCTTCACCCCCAACGACAGAAAGTTCCACCTGTTGAGCGGCAGTTACGGCACTGGTAAATCTCATCTCTGCCTGATGTTGGCCAATCTGCTGAGCCACAGCAGCACAGCCCATTGCCTCAAAGGGTTTTACGACAATTACGACCGTTTGGAACATGCTCGCGCCAACGAGCTGAAACATATCCGACAAGACGGCCAATATCTCGTTGTCGTCTGTGATTATGGTTCGGGACAGAAATTTGAAGATGCGGTCTTGAGTGCCATTATGGAGGTCTGCGTGGAACGGGGCATCGCCACCGACCGAATCACCGAGTTCGACGAAGCCGAGCGCCGACTCGCCGAGTGGGAAGCGTCATCCAAAGAGAAAAAGGGCGTTCGTGATGTCTATGCCGATTTCATCCAGGCGTTGGCCCTGGTTTCCCCCGGCACTCCCATTGTCGGGTTGCGCGCCGGTCTCAAGAAATTTGATCAGCCGATGATGGATAAATTTCTAGCCGCCTATTCTGAGGCGCAGGGCGATCCATTCCAGGCCAAGGCCGGAAACCTCGTTTCCATTGTCAAGCAGCTCGTTAAGAGCAAGGAGTTCACCGACAAATTCAAGGGCCTGGCTATTTTCTTCGATGAATTTGGAACGGCAATTCTCCAGCATGGCAAGTTTGATTGAGAACCACGGGATCGTAGGAAACGACCAAGTCTTCCAACTCGGCGATGAGCTGCTGCTCGTCATCGAACGGTTCGGTTTCCGGCGAGGTTTCGAGCGAAGCGAGTTGGTTAAGGGTTGAGGATCGGTTCGTAAACTTTATTGGAAGCAAGCCCTTTGCCGATGAGTTTGACCGCCGTCCCCATCGGAATGACGATCAAGACTTGGACCGGTTCTGGAAATCGGCCCGCGCAAAACTTTATTTGGCTTAAGCTGGTCTATCGTCATCGGTCAATTCCCTCTGCAATTGCGGCTGACGGGCCGTCTTGCAAACGTATCTGGGAGAATTTGATAGGAAAAACCGTGGAAATTGGATGGTCGTTTGAGGTTTTAGTCAAAAGGATATTCAAGGCAATCGCGAATCCACATGATTGCTCAATGAATGGGGTTCAGATCATTGGCATCAATCCAAAGTCCCTTGCCTCCCGGGCAGACGTCGATTTCCACCTTCCCGTTCCGCTAAATTCATGTGCAATCCCCTCGGTTCCTGTTTATATGTAGCTGTTCGGTTTGCGTAGCGCCGCATTCTTGTCTGCCGTATCGCGGGTTTTCTAACCCGTGCCGCGTGGCCGTTTACGCGCGTTCGGCATTGCGACGCCCTGCCGACGGGAAAGCTGGCGAAACAGTTGACTGGAAAATCAGCGCTACAGCTACTTGAATAGTTACGTTTATATAAATGCCGGTGATATGACGAAAAAACAACTCCAAGACATTGCCCGCGAGCATGGCACTCCTGTCGTCGTGATTGATCACGACATCGTTCGCGCCAATTACAGGGCGTTTCATACCCATCTGCCCAAGGTGCAGGCGTATTATGCGGTCAAGGCTAACCCTGCGCTTGCCCCAGAAAAACGTCACAGCGCATAGTTACGGATCTTTTGATTTGGCCGCTCGCTCAAGGATTATGATTTCCACCATGTCGTAGAATCGGGCGTAGCCTCTCCACATACTCTCGAATCCAGGAACGCCGT
>CAIUEN010000366.1 GCA_903898185.1 uncultured Verrucomicrobiales bacterium
CCGCCCAGAGGCCGAAAAGGGGGTGGGTCTGCACCAAACGCAAATCTGGGCTTAAATCACTCGACTCTCCCAGGTAACTCAACTCCCAAAACACCAAAAATAGTTAAAAACCGGTGCCAGTAGCGAAAGTCGGGCTAGCAACGTCAACTCTGCTCAGTTTTGCCCTGACGGACACCATATTGTCACGGCGTCCGCTGATAACACAGCTAGAGTTTGGGATGAGTTGAATGGCTGGATACCAGTGGCATCCATAAAACACGATGGTTCTGTAAACTCGGCTCAATTCAGCCCCGACGGTCGCCGGTTTGTCACGACTTCCGACGACAAGACCGCACGGGTCTGGGATGTGCAGAGTGGTACATTGTTAATGGGACCTTTGCAGCATGCTGCCAGCGTGCTATCCGCAGAGTTTAGTCCCAATGGTGGAAAGATTGTGACAGTCGCCAAGGATCTCACAGTGCGCGTCTGGAATGCTAATACCGGCCAACCGTTGACGGGCGCACTGAAACCAGGTCGAGGGGTCTCTTCAGCTCATTTTAGTCCGGACAGCCACCGGATTGTTACTGTTTCGGCCGAATACAACGCTCGGGTATGGGATTCGCAGACTGGCAAGGAGCTAACTGAACCTCTGCAAAACGGTTCCTATGTCACTTCAGCACAATTTGGCCCAGATGGCAAGCGGATCGTTACCGCTTCAATGGACCATACCGCAAAAATCTGGAATGCGGAAAATGGTCAACTGCTTGCCGTTCCATTGCGACATGACTCTAATGTCACTTGGGCACAATTCAGCCCCGATGGTCATTGGATTGTCACGGCGTCAATAGATAAGTCTGCGCGAGTGTGGGATGCTGACAGTGGCCAACCAGTGACGGATCCACTCCGGCACAGTGGGTGGGTTGCGTTGGCGCAGTTCAGTCCTGATGGCCGACAGTTGATAACGGTCTCTGATAACACGGCTCGAATATGGGATATTGCCCCACCCTTGGCGAATTGTCCCGATTGGCTAATTCAACTTGCGGAAGCTGTTTCGGGCAAGGTGTTGGGGCAAGTTGGCCTATTTGATCCGACAACGCTTAACCGCACAGAAACTATAAATCGCATTCGCGGATTATTGAGCCACATGTCGGATGGGGACGATTGGGTTAATTGGGGCCGGTGGTTTCTGGCTGATACGGAGAAGCGGACGATATCTCCATTTTCTACAATGACGCTTCCCGAGTATGTTAGTAACAGAATCAAGGAGGGCACAATCAATTCATTGGATGAAGCTGAGTTGCTAGCAGTTGGAAATACAAACTTCACGCCACAAATCTCCGCAGTGCGCCGCGCTCTTAAACAGAACAAAAAGTCAATATCGCCGCCATGATTGGGTTCACCCCGATTAGTGTATATTTAGCCCGACTTTCGCATTTTTAACGGCTACAGGTTGACAAGAAACGGCTTTTTTCCACAAGTGGCGGCCCTCATGATTGACGAACACCTATTTTATTGCTACATGAAAGAATATGAATAACTTTTGAACGTCAGGTTAACGGTTGCTGCTACCGAATCGTCGCACAATCGATTTGGGATACTGACGGGCGTAAGGTTGCCTGTCAATTCGTGCTGGGGGCCCGCCGTACGTGACAGGAAGACGGCACACGGTGATGATCCCCCAGGAACACTGACGGCGGAACAGCGCCTATCAGCGCGGGTGTTTGAGTTGAAACGTTGGTTTGCAACCATTCTTTCATGTATCCGAGATAATCAAAATCAGTAAGGAAATACGCATTGGATTAGCAATATTTATGCTTAAAAATGCGAAAGTCGGGCTAGTGCTGTCCAAAAAAATCAATTTTGAGCTTTTAAATAACGATGCATTATGCAATACATAAGTATTACAAATTTACCGCATCTCAAATCACGCTGTGCATTATCAGGTTCGACCATGACGCGACAACTGACAATGCGTTGCCGATTCGCCAGAAGATGGTTAATAGGAGGCCGTTTTTGGCAGAAACCCTTAAATCCAACCAATTTTATGCGTTTATAATTGGTCAACGACAATTATTCTTTTGCCAGTGAATTTTAATTGTCGTTGACCAGGGGGCGGCCAACTATAGCAATGGGTTCAAATTAACGACACATGAACATGTGTTAGAAATGCCACTCGGATGGAAACGCCCGCAAATGATTTTCGTTAATTCGATGATCGATCTTTTCCACCGTGACGTGCCAAAGTCGTTCATCCTTAAGGTGTTTTCCATTATGCGGCTGGCACCGTGGCACCTACTGCAAATCCTGACCAAACGCTCAGAACGCCTTCTGGAGTTAAGTTCCGCACTGCCTTGGACCGAAAACACCTGGATGGGAGTTTCTGTCGAAAGCCCCGAATACGCTTCGCGAATTGATGATATGCGCCGGACCGGAGCTTCTTTCACTTGACTGTTAATAGCCCCCTTGCCCAACCTGAATTAGGGATCAATTGGGTGATCGTCGTCGGCGAATCCGGCCTTGGTGCCCGCCCCATTGAAGAATCTTGGGGCACGGACACCTTCGTGACCAGTGTCGTCAAGCCAAAGTGGCTTTCTACTTCAAACAGTGGGGTGGTGTTTCTAAAAAGCGCAATGGCCGACTGTTTCAAGGCCGGACGTGGGATGAAATGCCGCTAGGCCCCAAGGTCAAAACCCTCTTGGTAGCGTAGGCGTTACCACAATATTGTTGGGGGAGTGTCACAGAGCCGCAACTTCGTCGGAATAAATTTTTTCCATTAAGCTCAATAATGTTGTGCCATCTAACGTCATACATTTTGCACTTTCTATGCAATATGCCGTTTTGGTTGCTTCTTTGAAATCAATTAACGCACCGCCGGGGTGAGTTCGCAGAAATCGTTGCACTCCAATGAAGAACCACTTTCCACGGTATAGGAACGCAAGACAAACGGGAAATCCAGTCATGCGATGAAGTTTATCTAGTTTCAGCACATCATCACACTTGACCCACAGATCCGAGTCATCCTGTCCTCCTTTGGCATCGATAGCCATCATGGAGTTTTTCACAAAACATAAAAAGTCTGGGCGTTTCGCTTTGCCCCGAAAAGCTTTCGCAAGCCCCCCTATCTCTCCATCGACATGTAAATAGTACAGTTCGTGCAAATCCAATAGATCTTTCAGCTCAGTTTCTGCGCTTATTAAATAATTATCACGACCGAGTCTTATGAAGTCCAACTTAAATTTCGACGAAAATGCTGGTCTGGCAGGCGCAAGAACACCGCCTCTTCTTGCTCGATGGCGAATTGGTGGTGGTCTGAACGATGCTGAAACGGACCGTTGCCAAACCAGGGAACAACGGTTCTTTAAGTCCTGCGAGAAACCCTCCGGCTCTGCCGGAGGACTCTAAAAGTTTGACGGTTCCGGGAATCTGGGAAATGGGAAAATCGTCCGAGTTGTTTGCCGAAATCTCATGCGTTTATAAGAACGCAACCACGACGGGTTGACCCAAATCCTTGCCTAAGGAATTCTTGCACCACGGAAAATGATGCTTTTGGTTCCATACATTTTGTATAAATGGAGCGACTTGGTTTTGAGTGGGAAAATCTCGTTTTTGATGTCCTTAGGCGAGGATTTGGGATTGAAAAGTCCCATTGTTATCAATCAGAAGCTTCACTTGGAAGGGTTGGAAAACAGAGGATGTTCTGTTGAAACTTTACGGTGGGATGTTTAGCCCGAAGGGCCAAAGCGGCTTTGAGCCTCCCCCCTCCTTCAAGCCTCCGGCTTTGCCGGAGGTCTCTGACACTGAATTTGCTAAGTAGTGTCTGGCAGGAAACTCGTAACGCATTTATAATAAGCACGTTGGGAATAGAATGGAGCGCGAATGATTCGGGTGGAATTTCGCAAATAATCGCGAAGTGGCCAAAAACGCTGTTTTCTTGAAGTTTGATCAAGAACATTTGAAGCCCGATTGCATCTTATCTATCTAACTATTAACATATTACGAATTTCCTGCCAGACACTAAGGAGTAAAGTAGGGCTAGAACAATGCCCTAAAAGAACAATCAACCTCGTTTTGCTGAATTCTCAGCTTGGATAATGCACAGATCGTTTGGCTGACGCTGATGCGCGGTCGTTTTTGAGCGACACCATTCAACCGTTGTCACAAAACTGACACAAAAATTGGGTCATATCGACGAAACCCCTATAAACATTGGAGCGGGTGAAGGGAATCGAATCCTACGGGAGTTTGCGGAACTGTGCGCAATGGTGCGGGGATCAAGACCTTACAGAAGCATCAATTCCCTTAAAAAAACGGGTTCTCCGCATGGTTCCGCAAGGTTTTCCATAACTAAAAATAACTAAAACATGCCGACTTCAAGAGCGCCCATGCCTCCTTTCAAAATTCCACCGACATGAATAGTTACCATGATTTCTCTCATTCCTCTGAAAATTGTGCTATAATTTATCCTGACAATGAACAACAGCACACACACAAACACCGGCAACCAAGCCTTTTCAAAAAAAGAGGCGGCGGTGCATCTTGGAATTTCAGTGCGCTCTCTTGAATATGAGATGAAGGCCCTTCACGTTGAATA
>CAIUEN010000367.1 GCA_903898185.1 uncultured Verrucomicrobiales bacterium
TCAATTTGCGGGAGGCGTCTTTGATCACTTTGACGATGTCTAAAGAAGGAATATTCAAGGACATAAAATTTAACTCCTCTTCCTATTCTACACCTTTTTGGCCAAATCGCTGGTACTTTTTTAAGTTCCAACTCCCTAAGAGGCTCACACGGCGCGCTGCCCGCCGACCGTGCTGAATATCCGATTGCCATTGTGGGACGTTCCAACTTCTTCTCATCGCCCGAACTGGATGCCACAGCCATCCATGATTCAATGCGGCGTCTTATTCATACCTGATGCGCCAAGAGCAACCCATCCGGCATCGAGAATCGCTGACGTATCCACAGTCCAGATTGTCCAAGAATATATTGACAGCGAAAAGCCGTGGTGAAATAGTTTGAAACTGTGAATTTCAGAAGCCGATTTCCTTGGTTCGCCCTGATGAGTGTGGGATGCATTAGCATGATTGCTGCTTTGTTCGCCGCTTCCGCCCAACCAATCTCGTCGGGGAACACTTCACGGCAGACTATGCCGCCTCCCGCTTCCGATGTCAGCGTTAGCCCGTCCGGCAAGTTTACCCCTGCCCCAGCGCCCGCTCTCGCGAACAGCAACACGCATCCAACCCCAGCCCAGGCGGAATCCGCGATGAAACAGGCGCTAAACTTGCGTCAGACCGGCTCGAACAGCTTCCAAATCGGGCTGGTGGAATTCGACAAACGATTCCGCACCGTCAGCCTGTCAGCCCGGGTGGCCGTTCGAACCCAAGCCGTTGAATACGCCCTTGTAAACGAGAAAGGCAAGGCATACGAGTCACTGCTCACGACGGAAGCGGCGCCTTCCGATGTCCATGTCGCGTTCCTGCTTCTGGGAATCAACCGAGAGCCCGTAATTGGGGCTTTCAACACTCCTGCTTCTGTTCCACAGACCAACTCCCTCCAGATCGACGTGGTCTGGGAAAACAACGGCAAGCCAACCCATGCTGCGCTTTGCGATCTGATGTGTTTGATGGACGAAGGAAAGAAACGCCCACCGCGTCCGCTGAGCTCTCGCGTGTGGCTCTATAATGGTTCAGTAATAGACGACTTTGGATTCGCTGCGCAACGCGAGGGCTCCATCATCGCGGTGATCCGCGATTCCGCCGCCTTGATCAACAACACGGGAGAGGATCGTGACAACGACCGAATTCATTTTCCCAACACGAAGTTGCTGCCCGCTGAAGGATCCTTGGTTCGTATCGTTCTCCATCTTCCAGAGCAAATCGCGCCACCAGTTCGTCACCCACCAGCTCCATCAGGGGTTACTCCCATTACACCGCTGTCCACCAACTGCCAGTAGCCGCATTGGACGGTTCCCTTGCCGCCGCATGGCGATGCCGTGGCACGCCGCCCCGTCAAAGAATGACATGAAGCACAGAAACCTTCAGACTGTCCATGTTGTCCAGTTTCCTTTCCAAGGTGGCAAGTTTGAGACTGTGACTGGCGGCCAGGGCGATGAGATACGCATCGTTCCATTGCTTGAAACCGCTGAGGGATCGCATTGACACCTCGTCAAAAGGCAGGTCGTCCGCCAAAAAACGATGCTTCGGCAGGGCAAGAATAAACTTGAGGTGTGTCGCGGAGTTTTCAAACCAGGAATTCTTTGTAGTTTTCAAACCAGGAATTTTTCATTTTTGACAGTTTGTGAAAAGGAGCTGCGGTTTTTCTTTGGCATTGGGAGGCGCAGCCAAGACGGAATGATGGCCGCTTGGA
>CAIUEN010000368.1 GCA_903898185.1 uncultured Verrucomicrobiales bacterium
CAGCGTTCGGTAATAGTCCATCGGCGTGAGCGTGGCGGAGAAAAAGATCGCCGCCTTGCCGCGGGCCAGCGCTTTGCGGAGCAACAGGGAAGGATCCAAACAAAACAGACGAACCTTTATTTCTGGGGCGTTTGCGATGATGGTCACGAATCGCGCATCGTAAACTTCGGCTGTGCGCCGGAACGAATGCAGCAGGAAATAGAGCCCAAGCAAGGCTTCGCGAAACTCGGCTGGTTGGTTCTTGACCAGCCAGCTCTCCACCTCGTTGAGCGCGGTTTCCATTGGCTCAATTAAACTCTCAGGAAACTCGGAACTCGCGCTCACACCTCTGTTCTGCTCCCGGATCTTCGCTGTCTTTACCGGAAACAAATTGAGTTCGAAGGAGGAATCGGAGGCTTCAAATGGTTCATCCAGCGATTTTGTGGCGTTGCCCAGTTTGCGCATTACCGTGTGCAATTGAGCCAGGGCCTTGGAACAACGCGGTGCATCCTTTTTGGTGGCGCGCTTGACCTCCAAAATCTCTCGGCCATCCAGGTCGGCGGAGAACATGTCGCGTGCCCGATCCACCAGGTTGTGGGCCTCATCGACGAGGAAACCGTATGCGCCTCCCTCGTCGGCAAAGTGACGCCGCAGATAAACCTGGGGATCAAAAACGTAATTGTAATCGCAGATGACGGCGTCAGCCCAGACGGACACGTCCAAGGAAAGCTCGAAGGGGCAGACCTGATGTTGTTGGCTCACAGCTTCGAGAACCGAGCGGGTGATTTCTTCCCGTTCCAAGGCTTCGCGAATCGCGGGTTTGATACGATCGTAATAACCTCGGGCGAAGGGGCACGTCAGTGGATCACAGGGATGCACTTCTCGGATGCAGACTTTTTCCTTGGCAGTGAGCGTGACGGCGCGAATTTTCAGTCCAGCCCGGCGCAAATCAACCAAAGCTTTCTCGGCGATGGCGCGTCCGACCGTGCGGGCCGTCAGGTAAAAGATGCGTTCGAGCTTTCCTTCCCCCAACGATTTGACTGCCGGGAACAGCGTGGAGATGGTTTTCCCGATGCCGGTGGGGGCAGCGAGAAATAATCGGCCGCCATTGGCCAGAACGCGATAGGCAGCCACTGCAAGCTCACGCTGCCCATGACGATACTCTGGGAACGGAAAAGAAAGCGTAGCGATAGAGGCATCCCGTGCCAGGCACCAGTGATGACGTTCACGCAGCCAAGCCACATACACAGCGGTGGTTGTGGCAAAGAAATCAGACAGTTCAGCAAATGACAAAGTCTGACGAAACTCGGTGACCTTGCCGGAGGGCAATTCCAGATATACAAGCTGAATGATGAGTTCCTTCAACGTGTGTTCCTGTGCATAAATGAATCCGTAGAATTTTGCCTGTGCCCAGTGCAGCGGATCAGCTTCGTGATTCCAAGATCCTGAAATGGTTTTTATTTCCTCCAGCAAGACGCGGTCGGACGTGATGAGCAAACCGTCAATCCGTCCGCGGATTTGCAGCGTGAATTCATCCGCATCTACCTTGTGTTCAACGGGCAACTCGGTCAGATAACCCGTCGGGCGTGAGCGTTGGATTTTCTGGTGGCCGCGGATGCCGGCGAGCGCCCTGTCAGATCCGACAAACTCACGCTCGCCGCCGAGATCACCCTGCCGGAGAACAAACTCCACCAGGTCGCGCACTGAAATCGTGTGCGCTGATTTTGACGCCGTGCCAGTCATGATTGAGGAGTCACTGCCTTGCACGATCCCGCCGTGCCAATGGCAAACTCTGTCCAAATTACATTTTTTCGTCTCATTACTCACAGCAAGGATGCACAAGAGCACAACTACAGCGCGATTGAAAACAACCGCCTGACTACAGCCAACTTGACGAGTTTGCTCGTTTGACTTCCAACGGAGCCATTCCTACCATCCTCGCAGGTGTAAACGATCAACTGAAAGAAA
>CAIUEN010000369.1 GCA_903898185.1 uncultured Verrucomicrobiales bacterium
CACTTCCCCGATAACCTGCGGGGAATGGGACGTGCAAATAAACTGGATGCCAGGGAAGGTGTTCTTCAAATCAGTCGCGACACGCCGTTGCCATTTGGGATGCAAATGAACATCGAGTTCGTCGATCAGAACCACACCGGGGGTTTCCTTCAAGACTCTGGGCAAGGGCTGATCTTCCTGCCCCAGCTCTTCCGGTGGCAATAGAAATGCATTTTGCGTCACTGCCTTTATGGCGAGGTCGGCAACCAAGGCCAACATCATCCTCTGACCGGCGCTCAGATTGTCGAAGGGTTGCGCGCCCCCACCAATGGACAACACAACTTGTTTCAGATCGGTGTCATACCAGAGATTATTGGCCTCAGGAACACAGTTCAAGACAGCCCGCTTAACCGTTTCAAACCCTGGCCGCATTAAGCCGCGTCGGTTCACGCTGGCAAGGGTCTCCCCCAGAAACCAATCCTGCAATTCCGCCGTGCGAATCCGCTCGTTGAAACAGTCATAAAAGGCACCCCAACGGCGGGCCGGCCCCGTGAATCTCACTTTGCCTTTTGATCGCCTGTTCGATGGAAGCCAGGCTCGACCAGCCCCGTAATAGGCAAGAACCGGGAATAGGAGCTTCTCCCCGACACGATCCCGGCTATAAGCCGATTCAATCATGCCTAAGACTTCTTTGGCGTCGCTATTGTTATCATAATCATTGCCGGAATTGATCCGAATCCACTGTTTTCCCTCCTGCCCCGCTATGGAGCCTGTCGCTTTGACGGACGCGGGTGGCATGTCTCTGAATTGAATTCGATCCCCTTCAACTCGCCCACCCAATCGAATTTCACTCCTTAAAATCTTGCGTCGGCTGGTCAACAACTTGTGATCCGGTGGATGAACCAACCAAACCGCCATGGCCACCGACAACGCATCCAGAACTGTGGTTTTGCCCGCGCCATTGTCACCGACAAGCAAGGTGAACTTCGGATGAAAATCGAAGGCTTGCCTTGCATACTTCTTAAAATTCTCTATTTCGAGGCGGTCAATTCTCATACGGTGCTGCTTTTTACATGGTTCTGCATCGGTTAGCACGGTGATTCTGGTGCCGTGGTTCGTTTTTCATGCCGGAATCCTCAGCTTCCATTCCGGTTTGAGTTTCTGTTCGAGCAAGGCTTCGGCCGCTTCCTGTCCCCGACCGCCACAATGCCAAAGATCGACGTAGGTCTGCACCGGGTTGGTGCAGGCCAATTTGTTACCCTCAGATTCTTGAAGGTAAAAGACACCCGGATCCTCTGGAAGAAGGACCGTCATGTTCTCACCCGTATCGACTCGTTTGGCTTCCAGAGCTGAGGCGAAGGCTTCTTCCCATTCCGAACCAACAAACAGCCAGGTTTTGGCCTGTCGCACATGCGGAGCCTGGAAATCTGCCGCCGAGAAAGCGCAGTACGCCGCGTGCCCACCGGTGATCGATTCCAGGGAACCTAATGCCTGTTGCAGATCGGGCCCCTTTTTCAGCGTGAAGTAGCGGTGCTGGGTGTGGCGATCGAAACGATACGCATCGCGCCAAGCAACGAGCAACTTGAATGGATCACGGATGCGGAAGCCTCCCTTGGCGACATCAACGTAAGCTTCATCGGTAAGATAGCGAACAACTTTGTTTACTAGCCCAAGGCTGACGTTGGGTTGGCAATGAAGTTGCATTTCTCTCTGAGTCCAAACTCTCCCGATGTGCTCGGGAACCAGTAAGGCGCGGATGACGCGCGCCGATTCCGGAGTGCTCAGATTTGCGCTCGGGCGTGGCGATTTGTGAACTGGGGCGTTCCCCTTGCGTTCTATGAGAAGGACATTGGGGATGTTCAGGTGGCAGTTCCCAGCCAGATCGAACCAACTCCAACCGTTCTCTTGGACAGTCTGCGCCATATTCGGAGTGATCAACGGAGCCGCAAACACCAAAACGGACTGCGGATCCTCTTCCTTGGCGACGAATGCATAAGGAAACTGTGAAGGCCTCGGATCCGCTTTGAACTGTACCCAAAGCTCCCTCGACATTCCGGTGGGCGGTTTCACTTTTACAAGCAGATCAAATCCCTTGTCTGATATGGTCGGAAAGCGACTGATCACTGCGTCCAGCCACGGGACGCTCGCCAGCACTTCACGTAGCTTCGTTGTGAGCGCCTTCTCTAATTCAACAACTGAAAAACTGTTAGTGTTCACAAAATTATCTAGTTCACGGTTTCGTGAACATGCCATTTTTAGTGAACAAAGCAAGTCAAATCGGCGAGTTGATTCATCAAAGAGCGCAAAACCCATTTTCTTTCGGGTTCGCCTCATACGGATGCCCGGTGTTTGTTCGCCAGCCACGCTTCCGTCAGTCTTGCATGCTGGGCAACGTTGGTGATCGGGATTGGCTTTCGGCCCAGCAAAGGCAATGGGGATTGGTCGTTGGCTGGCACCAATATCCAGAGTCCATGGATTCCATTTGTGCGCCCGATGTCTGAGGCCAGTTGTGCGAAAAGGTTCAATCGATCATAGCGGGCCAGAAGACCTGGGTTGACGGCAAGCTTGGTCTGGTCGCTCGATCTCAAGCTGGATTCCACCTGTGGCAAGGCAGATTCAACCAGTCGCTGGAGATTGCGCCAATCGGAGGAGTTTGGCTCTGCCGAATCAGCTTTGAGCACCACATCCCACCGTGCCCGCTTTTGGTCGGCTTCCGCATGAAGCGCTTTGAGA
>CAIUEN010000370.1 GCA_903898185.1 uncultured Verrucomicrobiales bacterium
TACAGATCGTCGAATTTGACGCCGGATTTTCGGAGAAAGGCCACCAATTCTTCTCGATACGTTTTCTTCCGATGGTGCTCCTGCTGATTGGTGATGTAGGTTTGGACCGATTGTCGCGCGGAGGCGCTGACGGTGAATCCCGCATAGCCCTCCTGCCAATGAAAGTCCGGTTGATGAAACGTTTCCCGAATCCATGAGGAAGAGGCTTTTTTCAATTCCCGCACGAAATCGGAAAGGCAATGCGTTGCCTTGAGAGAAACCAAAAGGTGAATGTGATCGTTCACGCCCCCAATGCCTTGGGGATAACCATTGAGCCCCCGCACTGTCCCGCCCAAGTATTCATTGAGCTGGCCCTGCCATTGAATTCCGAGGCGAGGTTCGCGGTTTTTGGTGGCGAAGATCAAATGATAATGCAGGCTGGTATGTGTGGAAGGCATGGGTTTGGAAGGTTGTCACCGCTGTCACCCCTGCCGGGGTGCGGCTTATTTTGAATCGTTAACCGGTGGTGTCGCTTCGCTCAACCACCGGCTACAGGCTGGGAAGCCGCTGGCTTCCAGAGTGGGAAGGTTGGCCATTTCGGATTTGGGTCTGGTGTTTAGCATTGAATGTATTATATCCAACTTGGTAGAATAGACCACAAAGAATACGCCGTCAGAAGTCGTATTTCTGCTTTAGGTTACTTTCCTGTCACGCACCCCAGACAACCCCCTCTGTCTATTTCGTGGTTGCCTTTTCCCGCCGAAAACTGAAAACCAGCAAATTTCCTACCCCATTGCCCGCGCGATACTGTTCCACCAAATATCGTGGAGTTCGGCTGCGGTCCAATTCAGCTCCGCAGAGGCGGTTTTGATGGTCAAAGCGTCGCCGCCTACCGTCCCAAGCCGTAGCGCAGGCACGCCGAGAATCTTGGCGCTCTCAAGAACCTTTATCGCGTCGTCAGCGGCAACGGAAATGACCACGCGGGCCTGTGACTCCCCGAACAGCAACGCGTCCAAACGCAAATCCTTCTCGGAAGAAAGATCAATTTGCGCTCCGATCAGGCACGGGGTTTCACGGGCTTCCTGGCCCGAAATGCAGCTTTCAGCCAGCGCGACCGCCAAGCCGCCTTCGCTGCAATCATGCGCGCTTTTTACCAGTCCGCTGTAGATGAAACCGAGCAGGGTGGTGTTTAGTGTCTTTTCTTTGTCGAAATTACAGCGTGGCGGCACGCCTGTTTTCAAGCCGTGAACCCGTTGCAAGTAGGACGAACCTCCCAAGCCGAGAAGCGGATCCGCCTTGTCAGCAATTTCGCCGAGCAGAATAATTGCATCTCCGGGGTTCTTGAACCATTGGGTGGTGATGTATTCGCGTTTCTCGATCAAACCGACCAATGCCACTGTGGGCGTTGGATCAATGGGGCCGTTGGAACTTTGGTTGTAAAGGCTGCAATTGCCGCCGGTCACTGGTGAATTGAATGCGCGACAAGCCTCGGCCAAGCCCCGAACCGATTCCTTGAGCTGCCAAAAGAGCTCGGGATTGTGCGGATTGCCAAAGTTCAAGTTGTCGGTTGTCCCAAGAGGGACAGCGCCAGAGCAGGCGAGATTGCGGGTGGCTTCTGCGACGGCGGTTTTAGCGCCTTCATAGGGATCCAGATAGACGTAGGTGCTATTGCAATCGACTGTGATGGCAATGTATTTCTCGATGGGGGCCGGATTGGAAGGCTGCTCCGCGCTGGGTTTGGAGACGGGCAGCGAGTCATCCTTGATGCGCAGAACAGCGGCATCCGAACCGGGGCAGATAACAGAACCGTTGCGAACCATGTGATCGTATTGACGGTAAACCCAGTTCTTGGACGCAATCGTCGGGGTTCCCAGTAGTAGCTTGAGTTCAGTGACCGGGTTCTTGGAATCGGGCACACTGGCCAGCGTGAATTCGCGGACGGCTTTGAGGTAGGCCGGCTCGCACGATTCGCGCTGGTAAATAGGAGCTTCATTGGCCAGGATTGCCGCCGGGAGGTCTGCCACAATCTTGCCGCCGAACTTGACCACCATGCGGCCGGTGTCGGTGACGTCGCCAATCTGCGCCCACGGCAGATCCCATTTGTCGAAGATGCGCTTCACTTCGTCTTCGCGGCCTTTTTTGACGATAATGAGCATCCGTTCCTGCGATTCGCTGAGCATGATCTCATAGGGAGTCATGTTTGTCGCGCGTTGAGGAACCTTGTTCAATTCAATTTCGATGCCCGTGCCGGCCCGCGCTGCGGTTTCGCAGGTCGAGCAGGTCAAACCGGCCGCGCCCATGTCCTGGATGCCAGCCACCGCATCGGTCGCCAGCAATTCCAGGCACGCTTCGCAGACGAGCTTTTCCATGAACGGATCGCCGACTTGCACCGCTCCGCGTTGCTTTTCGGCTGATTCGTCGGTGAGATCCTGTGAGGCAAACGCCGCCCCGGCCAAGCCGTCGCGACCGGTCGCCGGCCCAACGTAAAAGACAGGGTTGCCAACCCCCTTGGCCGCGCCGCGGGCAATTTGTTCATGCCGCAGAACGCCCAGGCAGAATGCATTGACCAGCGGATTGCCTTCGTAGGATTTGTCGAAATAGACCTCTCCCGCAATGGTGGGGATGCCAAAACAGTTCCCGTAATGCGCAATGCCGGAGACCACGCCGCTGAAAAGCCGCCGGTTATTGGCCAGCGCGTGCGCGTCCTGGTTGCCAGAACCATCGTCGGTAATCGGTCCGAAACGCAGCGAATTGACCGCGCAGATCGGACGGGCACCCATGGTGAAGATGTCGCGCACAATGCCGCCCACGCCGGTGGCCGCCCCTTGGAACGGCTCAACCGCGCTGGGGTGGTTGTGCGATTCGATCTTGAATGCAATCGCCAAACCGTCGCCAATATCAATGATGCCGGCGTTTTCCTCACCCGCGCCCACGAGGATTTTGGGCGATTTGGTCGGAAACGTCTTCAGCAGAGGCCGTGTATTCTTATAAGAGCAATGCTCGCTCCACATCACCGAGAAGATGCCCAACTCGGTGTAGCTCGGCTCACGTCCTAGAATACCTTTGATTTTCTCGTATTCTTCGGGAGTGAGATTATGTCTTTTGACCAGTTCAGGGGTGATAAGTGGGTCGTTCATGGAATCAGAAATTCTTTATCAATAAATTCTCAACAGCGCATTTTTTGGATGCCAACAATCCGGACTTCTTTCATCGCGTGTTCAGATTCTGATGTAGCTGCTCAAAAACATCCATCGAAACTTTGTTTCCTTTATCCATAGCCTTCATCCGCTGAATCAGGGTTTGACGGAATAGAGGATCGTCTTTCTCCTCCAATTCCTCCAGAAACGTCGCCAATTTCAGACGTTCGCCAGCCAAAAGTTCGACAATCTGTTCTTTTAGTTCAGCAATGCTCATTTTATGATTGAGTTCTTGATTCGGCATCCGCGCAAATCAGCCCACTTGCTACGCAGCAACTTCAATCTCCCGAACTTGGCAGGGCTGGGGCACCGGTTCGCCGCGTTGGCGCATGTCTTCGATGTGCAAGGCGAGTGCTTCTTTCATCAGTTGGAGCGTTTCTGCTTCGGTATCGGCCGCAGCCACACAACCTGGAAAATCCGGCGCGTAAGCGCTGAAGTTTTCAATGCCGTGTTCTATTATAACAGTGTAGCGCATAGACCGGACAGTTACGCCGCTTTCTTCACTTTCCGATTGCCCAACCACGCCACCAAACTTTCCAAAATCAGCCGTCCATCCTCGCAGCCCAGCACTGATTCGCCGGCCCGCTCCGGGTGGGGCATCAAACCAGCCACATTCCGTGCCTTGTTGCAGACACCGGCGATGTTGCAGACCGACCCGTTTGGGTTCGCCGTTTCAGTTGCCTCGCCAGCGGCATTGACATATTGCCACAAAATCTGGTTGTTTGCCTTGAGCTGCGCGATGGTCTGTTCATCGGCGAAGTAGCATCCTTCTCCGTGAGCGATCGGCACGCGTAGCAGCTTGCCAGCGGGAATTCGGTTAGTGAACGGCGAATCGACGGTCGGGCTTTTGAGAAACACGTTTTCGCAGCGAAACTGGAGCGAGCGATTGCGAATCAGCGCTCCCGGCAGCAGGCCCGCTTCGCAAAGAATCTGGAATCCGTTGCAGATGCCTAGAACCGGTCCTCCGGCGGCGGCAAATGCCTGAACGGCCTGCATGATCGGGCTGAAACGCGCGATGGCACCGGTGCGCAGGTAATCCCCGTAGCTGAATCCGCCGGGCACGAGCACGGCGTCGAATCCGCTCAAGGAATTGTCTTTGTGCCAGACCAAGCGCGCCGATTGCCCCAGCACGTTTTTCATGACGTGAACGCAGTCCTGGTCGCAGTTCGACCCCGGAAATTGAAGAACAGCAAAATTCATTGTGTAATCCATTCGGTCGGCGAAGGTTGCCCGTCACGAACACGCATAATGTAATCGCGCGGTCCCTGTCAGGCAACCGGGCCGTTATTCAATCTCGAACTTGTAATCTTCGATCACCGGATTGCTTAGCAGCCGATGGCAGGCTTCATCGACCTGTTTGCGCCACGCCTCCTTGTCGCTCCCCGGCAACTCGATCTCCATGTACTTGCCGACATGCACATTGCCGATTCCGCTGTAACCCATGTGTTCGAGGGCGTTCTGCACTGTCTTGCCTTGCGGATCAAGCACGGCCTTCTTAGGTGTAATGATAATCTTTGCTTTCATCTCAACACGGGCCTTGCCCGCTAATAAATCGGAACGGAGCCTGGCTCCATCTCCAAACCAAATAACTCCTGATGCTGAGCAATTGCCCGGATGGATGCTAGTCTTTTTTTTCCGCTTGATCGACAAAAACTGAAAACTGGCAATCTTCCTCTCCTTCCCCTAATATGCCGCGCAAATACGGACGTCCCGCTTCGTCAGCAGGCTTGGTCCTCTCGATTTATGCACTGCTCGACCAATAGGATTTGGGGTTGTTTCATTGTGCTTGCCACGCTGCTGGTCGTGGCGGGAACTCCGCGTCCGCGAATGGGATATGCGCCACCCCCTCTCCAGCGCGCGCCTCAAGTCAATGCTCCCATGCCTGAACGCGAGTTCCGCGCGCTCTGGATTGCAACCGTCGATAACATTGACTGGCCTTCCAAGCCCAACCTACCCCCCGCCCAGCAGAAGGCGGAGTTGCTGACCATTCTGGACCGGGCGGCCCGCCTCAAGTTCAACGCCGTTTTCCTGCAAGTCCGGCCAGAATGTGACGCGCTCTATAACTCTCGGATTGAACCGTGGTCGGAGTGTTTGACCGGACAAATGGGACGTTCTCCGGGGTTCTTTTACGATCCTCTTTCCTTTGCCATAACCGAAGCTCACAAACGCGGACTCGAACTGCACGCGTGGTTCAATCCTTACCGGGTCCGCCACGACGCTTCAGCGCCCGCTTCGCCCAAGCACATCTCCCGTGCGCGGCCTGACTTGGTCCGCCAATATGGAAAGCTTCTGCTGCTCGATCCATCGGATAAAGGCGCGCGCGATTACTCGTTGAGCGTCATCATGGACGTTGTCCGCCGCTACGACATTGATGGCGCGCTTTTCGATGACTATTTTTATCCTTATCCGGACAAAAAACTGCCTCAGCAAGCATTCGATGCCATTGACGAATCCAACTGGCGCCGTTACCTGGCCAAAGGCGGCAAGCTATCCCGACCGGATTGGCGCCGCGAGAATGTGAATGCGTTTGTCCAACAAACATATCGCTACATCAAAGCAGAGAAGCCGTGGGTTCGCTTCGGTATCAGCCCCTTCGGCATCTGGCGGCCAGGCCAACCGGCATCCGTCCACGGTCTTGATGCCTACAACCAATTGTATGCCGATGCGCGCGCCTGGCTGATCAACGGTTCGGTCGATTACCTGGCACCGCAGCTCTATTGGCATACGGATGACCCGGATAGAAAATTCCGAGACCTGCTCAAATGGTGGAATGAACAAAACACTCTGAGCCGCCACGTCTGGCCCGGGCTTGCCCAGATGGGCGAAGCCGCTGAACAAGTCACAATTACGCGCCAGATGCCATCCGTGCCCGGCGAGTTCTTCTGGCATTCACGCGCGATCCTGGCCAACAGCAATGGCGTGGCATCGAGTCTTCGGCGAATCTATGCTCAACCCGCGCTTGTCCCCGCATTGCCATGGCTGAGCAAGTCCGGGCCACAGTCTCCAGCCCTCTGGGGGTCCCGCAACGCCTCCAGGATTAAGATTAACTGGAAGACGTCCGCCAGAGACATCAACCGCTGGGTCGTCCAAAAGAAGTTCCGCGCCCACTGGGAAACAGAAATTGTTCCGCTGAGCCAAACATCCCTTCAACTCAAAGCGCCCATCCCCGAAACCATCGCCGTCCGTGCCGTCGATCGTTATGGCAACATGAGCCCACCATCCGTCTTTACGGGAAACTGAGTTTGTAAATGTTCAGAGGGAGAAATTAGCGTCTCGCTGACGCTCGCCGGAGGGAGGGGCACAGGCAAGGATGCCTATGCTACATGAAAGTCACCCTTATCCTTCAATCACTTCGCGAATCTTGCTGGCCAATTTGCCTGACGAAAACGGCTTGGCTACAAAATGCACTCCAGCTTCCAAAATTCCGTGGTTGGCAATAACGTCATCGGTATAGCCTGAAACGAACAGAGTTTTGAGACCGGGGCGCAGGCGGCGCATCGCCTCCTGTAATTCGCGACCATTCATGCCGGGCATCACTACGTCGGTGATCAAAAGATCGATCCTGTTGATATCCTCGCGGTATTTCTCCAGAGCTTCATTGCCACTGGCAGCCTCAATCACCTGGTAACCCAAGCGCGTCAGCATGGTTCGCGTCAACTGTCTCACCAGCAATTCATCCTCCACCAGCAGGATCGTTTCGGTGCCGTGTGGCACGGCGGACGGATGCTCCCGTGTGTCCAGAGAACTCACGTCCGATTCAATCACGGGGAAATAAATCTTGATGGACGTGCCCATCGCCAACTCCGAGTAAACCAGAATAAACCCCTTGTTCTGTTTCACGATCCCATAAACTGTTGCCAATCCAAGTCCAGTGCCCTTGCCCTTGGGTTTGGTTGTATAAAACGGCTCAAACAGGTGCGACAATGTTTCCTTGCTCATGCCGATGCCATTATCGCTGATCGCCAACAGCGCCCATCGACCGGCGCGCGCTTCGGAATTGGTGCGGGCATACTCCTCTTCAATAAGAACCTCGCGGGTTTCCATGGTCAAAACGCCGCCCTTGGGCATCGCGTCGCGCGAATTGACCACCAAGTTCATCAAGATTTGCTCGATCTGCCCCGGATCAGCTTTGATGCGTCCACACTTTGCTTCGACATGACATGTGAACCGGATGTCCTCGCCAATGATCCGTCGGATCATCTTTTCCGACTCGCGCATTACGTTGCCGAGGTTCAGCGAAACTGGCTCAATGACCTGTTTGCGCGAGAAAGCAAGAAGTTGCCGGGTCAGACCCGCAGCCCGCTCGCCGGCTCTCTGGATTTCCTGCAATTCATCCCGCATGGCTGGTGGCACTTTGGGATCGTTCAACAGCATTTCCGAGTATCCAAGGATGGCCATCAGCAGGTTGTTAAAATCGTGGGCCACGCCTCCGGCCAACCGGCCAACCGCCTCCATTTTCTGCGATTGGCGCAATTGCTCCTCAAGGCTGTTTCGCTCTGCGAGGGAGCGCGCTCGTTCGCTGATGTCACGCACCGCCGAAAACACCATTTTCTTGCCGTCCAACTCAAAGAGGCTGCTGCTGATTTCAACTGGAATGCGGCGGCTATCCTTGGTCACATGCACCCCTTCCCAAATGGCGCTGCCCTCGGCAAGAACCTGCTTTATCTGCGTCGGCACCCCTGCCTGCGTTTCCCGCGCATCAATATCCGTCGGACGCCGATCCAAAAGCTCTTCCCGGGTGTACCCCAACCGATGGCAAGCCACATCGTTGGCTTCGATGAATTTTCCGAGAACTCCATCCTCAAGAATCTCATGCACGAACGCCGCGTCCGAAATGCCGTTAAAAATCCGCCGGTAACGTTCCTCGCTGTGACGCAATGCCTGCTCCACCTCGCACTGTTTGGCAATTCGCGACGACATCAGCCCCGCCATCTCATCAAGGGTTCGCGCCAAATGCTGAAGCTCCCGTGTTCCGCCGACCGTTCCCACACATGCCTCAAAATCGCCAAGCCCCAGTTTATGCGCAGCTTGGGCAAGCTTCCTGGCAGGCCAGATAATAGCGATTGTTCCAATATACCCGGCTGCCGCAAAACCGAGCAACACCGCCAGCACAAGCGCTCCAAGGTTCCAAAAGAGCCCTTTATGCGCATGCAGGATGACCACCAGCAACGGTAACACCGCAACAATTACCAGCAACATCAGAACGGTACGGATAGAACGGCAGGCCAGCCAGCCGCCGACCTTTGCTGGAATACACCGTAAGATAATACACTCCATCCAAGCCCTCATTGGACGGGCTTCGTCATACAACTGCGGCGTTGTACGGGCCACGCTCATGCCAGCGGACCCATTCTGCCGAAAAACTCTCCCAGCGTTAGATTAATCAGGCTCAGATGCATTATTTCAAACAATGATGCAAAGATTGAAGAAACATCAACGTATCTCCACCGCAAATCAAGAAAAAACTCCAACGGGTACGCCTAGGGTTTTGAATTGATCGGTTTTTTGCTCTGGAAAGGTCATGCATTATCATGTGATCAGCAGGAGCGCCATCGGATGAAAACGTATCGAGAAGAGGAGTTGGTGGCCTTTCTCCGAAAATCCGGCGTCGAGTTCGACGAGCGGTATTTGGATTGATGGCGCTGGTGCTGGCATCCCTTCGGGATGCCGTCGTGCGGGGCATCCGCTTCCGGTGGTATCGCTTCGCTCAACCACCGGCTACAGACTTTCATGCCTCCGGCATGAGGTTTCGTCTGCATAAAATCGAAAGTCCGGTTACTTTCCGGTCGCACACCCAAGTCAGGAAGTCTGAAATTTCAAATCTTAAATTCTAAATTAGGGCTATGCACTTGAGTCCCATTGACCGCATGTTGCGCGACCAGTTGATGGCAGTGCATGGTAAACCACAAGATGTAGCGGTCAGGGGAATGATATGCATAGCCCTATTTCAAATTTTAAATTTGAGGTTTTACCAAAACTTACATTCCAAGCGTTAACATTCGACTAAAGTCGGGTTTTACTGAAAAAGACAATTATCAGCATAAAATATTTTTCCTCAATTCAACACCCTATGCCTGCCCCACATATATTGCTGGCATCTCAATTTCTAGTGGACGCAAAACCCACTCTGGATTCCAAGGCCCAAGGCACCGCCCGTAACGAGAAGAACGAAAAAGTCTCTCTTATCGCGGTTTAGCCAAACAGGAATTCAGCCATCGTGCCGTAACGTTTCGTCACCAAGAGCGACTCGCGCGACTTGGTCAGGCGTCTTAACTGCTCGTCGTAAGCCGACTTGGCGGAGTCGCTGGCGGGGTCGGTGTCGGTTTTGATGTTCCCAAGAATGGTACGACGGTCGTGCTTGCGCGTAATCTGGTATGTGTGGCAGATGCCGCTCCCTTCCTCAGCCAGTTCGATGTTGTAAACCCAGTTGAAAAACGCCAGTCCGCTCGTGCCGATGGCGGGCGCGTAGCCGGCATCCAGTCCCGGGTATCCCGGCGGTCGAATCTTCGCAAGCAGTGGCCCGACATTGACGCAATCCACTCCAAACGCAAAGCCAGCTTGGACGGCAATGTAAACGTGCTCAATGTCGCTACGTCGATAACGTTTGCACAAATCTCCAAGTATTAAATACTCAATCGCCCACTCCTGATCGGTTCTTAATGCCATAGGCACATTTAGTTTCCACACTCAACAAGCACATGCCATGCCGAACAAAAGAATCCGTAACTGTTCATGTAGCACAGGCAAGGATGCCGGGTGCGTGACAGGAAAGTAACCCTGTGGGGCAGGCCTCCGGCCTGCCGGTTCGAGGGGTCTCCGCCCCCTCGATACATCATCCTGTCTGCGCGCGAAATTTCCGACTCTCTACGGAGCCAGAGGCACCGCAACTGGCGGGCCGGAGGCCCACCCCACATAATGAGAATTGCTGATCAGTTGTAGTCGTTGATGCCACTGTTTGGCTCAAGAACCGGTTCTTTTTTCCTGCGTTTCTCGGCAAAAAACTCCTGCAACAACGACCTGCATTCCAACTCGCGAACTCCGCTGGTGATTTCGCACCTGTGATTTAGTCCGGGAAACTGTAACAGGTTCAATGCGCTGCCCGCCGCGCCCCCCTTGGGATCGCTCGCTCCAAAAACCACGCGCGCCAATCGGACATGCACCACTGCTCCCGCGCACATCGGGCACGGCTCCTTCGTCACATACAACGTGCAATCGGTCAACCGCCAATCCCCCGACGCCTCCTCGGCCTGAGTCAGCGCCAGCATCTCGGCATGAGCTGTGGCGTCCTTGAGCAACTCCACTTGGTTATAAGCCCGCGCAATAATGCGCCCATCACGCACCACGACCGCACCCACCGGCACCTCATCCGCCTCAAACGCTCTTGCCGCCAACCGCAATGCCTCGCCCATGAAATAGTGGTCGCTGTGCAAATCAATAATCGGCTCATCAGTCATAATGAAGGTTTGGCAACTGTTAACGTAGCACAGGCATCCTTGCCTGTGCCCTCCCTCCGGCGAGCGTCAGCGAGACGCTAACTTTTCCCTCTGAACGGTTACGTTTCAAGTGAGCCACCAAGCTGCTGGTTTGGAAAGAAATTCTTCCAATGGAATGCCTTGGCCGCCAACCAGCAATTGGCGCTTCGGCTTGAATTGCCGGGCAAAAGTTTCCATGCCTGGAAGCGATTCACGGCGACCTCCGCTTTTCACTTCAATGGCAACCACCGCGCTTCCCTGCTGCAAAACGAAATCCACTTCGTGGTTCCGTTCACGCCAATAGGTGACACTAACGTTCGTGCCAAAACTGGAATTCAACAAATGCGCGCCTACTGCGGATTCAACCAACCGTCCCCAGTAGTCGCCGTCGTTTCGCGCTTCGATAAATGAGCGATGATCCTGGGCGCTCACGAGGGCGGTATTGAGAGCTTGCAGTTTGGGGCTGGACCCGCGCTGGCGCGCTTGGCCGAGAGAATACTTGGCCAGCCCGGCCAGCATCCCCGCCCCTTGCAGCAATTCCAGATAATGCGCAAAAGTGGTCGTGTTTCCTGCATCCGTAAGCTGGCCAATCATCTTCTGATACGACAGAATCTGACCGGAGTAGGCGCAACCGAGAAGAAATAAACGACGCAGCAGCGCCGGTTTGTCAACACGACTTAACGAAAGGATGTCACGCGCAATCGTGGTTTCAATCAAGGAATCCAGAATATAACGCCGCCAGCGTTCCGGGGTGTCAATCAACCCGGCAGCGCCAGGATACGCGCCATGGAAAATGTATTGCTCCAGGTTCCAGCCGAACGCTTCGTGCATTTCGATGAATGACCAGTGCGGCACCGCAATTACTTCAAAACGTCCGGCCAAACTTTCCGCAAGTCCGCTCTGAATGAGCAAGGGGGATGAACCGAGCAAGACCACCTTGAGGGGAACGCCAGAATGGGTATCACTGTCCCAAAGCAGCTTCACCACAGTTGACCAATCGGTGATTTTTTGAATTTCGTCCAAGACCAATAGCGCGCCCAATTCCCCTTTCCCAGCCTTGATCCGAGCAATGTCCCATTGCTGCTCAAGCCAGGTGCGGTCGCCGCGCAGCGAAGGCTCATCAGCGGAAGCGTAGTGGGCGGGCATGGGTGATGCCGCCATTACCTGCCGAACCAATGTGGTCTTGCCGACTTGGCGCGGCCCTGCCAACACCTGCAAGAACCGGCGCTTTTCCTTGAGCCTCTTCAGCAATTCGTCATGAATGGTCAGACGTATCATACAAAATACTCAATACATTGAGTATTTTTACTCAACGCAACGCGCAAAGCAATAAAATGGCGCAAGGGAGTTGGCTATAACTGAACTTTCGGCTGGCACGCTTCACTACTTCATTATTGGAAATTCCTTGTTCGATATTGGATATTCAGAAGCAGTCACGCGGAGTCGCGGAGGCAGAAATATCCATCGAGTATTGGGGATTCTTGCTTGCCTGCAATAATGAAAATTGCTGCATTTTCAGTCTTGCAGCTTTCCCCCATCTCCACACAATAAGGACATGTTCTCACATGTTGTCATTTTCTGGACCGATCACGAGCAACCGCACACGGCGGATGAACTGCTGGCAGGTATCAAGAAATACCTCGAACCTATTCCCGGCGTGGTGCATTTCAGCGTCGGCAAAATGGTGCCCAGCCCGCGTGATGTCGTTGACCAAAGTTATCATGTCGCTCTGAACATCGTTTTTGCCAACAAGCAGGCTCACGACGCTTACCAAGCCCACCCGATGCACCAGGAATTTGTCCATGCCGTTCTTAAGCGCCTCTGCAAAAAGGTCCGCGTTTACGACTTTGAATAAACAATCACGCCCTTTGGGCGTAGTTGTTTGTTCACACAAAGACACAAAGGCACAAAGAGGATTGGATGTGGGCTTGTCCGCCTGTTCAATCAAGAGAGGCTGGTGTTTGGGAGGCAACGCCTTTAGACAGGAGTTGCTTGAACAAATGGAGGCTGGCCCGGCCGGATGCTTTGCGAACGCATGACAATACGGGCTGACTGCCCCTTCCGTTCAAAGAATAAATGGCTTGTTCTTCATCTGCGTTAATCTGCGTCATCTGCGGTTAACAATTTCAGAAATGCGGGATTGGCCGCATCCCCACTTCTATCAAGGGAGCGAGTTTAGAACACCCCTGTCCAGGAGGAAGGAAGTCACTTGAAAGCTTGACGCTCCGGATTTCTCCTGCGAGCGTTTCTTTAGTTTGAGCGATGGCCGGTACCATGTAACGACTGGCGGGGAGTTCCCGGTCGTTTTGTCGGCTCCCGCTGCGCAATCTCTGTTTCGGCGCGTGGAGCATGGGAGTCTTGCGTCGCTCGACATGGTTGACTCGGCGGCCCACCCTTTTCTGGCAGTGCTCCTGGCGCGCCTGTTTCCAACTCGCTCCATTATCGTCATCACCGATGGCCTCAAAACCCAGGAACTCTATCACCAGGACATTCAGACGTGGCTTAAGAATGCCAATGTTCCGAACGCGGCAGGCGCGTCTGAGCGAACGCTACGCTTCTTTCCGGCGTGGGAAACGCTGCCGCATGAGCCGAAGCTCCCGCATGTCGATGTCATCAGTGATCGACTCGATACACTTTCATCGCTTGCGTCCGGGCGCGACGCTCCTTGTGGGGCAGACCTCCAGTCTGCCGGTTCCAGGAGCCTCCAGGTACGTGGACGCCAACCTACTTTAGAGCAGCCCTTGCGCGGCGCTGAACCTGTAATCATCGTCACAACCCTGATCGCGCTCCTGCAAAAGACATTTCCACCGGGCGAACTGCGCGCGCGAAGCCGCATCCTCAACCGCGGCGACAGCGCGGACCCGCTGAGCCTGATCGAGTGGCTTGAGGAGCAGGGCTACGAACCCGAGGCGCAGGTGGCGCAAAAAGGGACGATTGCCTTGCGCGGCGGCATTCTGGACCTTTGGCCGCTCACCAGTCCGTGGCCGGTGCGGCTTGAGTTTTTCGGCGATGAATTGACCTCCCTTCGCTATTTCGATCCATTCACCCAGATTTCAAAGGAAGAAATCCCTGCCGTCACGATTCCACCCAGCGGCGAGATTGGCATCCTTAAACGCCAATCCCAGACTGCGGCCATCAGCGGCGAGCCTGTATCGTTGCTCGCTTATCTTCCAGCGGAAACCATCCTGGTCTGGTGCAATCCCGAAACAATCCGTGAGCAGACATCGCGATATCTTCAGCAAGTGCCCGGAGGCGATCCGTTTCATCTCACTTTGACCGCATTCGATTCTGTCAAAAAAGAAATGATTGCGGTGGAGCTTTCAGATTCCGGTGAATGTGACGATTTGATTTCGGCGGCAGACAGCCTGGCAAACGCTCCCAGCGCGGACAATGCGAATTTGAAATCTAAAATTTCAAATCTCGAATCTCGAATCTCGAATCTCGAATTTCATGGCCTAGAAGTCTTCCGTCCCATTGGAGATCGCGCGCCTGAGGCTCACATCGCCGAGGCCCAGCGCAAGGAATTCTTTTCGCAACTTCACCGCTGGACTCGCCAGGGATACGAAATCTGCGTCTTTTGCAATAACGATGGCGAGCGACAGCGTTTCGAGGAGATATGGAAGGAATATGGTCTGGGCAAGGCATCGTTGCTCCAGATGCGGGCGGGAGCGTTGGCTCGGGGCTTCTTGTGGGAAGCGGCGCGATTGGCAGTGGTGACTGATGCCGAAATATTTGGCCGTTACCGGGTGCAGCGACCGCGCAGGCTCAAGTCGGCTCACGCGCAAACATCGAGATCGATGCTGGACATCAATTTCGCCGAGCTGGAGGAAGGCAATTACGTGGTTCACCTTCAGCATGGAATTGGGCGCTATCTTGGGTTGCAGGTAATGCCCGCCTCGCAGGGACGCAAGCCTCTGGATCACGGGCTGGCGTCGCGCGGTTCGGACGAGGAATGCATGGTGATTGAATATGCTCCGAGCGATCCCACCCAGCAACCGCCCAAGCTCTATGTGCCTGTCAGCGAGGCGCATTTGGTGGGCAAATATGTCGGCGCTGGCAAGGCGCGTCCACCGCTGAACACGCTCGGAGGCACGCGCTGGGCCAAGGCCAAGGCACATGCCGAACACGCCGTGCGCGATCTGGCCGCCGAGATGCTCTCGATCCAGGCGGCGCGCGAATCGCAGGTCGGCTTTGCCTATTCGCAGGACACCGGCTGGCAGCGCGAATTCGAGAACAGTTTTATTTACGAGGAAACCCCGGACCAATGGCGGGCGATTGTCGCCGCAAAGAAAGATCTCGAATCCCCGAAACCGATGGACCGCCTGATCTGCGGCGATGTCGGTTACGGCAAGACTGAGGTGGCCATTCGCGCCGCGTTCAAAGTGGCGCTGGGAGGCAAGCAGGTGGCCGTCCTGGTGCCCACCACCGTGCTGGCGCAGCAGCATTACAATACGTTCTGCGAACGCATGGCCGATTACCCGGTTCGGATCGATCTGCTCTCGCGGTTTCGCACCCAACGCCAATTGCGGACGACGCTTCGAGACTTGGGAACTGGAGCGGTCGATATCGTCATCGGCACGCACCGGCTCTTGCAGGAGGATATTGCATTCAAAGATCTTGGCTTGGTGGTGATCGACGAGGAGCAACGCTTCGGGGTGATGCACAAGGAGAAATTCAAACGCTTGCGCGCGCTGGTCGATGTGCTGACGCTCAGCGCCACGCCGATTCCGCGCACGCTCTACATGGCGCTGGCCGGGGCGCGCGACATGAGCACCATCGAAACGCCGCCCCAGGATCGCCTGCCGGTCGAGACCATTGTCACGCAATACGACGAACGCACCATCCGCGACGCCATCCAGCGCGAAATGAACCGGGGCGGGCAGGTGTTCTATCTGCATAACCGGGTGCTGGACATTGAAAACGTGGCGGCGAGGCTGGCCACGCTCGTTCCCAACGCGCGCATCGCGGTCGGCCACGGCCAGATGGAGAGCGACCAGTTGGAGGAAGTGATGACGAGCTTTGTCAATGGCGAGGTTGATGTCCTGCTATCGACAACCATCATTGAAAGCGGCCTGGACATTCCCAACGCCAACACAATCATCATCGACCGCGCCGACCGTTTTGGCTTGAGCGATCTCTACCAGTTGCGCGGACGGGTCGGACGCTACAAGCACCAAGCCTACGCCTATCTCCTGCTGCCACGCCACGCCGGGCTGCTGAGCGATGCCCGCAAACGCATCAGCGCCATCAAACAGTATTCAACCCTTGGCAGCGGGTTCAAGATCGCCATGCGCGATCTGGAGATACGCGGCGCGGGAAACCTGCTTGGCTCTCAGCAGAGCGGTCATATCACCGCCGTCGGATTCGATCTTTATTGTCAACTGCTCAAACAGAGCGTCAGCGCCCTCAAGGGGGAGAAGGTCAAACCGCGCGTCGAGGTCGAGGTGCATCTCGATTTCCTGGCGATGAGCCCGGAGGAACACCGCGACACGCCCCAGCCACGGCCCTCTCGAAAAAAGGCTGCGGACGAGGATTTGGTGGTGTTTATCCCAAGGGATGTGGCGGTCTGCAGTTCCAAGCCAGAGGAAAAAACCGAGCTTGTGTTGACGGCGAAAACCCCGGCCTATGTCCCGGCAGGTTATATTCCCGAAGCGCAGCAGCGCATCGAGATCCATCGCAAACTGGCTCAGGCAACCGATATGACCGCGTTGCGCGCGCTCAAAGACGAGTTGCGCGACAGGTTCGGTCCGCTGCCCCCGGCGGTCGAACTGCTGCTCAAAGTCCGCGAATTGAAGATCATCGCCAGCGAACATGCGGTAAGCGTGATCGAAACCAAGGAGGGCAAAGTGATGCTCACCCGCAACAACGACTATCTGATGACCGGCGGCAAATTCCCGCGCCTGACCCGAACCGGTGCCACCGCCCGCCTGAACGAAATCCGAAGGCTGCTGATGGCATTGTAAACCACTGCGCAGCGTTGTTCATTGTGGGGCATAGCTTTGGCCCATGCACCTGGGGCGATGACCTAAGCTGGAGATCAGTTGCTTGCATTAGTCAGGATTTCAGGTTACTGTTAGCAGGCTGTTCTGATGCTCTTGAAATGCGTCCTTCATTTGGGACGTGGATTAAGGATTCCTATGTTTGTGCCAAACATGAGCGCCTCTGACTTGCCGTCATTAAGAAACGGGTTAGCAGACACGGTAGCCGCGTTCAGGACGGCTCTCAGAACACATATACCCGCCCGTGCGATTGTTTCGGCTTTGTCAGTAGTTTTGTGACACGCTATGAGGAACAAAACCAAACCAAAGTCCAAGAGATCGTTCCAATCGGGATTGCCGATAGCAACGGAAGCGCCTGTTGAAGAATCCAAATCTCAACGTCACTCCGACCCCGCCGCATTGCGTCTCGCGGCTGAGGAGCGCTTCAAAGGGCAACTCGCAGCCAGCCAGACTGAGACCGAAGCCGACCTGCGGCGAGCGCAGCATGAACTTGAGATTCACCAGGTCGAACTCGAGATGCAGAATGAGGAACTGCGCGCAACCCAAGAGGAGCGCCAAACGGCCTTGCAGCGCTACAGCGATCTCTACGACTTTGTGCCCGTAGGCTACTTTACACTGGCTACTGACGGCACGATGCGTCTGGTCAATCTCACTGGCGCGCGCCTCTTGGGAATCGAGCGCTCCCGCTTGCTTGGCAAGCCCTTGGGACAATTCATGGCCGAAACCGATCGGCGGGCTTTGGAGACTCTCATCGCCCAAGTCTTTGCCCGCAGGACAAACCAGACTTGCGAGGTATCGCTGACGAGGCAGGATCATTCGACTCTGACGGTTCAGACCACGGCCACGCTCCTCCCTGGAGGGAAGGAATGTTTTGTCGTAATGGTGGATATCACGGAGCGTAAACAGGCAGAGGCGCAACTGCGTCAGGCGCAAAAAATGGAGGTCATTGGAATGTTGGCCGGTGGCGTAGCTCACGATTTCAACACCATCCTTGCGGCCTTGCTCTTGCACTTGGGCCTGCTGCAGCAGACTCCCGGCCTGTCCTCGGATGTGCAGGAGTCGCTTAAAGAACTGGAAAAAGAAAGCTTGATGGCGATGAACCTGACGCGTCAGTTGTTGGTATTCGGCCGACGCGAAGTCACACAGATTCACCCCTTGGAACTGAATGAGTTGATTAAGAACCTGCTTAAGATGCTGATCCGGTTGTTGAGCTCAAACATTGAGGTTGTTTTTGAACCGTGCCCGGATAGAACACTGGTTGAAGCCGATCAGGGAATGATGGAACAGGTGGTCATGAACCTTTGCATCAATGCGCGCGATGCCATGCCAAAAGGTGGCCGACTGACTCTCAGCACTACGGTGGTTGAAATCAGCAACTCATCTCCCAAGTCGAATCCCGACGCCCGGCCTGGACGTTTTGTTTGCCTTACGGTTGCAGATCAAGGTTGCGGGATGGATCAGAGCGTATTGAAGAGGATCTTTGAACCCTTTTTCACCACTAAAGAAGAGGGCAAAGGGACGGGCTTGGGGCTGGCCACAATTTTTAGAATCGCAAAACAACACGCAGGCTGGATTGTGTCGCGGAGTTTTCAAACCAGGAATTCTTTGTAGTTTTCAAACCAGGAATTTTTCATTTTTGACAGTTTGTGAAAAGGAGCTGCGGTTTTTCTTTGGCATTGGGAGGCGCAGCCAAGACGGAATGATGGCCGCTTGGA
>CAIUEN010000371.1 GCA_903898185.1 uncultured Verrucomicrobiales bacterium
CCCCTCGCAGATCAATCTCTGCGAGGGGCTCAAAACCACCGTCGGCTAATCAAGGAAACTGGGGAGATTCCAGTTGCTTCCATCAACATCTGTGCAAAAAACAGCTCCCCTTTGCCTCATTCTTCTTGTCCGCGCTCACTGGCGGTCAGCTTGAACCTGATCAACGGCTACACCGGCCAGTTTTCGCTGGGCCACGCCGGGTTCATGGCTGTAGGCGGCTATGCGGCAGCGATAATCACCATCCATGCGCAACCGTTGCTTGCGAACATGAGCCACCCCGCTGTGGCGACCCATGCCTTGTTCTTGGGAGCGCTCATGGCGGGCGGATTGGCGGCTGCGCTGGCCGGGTTGGTTGTTGGAGCGCCCTCTCTGCGGCTCAAAGGCGATTACCTGGCCATTGTCACCCTCGGGTTCGGAGAAATCATACGCGTGATTCTTCAGAATACCGAGGCTGTTGGCGCCGCGCGTGGGCTCACCGGCGTGCCGTTTTACACCACTTTCTTTTGGACCTTCAGCGTCGCGGCGTTGACCGTCTATTTTGTCGTCTCGCTGGTCAACAGCAGCTATGGACGCGGCTTTCTGGCAGTGCGCGACGACGAAATCGCAGCCGAGGCCATCGGCATCAACACCACCCGCTACAAGGTGACGGCATTTGTGATTGGGGCGTTTTTCGCCGGAATCGCCGGAGGGCTTTACGGCCATTTCAAGCAGTATCTGAATCCCGATGGATTCGGTTTTCTGTTTTCCATTGATATCGTGGTGATGGTCATCCTGGGAGGGATGGGCAACACCGCGGGTGTCGTAGCCGCCGCCATCTTGCTGACGCTCCTGCCCGAAGCTTTGCGGGTCGCGGCCGGATGGAACATCCCCCTGCCCTTCACGTCCGAGCACCTCTCACTCCAGTGGATCGCCAAGACACGGATGATCATCTACGCGCTGATGCTCATCCTGATCATGCAACTCCGTCCTCAAGGCCTTTTTGCCCGACGCGAATTCCGCCCCATACGCCCCGTTCTTCCCAAACCCGCCCCGTGATCACGCAAACCCAACCGTCCCCCCTCCTGCGCCTGGATGACTGCACGATCCAGTTTGGCGGCTTGACCGCCATCTCCAATCTCACCATGCGCGTGAGCAATGGAGAATTGGTCGGGTTGATCGGACCAAACGGCGCTGGAAAAACCACAGTCTTTAACCTGATCACAGGCGTTTACCAGCCAACCATCGGGAGCATTACGTTCCGGGACCGGTCCATTGTTGGCAAGAAGCCGAGCCAGATCACCGCTCAAGGCATCGCGCGCACGTTCCAGAACATCCGGCTGTTTCCGTCGTTGTCAGTGTTTGACAATGTCCGCGTGGCGTTTCACCTGCACCTGTTGCAGGGCATCGGCCATGCCATCTTTCGTGGTCCGGCCTTCGTGCGGGAAGAAAAGGAAATCGAGACGCAGGCGCTGGAGATTCTCGATATTTTTCACCTCGGGGCATTGCGCGACGCTCCGGCCAGGAGCCTTCCTTATGGCGATCAACGCAGGCTCGAAATCGTCCGCGCCCTGGCCACCCGTCCACAATTGCTCCTGTTGGACGAGCCGGCGGCCGGAATGAATCCAACCGAAAAAATCGGACTGATGAAGCTGATTCAATTCGTCGAAGAACGATTCAAGCTTGCGATCCTGCTGGTCGAGCACGACATGAAGGTCGTCATGGGCATCTGCCGACGGATTGTAGTGCTTGACCACGGCGTCAAAATCGCCGAAGGAACCCCTGACGAAGTCCGCGCCGATCCCAAGGTCATCGAGGCTTATCTCGGCGAACAACCTGTGTGAGATGCTGGAAATCAAGAATCTGACAGTCTCTTACAGCGCGATCACCACCCTCCATGGCATCTCGTTCACTGTGAAGGAAGGCGACATCGTCACCCTGATTGGCGCCAATGGAGCAGGCAAGACCACGACGCTCAAAGCCATCTCGGGGCTGCTCAAGGCGCAGGGTGAGATTATTTACAACGCGCGCAATCTAGCCAATCTCCCCCCCGAACAAATCGTCGCCGCTGGAATTTGCCATGTGCCGGAGGGGCGGATGATTTTTTCCAACCTGACTGTCGCCGAGAATCTCCAGATGGGAGCCTATCGCCAAAGAGACAAGGCGGTGATTCGCGCGACCGAAGAATTCGTGTTTGCGATGTTCCCACGCCTGGCGGAACGGAAAAAGCAGAGCGCTGGAACACTTTCAGGAGGAGAGCAACAAATGCTGGCGATTGGCCGCGCGCTGATGAGTCGTCCCAAGTTTCTGATGCTCGACGAGCCGTCACTGGGGATCGCGCCACTACTGGTCAAAACCATTTTTGAAAAGATCGTCGAGATCAACCGCCAGCAAGGCATCACTATTTTATTAGTGGAACAAAACGCCAACCTCGCGCTGGAAATCTCCAGCTACGGCCATGTGATCGAGACCGGGCGAATCATCTTAAGCGACACCTCCACCGCTCTGCGCCAGAACGACAAGGTGCGCGAGGCTTACCTGGGTGGAGCTTGATTCCGAGTAACTATTCACATGGCATAGGCATCCTTGCCTGTGCCATTCCTTCCGGCGAGCGTCAGCAAGCCGCTGACTTATTCCAGCGACCTCGCCAACGTGAGCCAAAAATCCTTGCCACGCTGATAAAATCCACGTAGTTTTTCCGGCGTCATGACAATTGCTTGCTCAGTTGCTGATCAAACCGCTGGGCCGGGCAGCAGCTCAAGCGAAATGGGACAATGGCAAGCTATTTGCCCTTGAAACTGTGGCAATGGTTCAGTTTATTGGTGGCTATGACACTGTTTGGGCGGTCAAGTCCACCCAATAGCCCATAAAAAGACATTATTTTGGGATGCGCACTTAGCTCAGCGGTAGAGCATTACCTTCACACGGTAGGGGTCGTAGGTTCAAACCCTACAGTGCGCACCATCTTTCTAGGGGTGTATGACCGGAAAGTTACTTTGCCTTTCATATCTCACCTTCACTCCAGCAGTTCTCATCATGCGAGGTAGGCATCTGGTCTGCCAGCGCCTCGTTATCGAGGCGCAGTGATTATTGTGCTGACTGTTGCGGTGCCTCTGGCTGCGCAGGGAGTTGAAAACTTCGTGCGCAGGCAGATCAGCGTTTTTCCCCTTCCTTGCTCAAAATGAGAATTGCTGACAGGGCCGCTCTAAAGTCTCCGAAATGTGAGGTTGACATCCGGTCTGCCGGTTACCGGAGCCTCCGGCTATTTTCCGATTTCCCACCCTTTGAAGTGGGCAGAGGAAGTCTCACACGAAGACACAAAGGCACGAAGAGGATTGGGTATAAACAGGCTCGAAAAAAGTGAGTTCCTTCCCTGCCTCTTCGTGCCTTTGTGTCTTCGTGTGAGACTTCCCCTGTCCACCCTTGCGGCGGTTGAAGTCCACAACACGCGATTCCCGATTCTTCAAATCTTCAATGCCGTGACGGGTAATCTGTCGGCGTAGGTGCGTTGGGCATAACATCGCTCGTTGCGTTTCCAGAATCCTCGAATTGGCTGCTTGCGCCCATCGAAGACTTTTGTAAAAGTGTCGGCGTGAGATTGGCGGTTGTTAACTTTGCACGTAATGCCAGCTTCGCTATTCTCAGTAGCGTTGCCAGCCGTTGCTTTGGCATTTGTATGGCAACACTATTGCAAGAAGTATTACAACGGCCAATTTCTTTTTTGCAAATCAGTCGTAAACAATTGCAAATAAACGGTAGCCGGTGTGGCGAAATGGCAGACGCACAGGACTTAAAATCCTGGGACCGTAAAAAGTCGTGTCGGTTCGAGTCCGACCACCGGCACCACTTCAAGTGCTTCAAAATGAGCATGTTGCAGTAAGTCATCGCTCAACTTCCAGTAAAACTTCCAGTAGTCTGGAAAGTTCCCATGTACACCCTATGTACCCCCGGGAAGGTCACCTACTACCCCTTAACGGCGTTGTCGCGCTTTGCCTTATCGTAACCCAGGAAATTACGATGAAATTGCGGTTTCGATTATTTTGCCGAGCGTCTGGCGTCTTTTACGTGGAAAACACGGAGACTCGCCAGCAAGAAAGCCTTCAAACAAAGGACAAGAACGCCGCCCAGAGGCTTTACCAGGCAAAGAATGCAGCATTCGAACAACCTGCACTGAACATGCAGCTTGCCCGAACGTACATGTCAGCCAGTGACCCCGGCGTTACGGCACGAACATGGAAGGACGTTTATGACGCCATTTCCAAGACCAAGACCGGCTCAACGCGGAACAGATGGGTGGTTGTCGGCACCGACCCGGCATTCGGACCGATTTGGGAACGACATATTCTCGAAACCCGAGCAGAGCATCTCCTTGGGGTTCTCGACAAGGGTGGTGTTTCCACGAACGTATTCCTTCGGCGGTTGCACAATTTCGCCATGGACATGAATTGGCTCCCATGGCCAATCATTCCCAAGAAGCAGTGGCCAGCGGTTATTTTCTCACCCAAGCGAGCTATTCGCGCGGAAGAGCATCATCGCATCATCGAAATCGAATGGAATCCCGAACGCCGCGCATTTTATGAATTGCTTTGGCATTTTGGGGGCTCCCAGTCCGACATTGCATGTTTGCAAGCTGAGAACATTGATTGGAAAGATAGAACAATATCGTACCAGCGTGGCAAAACCAAGGTGGCCGCCATTCTTCATTTCTCGAATTCCGTGGAACAAATTTTGCTCAGCCTGCCGAAAGTCGGGAACCTCTTCCCAAAGATCGCCACCCAAGATGAGAAACACCGGGCTTCCGAGTTTAAGCGTCGGTGTAAGCGGCTCAAAATAGAGGGAATCACCTTGCACTCCTACCGCTACAGTTGGGCTGAACGGGCAAAAATGGCTGGATATCCAGAGCGTTACGCTATGCAGGCACTCGGACACAACAGTCATGCCGTGCATCGCGCCTATGCGCGAGGCGCGGTCCCGCACATTCCATCACTGGAAGATTACGAGGCGAAGAACAATATCGTAAACATCCCAGCGCAAGTGGCATCCTGAGAAAAATTGATAAAGAAGTTGACAAATGCCGCCATTACAATAAGTTGTAGAGAAGAAAAGAAGATACATCCAATATCTTGTGAAGGAACAGAAACGCTATAATTGCGTAGTTTTCAAGACAAGAGAGGATGACGGTGTTTACAAAAACTGTGGTCCGCCCACGAGCTTCACAGAAGGCTGTCGGATTATGTCCGGCTCGCCATGTAGATAGCTGCCGCACTGAATTGTTAGCGGTGACATTTTGGCAGAGTGTCATCGTTCCGGTTGACAATCGGACAGGGATTGCTCAAAAGCGCGAAAGCCCAGCGTTGCAAATAGGGCGAACGGTTTCCGCGAGAAGATTGCGGAACCGGGATGCTTTTGAGTTATGCCTTACAAACGGGATGCGCGGTTTGGTGAATTTAGCCCGAAGGAGCGGGTCGAACTTGCTCTTCGATTCTATCAGCTTAAATTGCCTGCCCGGCTCGACGAACAACACGTAGCGAATATCTTGGGAATACCTGCCGATTGCGTTTTCGTCCTACGGAAAACAGGTCTGCTTGACCCTCTCGGTGATCCATCGCAGCAAACCCCCAAGTATTACGCAACAGTCACAGTCTTGTTTAATGCATCCGATCCAGTTTGGCTGGACAAGCTGACGTGTGCGCTAACTGAACATTGGCGCAAAAAGAACAGCAGACGTAAAACCACCTCGCCCAACGGAACCAACGCCGGTATTCGTCGAGGGAACCCACCATCACCGATTCAAACAGAATCGGCGCAGTGCGTCGCTTAATAGCCCACAGCTATCGCATCGGTGGAAGTTGCGGCGCTCGTCAAGAGCGTTCACGAGAAGGTCTTTGAATCATCGCGTTGCGAGCGCGTTGGGCTCTCAATGTTCGGCAAAAGGTTGTTATACTGTAAACGGGTAAGATCGTTCCTTGTTCTCGGTGCAAAAAGTAACATTCTTGCCCGTTCAAAGTATAATCCCGACTTTTCTTTCGCAAGGACACGCCCCCCCAATCATCAAACTGACGGGCGGCTTTCCAATTCCATGGGCAAGACCAGGTTGGTTGCCCGTTCAAGTTCTCCGATCTCACAGCACTTCAAGCCCCAGCCATCGCTACGCGCTGGCTTCAAAAGGCAAACAGGAGATTGGGTGAATTCGGTCAGCGGATTGAATCAGAAAGGAAATCACACTATGTACAACTCACGAAATTGGAGCAACTACGCAGCCCACCAAGAGCACCTTCGCAACACAGACGGCAACGAAGCCGACCGTCAACATCATGAACAGGAACGGCAACGGGCAGAGGACCGTGCGCGGGAGGAGCGAGCACGAGAAGAACGTGCCCGTGAAGAAAGAGAGAGGGAATCGCGGGATCGCGAAGAACGCGCTCGCCGGGCAGCCGAAGAGGCGAGTGCCGAACGCCAACGACAAGCGGACGCTGAGCGTCGTCGCAGCCGGTGGTAGTTCCTCCAAGGATATCAACCCTTATGAATCGCGAAACCAGGCAGTTATTGAAGAACTTGGAAATCGCCGAGAATGCGCTCAGGGAAAACCTCCACACGCATTGTCTCGATGAAACCGCCCGCCACCACATGGAACGAGCCACCACGCATGTCCGCGAGGCGTACATTGCGGTCAATGAGCCCGGTCGGGCCCGTAGTGTGCCCGATCTTCTCGGCGACATTGCCACAGGCGAGAGGCTCATTGCATACGCGGTGGCCAAAGCGGCCAAACAGGAAAAACATTAGAACCAATAAGCAAATCATCCACGTCTCTGGGCGACTTGGATTCATTGGAGCACCAATTTGTAACGTCATGCAACTTTCGGAAGCCAAACACCGGCTTAGCATTCCTCAGCTATGGTCTCATTTTCAGCTTCCAGGCAGGGCCATGAAAAGTTGTCGCTGTCCTTGGCGACCAGATCATCATCCAAGCTTCTCTGTTTTCGCTAATGGAACCAAATGGAAAGATCATGGCACGGGCGAGGCCGGAGACGCACTGGACTTTTTCCAACGTGTTTCCGGCCTTTCTCAACCAGACGCATGTCGTGAGTTCCTTCGGATGGCATCTGGCGGTTACATTTCTGCATCATCCTTCCCTCCAACGTCCCCCCACCGGCCTATAATTGCGCCCCCAGCATTGTCCCTTGGAGCAGAGTCACATTGGGAGGCGCTGGCCAAGAAGCGAGCGGTCGCCATGTTGGCGGTGGAATCTGCTGTCGAACGTGGATTGGTGCAATTTGGAGTTTTTCGTGGTCGTAATGCTTGGTTTGTCACTGATTCGTCTCGCCGTGTCATTCAGGCTCGGCGACTCGACGGCGACAGATGGTGGCCAAATGGGCCGAAAGCAATGAATTTGCTCGGTGGAACGGCCTCTTGGCCGGTCGGTGTGGCGGATATTGAATTATTCTCTCGCATCATCATGGTCGAGGGTGGCCCAGACATTTTGGCCGCATTTCATTTCCTGTTGCTCGCCGGAAGGCACCTTGATGTGACCGTTGTTGCCATGCTTGGAGCGTCCAATGGCATTCACCCTGACGCTATTGGTCTCTTTTGTAGCAAGCATGTGCGCATTGTGCCTCATCTTGACGCAGTCGGCGCTGACGCCGCCATACGGTGGCGGCGTCAGCTTGTTTTGGGAGGAGCTAATGTTGGCGTGGTACCCATTGCGACTTTGGCTCTTGGAAGGGACAGAATGAAGGACCTCAATGACTTGTGTCCAATGCCTATGGATTGGCAAGCCATGACGGCAAGAACTCTTGTTTTCGAGCTCTAATTGGACGAGGAAGACGCCCCTTTTCCCGCACGTCGCTACGCGCCGTTCCTGCTTGGTAATTTGGATTGTGGCATATATGATTTCTCAACTTCCGTCCATTTTGGGATTGCTGACGACTCTGACAACTCCCGTCATTGCCCAAGTGCTGGTTTCCCGCTACGAGTCTCTTACCGAGATCGCCAAAGCGCCAATTGAAGAATTGAAGACAATCCCTGGGGTGGGAGACAAAACAGCTCAACAGATTCAGTCTGCTTTCGAGTTGGCAAGAGTGTTATCGAGAGAAGTCGCATTGGAACAACCCCTCATGGATACGCCGGAGCGGGTCGCCTCATTATTCCGCGAGGATGCCAAGGTTTACACCGTTGAAACCTTTCAGGTGCTCCTGCTGAATACGCGGCGCAAATTGATCAAGATTGTTCCCATCAGCCAAGGCGGATTGGATTCAGTTATGGTGGACAGTCGCTCGGTTTTCAGGACGGCATTTTCAGCGAATGCCGCCGCCATTGTGCTATTTCATAATCACCCAAGCGGAGATCCAAATCCTTC
>CAIUEN010000372.1 GCA_903898185.1 uncultured Verrucomicrobiales bacterium
CTAAACCCTTTAAAAAATCTGAGATGCGCACACATCACCTAGTCCAAGTCTTTACACTTTTGGGCCATAGTATAGCACAATTAGGACATGAAACAATTATTTGTAACTATTCACATACCACAGGCATCTTTGCCTGTGCCACTCTGCCCGGTCACCCTCAGCAATTCTCATTATGTGGGGTAGGTCTCTGACCTGCCAGCACCTCGTTATCGAGGTGCAGTGATTAGTTGTGCTGACTGTTGCGGTGACTCTGGCTCCGCAGGGAGTCGAAAACTTCGTGCGCAGGCAGATCAGAGTTTTTCCCCTTCCCTTGCTCAAAATGAGAATTGCTGGCAACTGTCAGTGCGTCTTTTTTATACCGAGCCGTGAGTCTCTCGAGTGGGATGACACCTTTTACCCAGTAATTAAGCTCCATGCTCAATAGTGTACTATTGATGTCCTAAAAGTGTATAAACCCATGTCTCGTTTTCAGGCATTTTATAAAGCGGAGGTACCATGAAAAAACAATGAATTCATAGAATACCCTTATAAATAACAAGATACGATATATTCAAGAGGGTGGCACCAGTTCTGCTGTTATCTTAGCGTATGCATAAATTGACATTACCTGCATCTTTGGTGCTCCTGCTGTTTGCGACCATTATCGCAAAAGTGCGCGCGTTTTACGACAACTTGGTGCCACTTGGTTATCAGGATGAAGATGGATTTCACAAAGGAGAAAAGCGCTAAGAAAAAAACTGCCCCCGGCATGAGATGCCGCGAGGAGTCTTGGAATTTCAAGCATTAAGTGCTTGTTCTGTGCATATTTTCGTTCTTTTCTTCTTCGGATCGGTATATTTTGCCTTGCACGAGCAAGATTTACCCATCAATGAAGACGTATTTTACCACGTCTCTCCATTCTTCAATAGCAAAAGTGATAGGACACTCGGAAGCCAAGAGTGTTTTTGACCGGCACTTTCACGGAGCAAGCCTCCCACCTGTTAGCTCCGTTGACACCAACCCACTTTAGAGCATTCTGCTCAGAACCAAGAGAACTTCTCAGGGATATAAATGATGTCGGACGGTTTGAGGTAAAAGGGTTCCGCAGGTTTGCCATCCAGAACGCCCTTAAGATTTACAATAGATTGAACGGTCGAGTTTCCCTGAATCCTGATGATGGTGATTTTTTTCAGGTTGGCTTTGGAGTAATCGAATCCCCCAGCTTCCATGATGGCTTCCATGACCGTGATGGGGTGGTCCGACATGATTTTGCCTGGGCGAATAGCGGCACCCGTTACGAAAACAGGAAAGGAAGAGGTTTCAACCGTTACAGAAACCTCCTTGCTGACCAACTGGGAATCGTAGAGCTTAAGGATGGCCTGCTCCAGATTGGCCGGGGTTAAGCCAACAACTTTGAGTTCACCCATCAAAGGAAGAGCAATATTACCGTCCCGCCGCACCTGCTGGGTGGTGTTGAGGGTTGGAGCTCCAGGAAAACTAATCTTCACGACATCCCCTTCACGCAGTTGAATCACCTCGGTATGTTTGAGTAGTTCGTCCGACTTAGGGCGTTGCCAGTAGCTCTCAACAAGATGGCTTTGAATCGACTCGGTTTGGTTGGTTGGTTTGGCCGGGGCTGGTTCGGACCGCTGCGTTTCACATCCAGTGACTGTGACCACCAGCATCGCAGCCAGTGCCAGCGTTTTGATTATGCCTGTTTGAATTAAATTACGCATCTGAAAAACTCCGTAAGTTATTGCCCCACAATGAAACCACTTTGGAAGCAGCTCGTCAACCTTCTTTTGCTGACAATCAAGCAGCCTCCAAAATTTGATGCCTATTCGTTGATATGCGCCACCTTGGCGGGCGCGAACCCGTTAAACCACGTCGCTGAGGCGTTGCTGTAGGCACCAATCGATTCGGCATAGACCAGATCGTCCAGTTCCAGCGTGGGCAATTCCTCGGAGAGCGAAATGGTATCAAGCGCGTCACAGGTCTGGCCAAATACTGCACAAATCTCGGTTTTTCCTTTCTTGAACGCCTTAAGGTGATATTGGCAGTGATCAAATACAATCCCCGAAAACGTGTGATAAACGCCGTCGTCTATATAATAGCAAGTTTTTCCGTCTCGCCGTGCCTTGCCAACGATTTTTGCCACCGAAGCAGCCGCTGATGCCACGATAAACCGCCCGGGTTCGGCAATAATCTGAATGTCCGGCGCGAAGAGCCGGTCGATCTCAGCGTTGATCCTGTGCGCCAGAACCTCAATGGTCTCGACATCGCGATGGTAAGGGGCCGGAAAGCCGCCGCCGATATCGAGAATCTTGATCTCATGCCCGCGCGCCCGCGATTCCTGCATCACACTGGCCGCGATATTGAGCGCATGGACGAAGTTCTGGAAATTCATGCACTGGCTGCCCACATGAAAGCTCAACCCCTCGACAACCAATCCCATTCCAAAGGCTTCCAGCACCAGGTCCACAGCCTCACTCGGGTCGGCGCCAAATTTTGACGACAGCTCGACAACTGATCCTGTGTTGGGCACGCGCAGCCGCAACACCACGCCGGCATGCGGAGCGTATTGCTTGATTTTCTTGAGTTCAGTCAGGTTGTCAAATGTCACCAGCGGCTTGTATTTGTCAAGTGCTTGGAGTGTCTCCTTGGGCTTGGTTGGATTGGCGTAAATGATTTTGTCCCAAATGAAATCCTGCTGCTCCTTGGCGGGGAGATGCTTGATGTTCTCGTAAACAAGCATGAACTCCGCCAGCGACGCCACATCGAAACTGGCGCCGATTTTATAGAGAGAACGGACGATGGCAGGATCAGGGTTAGCCCTGCGCTTGCCCCATATGAAAAAGCGGGACAAAAGCCTCGCGATTCTGTATTCCTTGGGCGATGCAATCAACATCGTCCATCAAACGAATACTGGCAGAGCCCGAAAACAGGAGCTTGGTGATCGGTCTTTTAAA
>CAIUEN010000373.1 GCA_903898185.1 uncultured Verrucomicrobiales bacterium
CGCCCATCCTTATTCTCATGTAACGTCAGATATTCAGTTGTGGATTTCAAATTTCAAATTTGAGATTCAACCCAACAGCCCCCTGCCAAAATGCGAATTGCAGGGCAAAAGACTTCGGATAGTGAGAAAAGCGGACTGCCTACTTCATTATTGGAAATTCCTTGTTCGATATTGGATATTCAATCCCAGTCATGCACAGGCTCGGAAGGCGGAAATCTTCCATTGATTGGGTATTCTTGCTTGCCTGCCTGCCATAATGAGAACTGCTGTCTTTGACTACGCAACGCTCTCCAATCGTCTCGGCATCACCGCCCGAAGAGGCGGATGCAGCACGGCGGAAACTGCAGTGACCAACTTCCGCATGGTGTAAGGCTTTTGCAGAAAGATGATATCTTGGTCGTAGATCGCATTGCCCATCCGGTCGGCATCGATTATGCCGCTGACGGCAATGAATTTCAGGGACGGGTCGATCCTCTTCAGAGCCCGAACGGTGGCAGGCCCGTCCAGCACTGGCATCATCGTATCAGTAATGACCAACTTGATGCGCCCTTTGTGTTGGGCGCACACGCTGATGGCTTCGGAGCCGTCACCGGCAAGCAGCACCCGGTAGCCGTAGGCCTCCAGCGTCAACTTCGTGATCTTGCGGACGGCCAATTCGTCGTCGATTGCGAGGATCAGTTCGTTATTGGCAAAGGGCAGATCAGGTGAGCTTTCCCCGAATAAAGCTTCAATCTCCCCAACCATCGCGGGCAACAGAACACGGAAACAGGAGCCCTTGCCAACCGCGCTTTGGACATCAATAAATCCGCCGTGATCTTTGACAATTCCGATCACTGTCGAAAGCCCCAGCCCTGTGCCTTTGCCTGGCTCCTTGGTGGTAAAAAACGGATCAAATATCCGGTCTATGATTTCAGGACGCATCCCAGTTCCTTCGTCGGTGACACTGAGCAGGATGTAATTTCCAGGTGGCATATCGGGCTTGATTTGCTCTGAGCCGATTGGAACATTCCGGGTCTCGATGGTGAGCAATCCACCGTTGGGCATCGCGTCTCGCGCGTTCACGGCAAGGTTCATCAGAACCTGATGCAACTGGGTTCCATTGCCCAATACCTTCCAGAGGTCGGTGGATACCATGGTCTTGACGTGAATGGATCGCGGGAATGTCTCGCGAATCAAGGTGGCCAGTTCCTTGATTGAGTACTTGAGCATGACTGGCTTGCGCTCGCCATCCGCGCCCCTCGAGAATGTCATGATTTGCTTGACCAAATCGCCGCCGCGCTGGGCGCTGATTTGAAGCATTTCAATGAGTTTCCTGCCCTCGGTGTCGGTAACGCTGTTGGCCAGAAGATCGGAAGACATCACCAGTGGCGTCAAAATGTTGTTCAGGTCATGGGCGATCCCATTGGCCAGCGTTCCAACGCTCTCCAACCGTTGCGCGCGCAAGAATTTCAGTTCCAGCTTCTTGCGTTCGCCGATGTCCGTTTGAACGATGAGAACCGATTTCGGATGTCCTTCCTTGTCGCGGACCAGCGTTTTGTGACTCTCCACATTGACTTCGATGAAGTCCTTGCGGCGCAGGAACAACTCACCCATCCACTCCCCCGTTTCGCGCAGCACCTCCCAAGTTGTGGCCGACACTATTCCGGGAAGGATTGTTGACGCGGGTTGCCCGATTGTTTCCTCGGTGGTCCAGCCAAAGAGCCGCTCGGCGCTCTTGTTCCAATAGATAACCGCGCCGGTCATCGAAATGGCCATGATGGCATCACGAGCCTTGTCGAGCAGCGCGGCTTGATCGGCAAGAGCATCGGTTGCCGTCTTGCGCTCAGTGATGTCCATGCAACTGCCTACGAATCCGGCAAACGAACCGTCAGGCAGATAACGCGGGGCACCCCGATCCAAAACCCATCGATATTCCCCATCGGCTCGACGCAAGCGGTATTCGGATTCAAAAACCGTCTGACTCTCAAATGCATCCAAGTACTCGCGAGTGCAACGCTCGCAATCCTCGGGGTGAACTCCTGCGGCCCAACCATTGGTCATCTCCTGTTCGCGAGAATGTCCAGTGAAATCCAGCCATTTTTCAGACAGGAAACTGCATTGCGCGTCGGGGCCGGACATCCAAATCATCACCGGAGCATTATCGGCCATTGCCCGAAACCGATTCTCCGCGTCGTCCATTGCCTTGCCCAATTCCTCGGCCTGCTCCTCCAGTTGCTGAGCAAGCTGGACATTAGACTCGCGCAATTGCGTTTCAATGCGTCGAACGGCATCCAATTCCTTGTGCAGCTTGGAGATCAACAGCCTGATTCGGCGCAGTGCAATCCACGCAACGATCACCACGCCTGCCGTGCAATGAAAAACTGCCAGCGAAGGTGGAGAGAACCTGGAATACACCAAACCCAATAGCCACCATGCCATAGCGCCACCGGCCAAAATGATAAAAACATCGAAAGCCCAAGCCTGGCGATTTCTTATGAATTGGTTGTTCAACATAGACCGAGCCTACGATGATTAATGTCCCAATTCTACCACTTGCATGTCACAATTGTGTAACGATATGAAGACGTTCTCAGCAGGAACATCACGATGGTTGTTTTCCAATACCATCACTTCCAGAAGTTTTAAATGACACCAGCAATTCTCATTTTGAGCAAGGAAGGGGAAAAATGCTAATCTGCCAGTGCATGAATTTTTCGATTCCCTGCGGAGCCAGAGGCACCGCAACCGGCAGACCAGAGGTCTACCCCACATAATGAGAATTGCTGAAATGACACTTGAATCTGTTTTCAGATCAGTTACCTTAAGATGCATGACAATAAAGAAACAAAAACTCAAGAAATGTATTCAACATGTGGGCAAAGTTGACGAGTGTCTCGGAAAAGTTCTGAGCAATGCTCGATTAGCTTTCAAGGAAACATGCGCTGCTCTGGACGAATGGAGCAAGAATGGTCCGAAATCGGTCAAAAATGGCACAGAGGGGCAGACCGTGAGCAAAGAGGGAGAACAAAAGGTTCTGGGAAAGATCGCCAAAGCCAAGCAAGCTCTGGATGAGTTGGAAAAAGAAGTAATAGGACGTACTGATGCTTGGAACAAACCAGCGAAACCTGGCAAGCGGCAAAAATCCTTGCTAACCGAGAAACCCGAGAAGTGCTGAGCAGGGGTTAGCACTCATTAATGGGCTACAGGGCTATTACAATAAGTCGCAAGTTCGTGAGCGAGGAATTGGTAGATTTTATTGGGCAAAATGAGCGTCCATCTCACTCACGAACTTACGACTTGCTGCACTAAATGACGCCGGTCGTGGAAATGGCCATAATAGTATTAATGGGCCTTGATTATCGTCGCAATACAATCCATGCAACGATCCCCGTGCCGACCATTCAATGAAATTTATACTTTGAACGGGTAAGATCGTTCCTTGTTTGTGGCGCAAAAAGTAACATTCTTACCCGTTCAAAGTATATTTACATTTGAGCAAAGTCCGAATCAAGATGTCCCATTAAAATATAGATTTTTGAAGGTTTGGCGTTATGTTGAGATAATTATAGGGATGTCCCCTATTTAAGTGTTGACGCAGCCTCCCCATTTTGATTAGTAGAAGGGAGAATGAGGGAATTCTGACAGGTGTCAGTTGCATGTCCGTCAGACTGTTGTGTTTCATGTCAAAAGTATCGAAAACTGAATCTGCCAATGGAGTTAGGAAGGTGTTTATCGTGGAAGATCACCCGGCCTTTCGAGAAGGCTTGGTGCAGATTCTCAAGGGTGAACAAGATCTGACCGTTTGCGGCAAAGCCGGTGATGCCGTCCAAGCGTTCCAGTCCATTTCCCAATTGAAACCGGATTTGGTTTTGGTTGATATCACACTGCCAGGAAAGAGTGGGCTGGAGTTAATCAAAGAAATCCGCGCGGTTAACCAAAAAGTTAAACTGCTGGTGGTATCCATGCATGATGAAGCCTTGTATGCCGATCGAGTATTGCGAGCTGGCGGAGACGGTTATATCATGAAACAGGAGGACCCCGAAGAGATTTTAGATGCCATTCGTGACGTCTTGGCGGGTCATATCTATGTGAGCGAGGCGGTTATGGCCAGCCAATCCGGCGTAAAGAAGAAGGCCGATGAGCCAAAGGGACGGTCAATTGATCTGCTGGCGGACTCAGAACTGGAGATTCTGGGGATGCTGGGGCGGGGCTGCAGCAATCACGAGATTGCCCGAGCGCTGAAGATCGGCGCTGCCGAGGTGGGCTCTAAGTGCGCCGAGATGAAGAAAAAGCTGGGACTCAAGCGCACCAACGAGTTGATACGTTACGCGGTTTGCTGGGTTGAAACCGGAGCAACTTGATTGACTTGATGTAACCGTCAGGTCTCAGGGAAAAATTAGCGTCTCCCTGACGCTCGCCGAAAAGAGGGGTACAGGCAAGGATGCCTATGCTACCTGAGTAGTTTTAACTATGCCTGTTTGGCGCTGGCATTGGGCACATGTACAGTAATGGTCGTGCCCTGATTGGGCGCTGATTTCAGATCGCAGGTTCCTCCCATTGAGGTAGCGCGTTCGCGAATGTTTGTCAGTCCAATCCCACTGAGGTTCTTCCTGTTGGTTTTGGGTTTTGTGGAGTCGAAACCGCAGCCGTCGTCCTGAATTTTCAGCGTCACCGAGTCTCCCGTGAATGAAAGCGAAACTTGGACGGATTTGGCTTCGGCGTGTCGTTCGATGTTGGCCATCGCTTCCTGCAGGATCCGGAAAAGGTTCAGTTCGACTGATGGCGCGACCCGCTGTTCAACAAGTGGAATGGAACATTCGATATCCAAGTTGGTGCGCGACTCTGTCTGCTCGCAGAAGTTGCGGCATGCGGAGGTCAGTCCCAGTTCATCCAATTCACTGGGACGCAGATTGTGCGCGATGCGCCGATTCTCTTCCAAGGCTTGGACGAGCATTTTGTAACAGCGATTAAGCATCTCGCGGGTGACCGGATTGGCCGCTATGATGCTATCCGCAATTTTCTGCAGCCGCATTTTTGCTGACGCAATGACTTGATTAACTCCGTCATGCAACTCGCGGGCGACACGCAGGCGTTCAGCCTCCTGCGCCTGAATGATGCGCAGGGGCAGTTGCCGCAATTCCTTTTCCGCCCGTTTGCGTTCGGTGATGTCGCTTATCACGGTAACCCAGGCCCATATCTGGTCGCCATCCAATTTAATGGGCATATGGCTTTGCTCAGTCGGAAATTGCATCCCATTCTTGCCCTTCATCATCACTTCGATGCCGTCGGAAAATCCTTTGGTTTTGACCGCTTCCTCGACGAGTGCCATGGACGCTTTTTCAGAAGCCTCGTTCAGATGCAACATGGCAGTCTTTTGGCCGATTAACTCTTCGCGCAAGTAACCGAAAACCCGGGTTGCAGACGGGTTGCAGTCTTGGATAAGTTCCGTCCTGGCATCGACGATGAAGACCGCCGAGCGCAAGCTGTGGAGCGTTTTTTCAAGCAATTGGCGATTTGCGCGCAACGATTGTTCGGCAAGAATTCGCGCGATAGCATCGCCAGCCTGGGCGGCAATGGCTTCGATCGCCTTCCATGAGCGCGCCGGAATCTCTGTTTTGGCATGCGAGCCGAGCACCAGGATGGCTACCAAGCGGTTGCCATGTCGCATGGGCGTGGCCTCAATGGCGGTCAATCCTTCATTCTTGAGATCCAAACGCACCTGGGACATGGGATCAACCTCTTGAGAACCGTAATTGTCGGAAGAGATCGGGAGCGTTCGCGCAAGGGGATAGGCAAAGTTCTTCGAGAATCCGTGATGAACGACCAGCTTTAGGTCGTCAGTTCCCTGTTCCGTCATGAGAACCGCGCCGCAGTCAATTCCGTCCAGTTCAAGTGAAATGGAAAGTAGTCGCTCCATTGATTCGGATAAATCATTCGCTGAACTGAGGAAAATTCCAAAGTCTCTTTGCGCTTGGAGTAGGTTTTGCGCCCACTTGCGCTCGGTGATATCGGTATCGATTGCCAGCACATGGGGCGATTGTTCCCCGTGGCCTTGCACTACTGTCCAGCGGCTGTGAACTGAGATAGTCTTGCCGCTTTTGGTTTGCATCGTCAACTCACCGTTCCATTCGCCAGCCTGGAGGAGTTGCTCCTGGCCGTAAGCCCATTGGGATGGGTTGCGAGTAAACAAATCGACTGAGCGCCGATTTCGAACCTCATCGACCGTCCATCCAAAAAGTCGTTCAGCGCCTTTGTTAAAATATTGAATTTTCCCGTCCAAATCCCAGATTGAGATCGCATCATGCGCTTGGTTGAGAATATGCAACAATTCTCGTATTCTTCCCACAGAGCGTTTGTGTTCGGTAACATCCCTCCACACAGTGACGATGCCCGCGGGCTTTCCATCGGGTTTGCTCGAAAGAACGGCGCTCAATTCAATCGAAAAAGAACTTCCGTCCTTCTTGACGGCGGTGTATTCGGAGTTGCGTGTCAAACCGGTTTGCAGGGTCTCATTCATCCCGGCCATAAACCGTTCCAAATCGCTTGGATGAACGATTTCGGCAAGTTGTCGTCCCACCATTTGGGCAGGGCTGTGGCTCCCGATCATTTCGTCAGCGCGATGATTGCTGGTGACCACGCGGCCATCAAGGTCCAAGAGACACACCGCGTCGGGCAAGACTTCGACCAATCGCTTATAATGCTGCTCGCTGGCCCGCAGAGCCGCTGTGGTGTCGCGCAGCCGCAGAAGGGTCCGCACCCGCGCCAGGAATTCATCCACAACCACCGGCTTAGCAACATAATCATCCGCGCCTGTCGCCAGGCCGCCGACTTTTTCCGGCACGCTTAGAGCCTCTCCCGAGGCCAGAATCACAAAAACATCAACCAATTCAGGGTCTGTCTTGATGCTACGGCAAACTTCAATCCCGCTGATGTCCGGCATGATCACATCCAGCACCACCAAATCAGGGCGCATCTGACGGGCCAACTTCAGTCCCTCCGCGCCTGTCGATGCCTCCAGCACTTCATATCCTCTGCTTCGCAAAATCCGCGAAAAGATTTGAAGGACGGCCAGGGTGTCATCCACCACCAGTATTCGAGTCGGCTTGTTCATTCAAAACGAAAGCTTACATAAAACAGGAGATTTCGGCCAACAAGTTTTTTGAATCGAGTGAAGGCAAGCACGACAGTCGTGCGCACGGCGGTGGCGAGATTGGAATCAACGCCGGTTATGCCAATTTTTGCCAGAATCGCGGTCAGCCCGGCAAATAATGCGGATAATAAAGCCCAATGAAACCAGCTCATACTCAGGATTACATCTGCTCGGTTGTATCGATGCCCAGCGCGTCAAGCCCCTGCTTGATGACGCGGGCGGTCAAATCGCAGAGCGCCAAGCGGCTGACCCGGTGCGCGCCCTCGGATTTGAGCACGGGGCAGCTTTCGTAAAATCGCGCAAAGTGCCCGGAAAGGTCGTATAAGTAGGCGCAAAGGAAATTGGGACGATAATCGTCGGCCACCGCCTCGAGCACGATGCCGAAATTGAGCAATTGCTTTGCGAGCGCGATTTCCTCGGAAGCTTCCAACGACAGCGAATCCCCGGTTTGTCCCAAACCACCTTCCACATTGCCTTTGCGAAAGATGCTGCGCACACGGGTGTAAGCGTACTGAAGATACGGGGCGGTGTTGCCTTGCATCGAAAGCATTTTTTCCCAACTGAACAGGTAATCGGTCTGCCGGTTTTGGGAAAGATCGGCATACTTGATCGCGCCCAAGCCCACAATACGGGCAATATCACGCCGCTGTTCTTCGGACATCGTCTGTTCCTTTTCCCCTATCTTGCGCGTTACCATTTCAAAGGCGCGTTCTTCGGCTTCATCCAGGAGATCTTCCAACTTGACAGTCTCGCCAGATCGCGTCTTCAGAGGACGTCCGTCTTCGCCAAGAATCGACCCAAACCAGACATGCGCGAGCCGGGCCTTGGCCTCGGGATGCCAGCGGCAGAATGCGGCAAAAACCTGCCGGAAATGGAGCTGCTGGCGGGCATCTGTCACGTAAACAATTTCATCGGGCTCGCCACCCCAGTGACCGCCGCGCCAGCGGAACTGAAGCGTCGCAAGATCCGTCGTGGCGTAATTGAAACCGCCATCGCTCTTTTGAACCAGCGCCGGATTGGATACCCATTTGCCCTCTTTTTGCGTAAGGAAAGGGTCCTGTTGCTGCGGAACCGAACCATCGGAGGAGACGACAATGGCTCCCTCACTCTCAACCGCAATGCCGCGATCTCGCAATTCGGCAACTACCTCTTTGAGCCACGGATTGTAGAAACCTTCACCCAACACATAGTCAAAGCGAACTCCCAAGCGCGAATAGACACGATCAAATTGCGTCTTGGAGATGGCCTGCAAGCGGTTCCAGATATCGAGGTTTTGCGAGTCGCCAGCCTGAAGTTTGACCAATTCGGCGCGGGCTCGCGAGCGCACTTCCTCCGGCTGAATTGAGGACAGGTCAAGACCGGGCTCATACGAAAACTTCTGGCGCAATTGGGTCATGGACTCCTCCTTGCCATCACACGCCTGGCTGACCATCTTATAGACGCGCTCAAGTTCGGCAATCGGGTCAGGCAATAGCGCGGGATCGTTCACAAAGAACCGCTCGATTTTCCATCCAAAGATCAACATGCCAAATTGCGTTCCCCAGTCGCCAATGTGGTTGTCCGTGATCACCCGGTGTCCGAGCAACCGCAGCACCCGGGCCAGAGAATCACCCAAGATCGTCGAACGAATATGCCCAACATGCATTGGCTTGGCGACATTGGGAGAACTGAAATCAATGATGATGTCCCGCGGGTGATCTGTCTTTTGAAAGAACAGATGCTCGCCGCGAAGAGCGCCCTGCAACACGCCCGCGATGGCGGAGGGTTTGATACGAAAATTCAAGAACCCAGCGCCGGCAATTTCCGTCTTCTCGCAGATATCGCCCACTTCCAGTTTGGCAACCACGTCGATGGCGAGCTGGCGCGGATTCATCTTCCGCTCTTTGGCCAGCGCCATCAATGCGTTGGACTGGTAATCGCCAAATTTGGCATCCGGACAGGGCCGAACCAAAACAGAGCGAACATCAGCTCCTGGTAGAACCGAAGCCACCGCCTGCTGCAAACGCTCTTCCAACATCTTGTGTAGCATGCGGGAAATTAGACCGAATTCTTCGCAATGTGGAACAAAAATATTTCAGCGGCAGGTTTCCCACACGGCTGATTCAAGGTTGATATAGGAGCGAAGGAGTATTGATCTCAGGAGTAAGAACTTTGAGTTGGGCGGCCCAATGACGGCGGTTGGTGTCATCGGATGGCGAGGCGGGGGGCGTTTTTTGCCTGTGCAGGCAAAAGGGTGCCCAGCCCCGTGATGGCGGAGCGCGCTAGTGCCGATGGTGGCCAGGGGTGGCAACCCGGATTCACCCGTCACCTCCCATGGGTTGACGCAAGAGCCTCAAGAGCGAACTGAGCGAGTGAGTTTGGCGACCTCTCCACACGGGATAAGTTTTGTCACGTTTTGGGCCATCTTGCTTGGGATCGGAAAAATCGTTGCGCAAAGCAGCCATTGCGGAGGCATGCCCCGTGTTACCGGTTTCTCCTTCAGCACGAAATGCCGCTATGGCCGCTTGTGGCCCGTCCACGAACCGGGTTACAGCCAGCAAAATATCGTAGGCGTCTTTGGGATGCCGTCTTCCGGTTGGACCACCGAACGCGTTTAGTTTAATTTGACTTTGTTAAAATAAATCCTGCAGTTTTTCGCCGGTTGTGTCAGCTTTGTTGCGTGTTGACAATCCAACAGAACATCTTCTAGACTCAAGAATGAAATCAAACACAACGGCCTTGAGGGCATGGCCGCGCGATTCC
>CAIUEN010000374.1 GCA_903898185.1 uncultured Verrucomicrobiales bacterium
CATATTTTTAAAAATCTAAGGAATTTTCTCCAAAAATGACCTAAAACAACTCACGCAGGGCTGTTACATCAAGATGTGCTGGCTGGATCAGTATGATTGCCGAAGAGCGAACAAGGCGTCTGTGGATCAACGTGGTGTTTTTGGCAACTAACTTGCAAACTTGATTCGCGAACCTTGGCGAAGTGAAATCATCTGTTGATTGCTCAGTTCTCGTCGTCGTTGAATCTCTTCCGATGAAAAATACCGTTTGCCAAAAAGCCACCATGAAACAAATCCAGCAAGCACCAAAGCCAAGCCCAACATCGCAGTTTCAGTTGTACTGATCCATCAATCTCAGCTTGAACCTGAATATCACGGCAATGGCCGATGATCAAACGGGCGTGGGTTCAGAGGCGGTCTGTTTGGATCAGTCCACAGGCGCTAGCTTCTTGCCAGCGCCGCCCGTTTCAAGTTGTTCCCGTCCGCCCGCCTACTTCTTCAAATGCCCAGAAACTAGCTTGGTCATCTCGAACATGCTGACTTGCTTTTTGCCATTGAAGACAGCTTTCAGATTCTCATCAGCATTGATGAGGGTTTTCTTCTTCGCGTCCTGCAGGCCAGCCTTACGAATGTAGGCCCATAGCTTCTTGGTCAGCTCTGTTCGTGGCAGGGGTTTGTCCCCTACGACCTTTGCCAACACGTCATCCGGTTGCACCGGTTTCATGAATCCGGCGCTGGGGGCCTTCGTTGCAGGTTCGGCGGGTTTGGTGATTTTAGTGGTTTTGGTTGTAGCCATGCCCGTCTATCTGCCCCACAGGTTGAAACTTTGCAATAACAAACCAGTAATCACTTTCTCAACGCGACCTATGATTCCAATGCGGAGCATTCAGAGCTCGTGAGCAGTTGGATAACTTCGCGCTCTTCACAGAACCGACGCAACTCGATATTCATTCATCAATCCGCCGATCTCCATTCTCAGACGATCTCCCTGTTTTCTGCCCATAAGCTGCACACCCAACGGAGACTGCGGGGTGATCACCAGTATTTCCTTCTCCTCGTGCGTGATTTCTGTCCCGCCCGCTCGCGGGCCCATAAAATAAAAGGCCCGTTCACCTGATCCTTCCAATTCCACTAATGCGCTCAATTGGATCGGTACATTTGGACCAAACTCTAGCAAAGCCAGCATTTCAAATTGCTTGATCGCTTGTTCGGTTTCCGCCAATTGACGGGATTGGCCACGCGCCAGATAAGAAGCTTCCAGTCCGCGTGTGTCATATTTGCTTTCGGCTTTGCTTTGCTCATGTGTGGCTTCGGCGTGCGAGGCTCGGGCCGCTTTGGCAAAAAGTTCCAACTCGGCGGTGAGTTGTTCGATTATCTTTGCGATCAGTGCGTTCTTGTTCACGATAAAATGCGTGATGCATAGAATCCGAATCTGCCCTCCCATGCAACCTCATTGCCAACCCGCAAACATCTACAGTAATCACAATGTTCCTTTCCAAACTGCAACGCTCGCTCGACATCGCAGAAATTGAGAAGAGGAATCGAGACAAACAATTCCAGATGGTGATCCTTTTCATAGGTTCAATTCTCAGCGTCGTCGCCGAATGGCGTCCAATACGGTAACCAAGCCGTTGCCTATAATTCTGCCCAAAGCCAGACCCAGTGCAAATAGCGCTGAAAGCAACAGCATCCTTCTGAAAATCTGTTTCATGGTAAATAAATAGTGAATTCTGGGTGATCATTAAATGTTGCAAAAGGCCAGCCCGCGAGCGGGCTGGCCATTGGAGGACATAGTCAATTCCCTGCAACAAAACCCCAAATCATCAGATCATCTGGGGTGTTCAGATCGAATGATTCCGGATTGTTTCGACTGAGTCCTGACGCAATCCAAAGCGTCAGGCAAAAAATAACGACCCGTATTTGATATGCCTTGCTGTGGTAAAGATTTTCTAATGGATTTTCTTCCACGCGGTAACGGAAAGTTACCGGTTTGAGAAAGACATGTGTCAATTATAATTGAATTGGCTATGCGCTCGATCATTTGCGATTGCTTGAAGTCGTTGATTGATCTGAATTCTCATTTCTGCCGCTTTGATTGCCGCCTGAGTGCTGGGGTATTTCGTAAGAATTTGGTCAACGACCAACCGACTACCAACCATTACAACTTCTTGAACCGTCAGTCCCGAGCCATCGGTGCCCGGCTTGAACCCCTTAGTTTCGGCCAGTTTCAGTGCCTTTTGTTGGCCCGCCTCCGGTGGGGTGCCTTCACTGTAGGAAATAGCTTCAATAAGCAACGTCTGTGCCTTGGCTTCATTGTTGGTGCAACCGGTCAGATAGATTGTGGCGGCGACAATGAGAATTGAGACGATGAAACTTGTTTTCATGTTTATTTTTGTTGATTGGTGTGTTTTGGGAAGCGTTTCCAGCGGCTTTTACGTCGCTGGAAACAGCTCCTGGAACTTGCTTATGCCGCCATCTCCGCCGATTCGTTAAAGAGTTCCAGTTCCCGGTCATGGGACATGTTTTCGGCAAGTCTTTGAGCGCGCATGTAGTCCTTGACTTCATAAACCCGGCCCGCTGGATTTCCCTTATCGTCACCCTGATAAACTGACCA
>CAIUEN010000375.1 GCA_903898185.1 uncultured Verrucomicrobiales bacterium
ACGTGCCTACAATTAGGTAAAAGCGTTACACCTGTTAACTCATTTTACATCAGTGTGTTATGACAATATTAGGGCTAAAATCGACTGGAACTTCCGTTGAAAACGTATTTCATCAACGAAGACGTAACGGGCGATCCGGGCTCGCCTTATACGCCGATTTTCGGGACAGACGGCAGTCCGGCCAAATGGCGCTGGGACGGCTTCATGGATCACAATGCTTACGCAGTCGAGTTGAAACAAATCGTCTCAAGCCGCCAACTCTTCACGGCAACGTATCATCTCTACATCGGCGACGCGGACGGAAACCCTGTGGCGGGTTACGGCGATACCACCACGACCTGGCGCTGGCAGGGGCCGACGGTGGTGGTTGTGCCGACATCCGGCATCGCGTGGACCAATTCGCAGATCGTCGTTTATTGGAAGCCGACGATAACGAATCTCACGCTTATGTCTGTGGATTCGTTGTCGCAAACCCACTGGGTTGCCATCACCAACAAACCAGCATTATCAAATGGCAACGCAACGGTAATTATTGAGCCGTCGCGCGCTGTGAAGTTCTTCCGACTGCAACTGAATCCATGAAACTCATCTGCGGATTCATGGCGGTGGTGGCTCTTGCCTTATCGGTTGATGCCGCTGTGCTGGGTCTTATCCCGCGTCAGGGCAGCATGTTGATGCCGAAAGTTTATTATCATGCCGACACCGATAGTGTGACAGTGGATTTGTCAGCCATCGGCATCATAGCGCAACTCACTCCGTTGCTGGTCAGCAATCCGAACGACAGCTTCGATCCCGCCGATCCTTGGTTCAAGTATCTTGATCCCAGTCGGCAGGGACTGGCCTTCAGCCGTCGTTACGGATTCGACATGGATGTCATGACAGATTACCTGCCATGGAATCGCGCCTTGTGGATTCGCAACCTGGGCAGTTCGCCGGAACTGTCATTTTACGACTATAACGATTTCGTTGGCGCTTTGACATGGAATCCAATTCTGGGCACGGACGGAACGAGCCACGCTGTTTGCTGGAACTTGGTAATGTGGCACATTGGCGTTACCGCCGTGCCAGCTCTGCCGGGAAAAACAAATTTCTATTCCGCCACAGTTGAAGTTTATGTCGTCAACACAGACACCGGCAAAGAAGTTCCCAATTCCAGTTCAGGGCCGTTCCTTCTTCGTTGGACAGACGTGCCTGATGGTCGGCCTGCGCTGACCATCAACCCCGGCGCTACCAATGGCGTTGTTCTGAGCTGGACAGCCACCGCAGTGAACTGGTCCTTGGTTTCATCCACAAATCAGCTACGGCATCAACGTCTATTTCGAGCTGGAACCCCCTGTGGTGATTGCAGCCAGCCACCGGATTTCAAGCATTCCCAAGCCGTCGAGCACGATCTGTTTCTGCGAAATTGACGGCACCGCCAAGTCGGATCACGTCATGCCGGAGGAATGGGAATTAGTTTCCGACGCCACACTCAATGACTGTTTGAAGCCCGAACGCCACCTGCAGCGGGCCAATTATTCTTATGTGGACGGCCATGTGGCGCGGCAGAAATTCATTGACACGTTTGATCCGGACAGAGACCTGAATCTCTGGAATCCCCTCCAGGCTAGGTGATCCCTCTGAACAGTTACCAAGTTTGTTACTGTTTGACCGGCAAAGCCGCTACCACTTGGCTTGTCCATTTGGCGGGGGATGTGCAATCTTGAGTAGCTTTGGCGGCGAGAGTGCCGGTGACACGGGCGGTTGCCACGGACGTGCCCTGCATTTCCCATGCCTGACCGTTGACAACCACAACGGAATAACCCGACGCCATGGCTTGGACAAAATCACCCGAGTTGGCATAGGACGCGAGTTTGCCGTCCATCCCGGAAGCGGTTACGGCCACGACCCCTGGATAGGCGGCAGGGAAGGTGAGTGCCTTGCCCGGTTCGTTACCCGCAGCGGCAATGAATACAATCCCTTTTTTTGTCGCGTCAGCGATAAGCTGTCCAAGAAATGGGCTATTGCCGGTGCCGCCAAGGCTCAGGTTGATCGGGTTAGCGCCAGCATTCACCGCCTTGAGGATTGCCTGGGCCACTTCATACGTGGTGGTGGCTTCTGAAGTGCCGTTTGCCGCGCTCGCGTCACCAGGGTAAATCACCACCGACAGAATTTTCGCAGGCGAGTTACCCATTGAATTCAACATCGTCTCGAACATCCCCGTTCCGTGCGTCGGAATGTCACCGGTTGCCGTCACATCACCGACAACGCTGATGGGAGGCAGCATGTATTTCTCAAGGCCTGGCTGCGGCTGAACGACGGTGTCGATCAGGCCGATAGTTGTGCAATCAGATGTCTTGGGATTGATTGCAAACTCAGCACCCGCTGCGGTTTGAACCATCTGCATCGGAGTTGGGCGGTCAACGGAGTAATTGGAATCGACCCAAGCCATGTCCTCGTTGTTTTCCAACAGTTTCCTTGCCGCTGCCGCCGCCTTTTCATCGGCAAACTGCAGGCGATAGATCCCATGGGCGTCGTCCCGGGCCAATATCTTGGCTCTAGTCAGTTTTGCCAACTCCTCTATGGTCACTTTAGAGTTCTTCTTGAGCCGGACGATTAATTCGTTGCCAATAAGGTAGTCTTTGGGATTGGTTTTCTTTTCAGCCACAACAAGCTGCGTTGCCGCTTGCGCGTCGGTTTCATAAACAACAAGCCTTGCAACCCCATTGGATCGGGCAATTGCAAAGCTGATACTGCCGAGCAATCTGCGAAGGGCGTCGTCCGTGGAAAGCTTCTTAAATTTTGCGGAAATGGTGGCCGAAGCGCCCGGTTCGACGAACACCTGCCATCCGGTGGCTTTGGCGATCTTTCCCAATACCCGCTGCAGCGGCCAGTTGTTGATTTCGGCATCGACGCTGTTCTCCCTGGCGCACCAGATAAGCGTATCCATTGCGCACAACGAACTGGCGCTCCACAACAACACCGCAACAACAGCGATGACAAAGCGAACAATCTTCCTCATCTACAAGAATGATAGGACGTAACGAGGGCTATGGCAACTTCAATACATCATTATCTCAAGAATGCGACCTTGGTCGGAGAGCGCTTGCGTTACAAGGTTACTTTTCGCGGCCAGTGGCTTGCGTGCTTGGGTTGGAGCGCTCCAGCTCGTCACATCAAGGCGCGTTGACCACCCAAACTTTACCGCTGGGTACAAGAGCCAAGCCACCCAAAACGTGACAAAACTTATCCTGTCTGGAGAGGGCACCAAACTCACTCGCCCAGTTCGCTCTTGATCGCTCTTGAGGCTCTTGCGTCAACCCATGGGAGGTGACTGGTGAATCCGGGTTGCTACCTCTGGTCACCATCGGTCTAGCGCGCTCCGCCATCACGGGGCTGGGCACCCTTTTGCCTGCACAGGCAAAAAACGCCCCTGCCTCGCCATCCGATGACACCCAACCGCCGTCCTTGGGCCGCCCAACTCAAAGTTCTTACTCCTGAGATCAATGCCCCTTCGCTCCTATATCAATCTTGAGTCAGCCGCGGGCTGTCACGATGGATGTCGATTTTGGGATCGCCTTGGGAACTTTCGGCGGTCATTATGGAACCATCAAATCGGATTTGGAAGGGTTGTCTTTCAAGACGGAAAATCAACGGTTGGTTCGCAAGTTTGGCAATATGAATCTCTATCTGGATTTTTTGACTGAAGACCCGCCTTCTGTGACGGGCACGCGGGTTGTGGATGATGTTCAGGCTGGGGTTGTTTTGGGCCTGAACCGGGCGCTAGAATGTCGTCGCATGATACCTGTGAAAGGGCGTGATTTGTATGGAGCGGAACAGAAATGCCAGGTGGCTGTGGCAGACATTGGGCCAATGCTTGTTCTTAAACTAAACGCGTTCGGTGGTCCAACCGGAAGACGGCATCCCAAAGACGCCTACGATATTTTGCTGGCTGTAACCGGGTTCGTGGATGGACCGCAAGCGGCCATAGCGGCATTTCGTGCTGAAGGAGAAACCGGTAATACGGGTCACGCCTCCGCAATGGCTGCTTTGCGCAACGATTTTTCCGATCCCAGGCAAGATGGCCCAATACGCGCGTCGGCGTTTTCTTCCAATAGCGCGGAGGAACAAAAACGGATTGCCCAAGACCTTGCAACTATAGGAAAACTTCTTCTTGGAGAATAAACCAGGTGTCCCACCCCTACACCGAAGACCAACTTGTCGAGCAGCCCGCCATCGGGTTGTTCGCAGAGCTTGGCTGGCGACGGTGTCGGCGATGGATGAGGCGTTCGGCCTGGGTGGCACGCTGGGGCGTGAAACCAAGGGCGAGGTGGTGCTGGCACCCCGGTTGCGAGCCGCGATGGAGCGCTTGAACCCGGGCGTACCTCCAGAGGCCATCACTGCTGCCATTGATGAATTGACTCGCGACCGTTCGGCGATGCTGCTCGAACAGGCAAATCGCGAAGTGTATTTACTGCTCAAGGAAGGCATTAAAGTCTCGATGCCGGATCGTGAGCGCGGCGGTCCAAGAAAAACAGACCGAGTGCGCGTGGTTTAGCCCCGCGCCCGCTTCGGAAAACAATTGATCTTGTCGGGTTATAGGTGTTTAGATTAGCCCGAAGCTGTTCGGAGTGTTCCTATGTCGCAATTTATTAGCAAGAATTACAATGCCGGACACACCACTTCAACTTTCAACGGGAAGAGAATGGCGTGTTCAGCAGCAAGGCTGTGGGCAGAGAGTTGATCATTGCCATGTTTTAAGGATTTTCAGCCTCTGGAAATTTCCAAACAGTCACCAATTTCAAGATAATGTCCGAAAATAAATTCCAGGAGATAAAAGATAATTTACGCGAGCTTTACCTGAAAGACGAACGCCCTTGGCTCGTCGGGTTTAGCGGGGGTAAAGACAGTACAATGGTTGCTGCGATGGTGTTCGAGACCGTGCTTTCTGTTCCGAAGGAGCAACGAAACAAGGAGGTTCACTTCGTTTGTACAGATACGCGAGTTGAAATTCCTGCCATTGTCGAAGCCATCGAATCGACACTTGCTCGCATGCGAAAATGCTCTATTGAAAATGATCTCAAAATTGAGGTACATCTGCTCCGGCCGCCGGCTGAACAAAGCTTTTGGGCGAATATCATCGGCCGCGGTTATCCACCACCAAACCGCACATTTCGCTGGTGTACTCAGCGGCTTAAGATTGATCCGGTGAACCGTTTCGTTGAGACACGTTTAGGACGTTGGAGCGAGGCGATTTTACACCTTGGTGCCCGACGCGCTGAAAGTGCTTCCCGCGCCCAGACTCTGGCGGGTCGAGAAAGCCGAAATGGGCTCACTCGGCATGCCGATTTGCCTCGCGTTTGGGTTTCCAATCCGATTGAACACCTGAGCACCGAGGAGGTCTGGGCATGGCTCTTGCAATATCCCAACCCATGGGGTGGGGATAATCGCGCTCTTTACAAACTTTATGCCAATGCCGGTGGCGGTGGCGAATGCCCCATTCACATCGACACGAGCACTCCCAGTTGTGGCAATTCGCGGTTCGGTTGCTGGACTTGTACCGTCGTTGAACGCGATAAGGCGAGCGAAGGACTATTAGCCACTGGTGACGAACGCATGGAACACCTTCTGAGCTTCCGGGAAACCCTGCTTGAATTCCGTGAGCCGTCAAACGGCCATCGCGACATGCGGCGTATGAACGGCAACGATGGCCCTGGTCCTCTCAAAATCGAAGCTCGTCGAGAACTCTTAAAACGGTTGCTCAAACTGCAAGAAGAAACTAACCTCACTCTGATCAGTGACGAAGAACTTCTCTTGATCCAAAAGTTTTGGAAAGCCGCCCGCGATCCCGATGACGGACGCGGTGTTGCTCGGATCGTCAACAAACAAAAAGGACTGGTTATGACCAATCTGAAGGAAGTCAATCGACTGCGCGACTTACAGGAGCAAGTCGCGCAAGAAAAACAAATTTCCGTTGAAACTTTACGACGTTTGCTCGCAAAGGTTGAGGAATACAGCGAATACGAGCGACCACGGGGTTTGCAGGACGATATGTTGAACATTCTCCGCGACGATCTCGCACAGCAGAGCCTCGCTGAATCTTCCAGCAAACCACTCTGATCATGCCAAACGTCTATATTGATTCTCTGACCATCGAGGATTTTGGTCCATTTTACGGTGAGCATTCCTTCGATTTCACGGAAACAAAAAACCGTACAGCGATATTGATCGGCGGAAAGAATGGCGCGGGGAAAACCCACTTGATGCGCGCACTCTACCTTGCCGCCATTGGACAGAGTGGAAAGGCTGATCTCAATCGTGTGGAGGCCGGTTCTGAAGCCACAAGGTTTATTTTTGAAAAATCGCTTAATCGCCGCGCTCAAGCTGAAGGCCGCGACACGAGTCGTCTTTGTGTTGCTCTATCGCTGAGAAATGAAGATGGCGGAGGTGAACGACGAATTAAGTTTAATCGAGCGATTCGCCATCGACCGAATTCAACGCCGATTTTTTCTTCCACTGCCGAACGTGATGATGCCCCCCCGATCGATGTGGAACAAACACTTCAGCGACTCCGTGATGCATTTCTTCCGAGGCATTTAGCGAGTTTTTTCTTTTTTGACGCAGAGCGTGGACAGAATTTGGATTTGGGACAGCGAGAAATTGTGGAAGGGATTAGCAGAATTCTTGGACTTCAGAGTTATACCGACCTTGAGGACGATCTTCGCACGCTCTATCAGCAGAAGATTCCAAAAATTTACAATTCCAACACGAGTGAGACAGAGCGTCGGCTCATGGATATTACCGCCGATATCCAAAAATCGCAGGGATACGCTCGAAGTTATGGTGATGAGCAGACGACGCTTACGAACGAGTTGCGAGATGTCGAAAGCCAGCTCCTCGACGTTGAAGATCATCTCAAATCGGCTGGGGCTCTTGATCCAAAGGAGCTTGAGCGAGCCCAACAGCGCCGATGCGAAGTCAGCACGGCGTTGAAACTGTTGGAAGCTGCCCTTGAAAAAGCTTGGGATTCGGCAATGCCCTTAGCATTGTTAGGACATTTTCGCGAAGAGTTGCATCAAGCACTTCAGGCCGAAGATCACTTTCGCAACTGGGAGAACGCGCGTAATAGTGTTGAACCAAAGATACCGCTAATCCGCAGGGACGTTTTTGATGCTCCGCCAGATGATTTCGTTTTAGATCCTGAACGGTTGAAGTTCTACACTGAGCGATTGGACGCTGCCCTCTTGGCACTTTTTCGTCCACCACCGGAAGACATGGCCAAATCGGCATTCATAGTGGACCGCGCAGATTTGAGCGCTCAAGTGCGAGGCAAACTATCCGAATCAACCTTAGAAATTCGGGAGTTGGCACGAATCTGCGAGGAGCTTGACCGCTTAGATGCAGAGGCCCGACAGCTTGAGTCCATTCTGCGTCAATTCACTCAGGATCGTGGGGCATTGGAACGTGGCAACCAACTTCGTGAAGAGCGGGGTAGGCCTGCGCTTGCCCCATATGAAAAAGCGGGACAAAAGCCTCGCGATTCTGTATTCCTTGGGCGATGCAATCAACATCGTCCATCAAACGAATACTGGCAGAGCCCGAAAACAGGAGCTTGGTGATCGGTCTTTTAAAG
>CAIUEN010000376.1 GCA_903898185.1 uncultured Verrucomicrobiales bacterium
AACTAAGGAAGCACTTCGTTTCTTTTGCGTCAACCAAACAGTTCAAAAAAACGAGTAATAAAAATTGAAACCAAGCTAAACTGTTACAAATGGCTGAACCCATTTTGATAGCATTTTCCTCAATTGCCTCACGTAATGCGTTGATATTCAATGACCGTATTCACCGCATGGTGTCGAGCGTTTTCCATATCTGCCAGAAATAGGGGGACGAGATCAGGAGTCCTGAGCCTTCAGCCTGATCATTTTTTTCTCGCTGTTTTGGCGGCTTGCCTTTGATATAGGCTTGTATGTTAGTTGATATTCCGTTTCGTCCCCGGGTGATCGATGCGCTGAAAGACTATTCGCGTAAGGATTTTGTCCGGGATTTGATTGCTGGGATTACGGTGGGAATCGTTGCGTTGCCTCTGGCCATGGCCTTCGGCATCGCCTCTGGGGTAGATCCCAAGGCGGGAATTTACACCGCCATCGTGGCCGGGTTCATCATCTCCGCGCTTGGCGGCTCGCGCGTCCAGATCGGGGGGCCGACGGGAGCGTTTATCTCCATCGTTTTGGGAGTCGTCACGCAGTATGGGATGAGCAACCTGATTATTTGCACGTTCATGGCCGGGATTATCTTGATGATCATGGGATTCACGCGCATGGGGACGATGATCAAGTATATCCCGCACCCTGTGACGACCGGCTTTACGTGTGGCATCGCGGTTCTCATTTTCAGCACGCAATTCAAGGATTTCCTCGGTCTTCAAATCGAAAAAATGCCCGGCGATTTCGTGGACAAAATCCAGGCTGTGGTTGAAATCTTCCATGCGAAGGGTTTTCAGGCGATGGATTGGCACAATTTATTGCTGGCGGCCAGTTCGTTGGCCCTCATTGTGTTTTGGCCCTCCAGACTGGCGCGCCGCGTTCCCGGTTCGGTCATCGCGCTGGTTGTTGGCACGGCGGTGGTAATGATCTTCGGACTTGAACAAAGCTGGAACATACCAACGATTGGCAGCCGCTTCGGCGGGATTCCGCGCGGATTGCCACCCTTTCAATTTCCGACCCATGTGTCCTTCCACGATGTTCAAGCGCTCTTCCGCCCGGCATTGACCATCGCGGTGCTGGCTGCCATCGAGTCACTGCTCTGCGCCGTCGTGGCAGACGGCATGATTGACGACCGTCACGATTCAAATACCGAACTGGTCGCCCAAGGATTGGCCAACATCGGATCGGCATTTTTCGGAGGAATTCCGGCCACCGGCGCCATCGCGCGCACGGCCACAAACGTCAAGAACGGCGGGCGCTCGCCCGTTGCCGGGATTGTGCATGCCTTCACGTTGCTCGGAATCATCCTGCTCGCCGCCCCGCTGGCGGCGCATATTCCGCTCGCCACCCTGAGCGCGGTGCTGGTCATGGTGGCTGTCAATATGGGCGAATGGCGGCTGATGACAGAACTGCGCCGCTGGCCCAAGAGCGATGCATCGGTTTTCTTGGCGGCGTTCGGGCTGACCGTTCTCATTGACCTTGTTGTGGCGGTGGAAGTCGGGATGGTCATGGCTGCGGTGCTCTTCATCAAACGCATTTCCGAAACCACTCAAATCACGGCGGTCGATGAGCGCAGCGAGGAAGACACCCCGCGCCATTCGCTGGTGGGCAGGGTAATTCCCAAGGAAGTCCTGGTTTATCGGATTTTTGGCGCGTTCTTTTTCGGCGCGGCGGACAAGCTCGAAACAGCGCTCAAGCGGGTGCAGCAGGAGCCCGAAGTGCTCATTCTCCACATGCGAAAAGTCCTGGCCATGGATGCAACCGGTCTGAATGCGCTGGAGAACATGCATCACAAGCTGCGCGCCCGCGGACGCCACCTGATCCTGAGCGGTCCGCACACCCAGCCGCTGATCATGATGGAACGTGCCGGAATGATTGACTCAATCGGTCGCGAAAACATGTGCGAAGACATGGAATCCGCGCTTGCTCGCGCCCGCGAAATCCTCGCCCGCAGGAAAAAATAGCATACAATGACTCAGGGGGGGCGTGACAGGAAAGGAACCCTGATAAAAGTGCGCGAACCGTAGAGTGAGAATGCCAAGTCGGAAAGTAAAACGGTGCAGTCAGTGATAACAAACCAGTCAGTGACACAATCCTCAGAACTCACTAAAACCGGTAAGAACGGGGGGAACACTCGCAAGTTTAAGGGAGTTGGAAGATTAAAAAGTACCCGCATTTTGACCATTTTGCGCCGATTCGCTGGTACTTATTAAAGTTCCAACTCCCTAACTC
>CAIUEN010000377.1 GCA_903898185.1 uncultured Verrucomicrobiales bacterium
TGAGGGGTAATTACGATGCACAGACCGGCGTTCCCACGCGGAAATGCTTTCCCTAACAATAGTTCAAGAAATGTTCAACTTTGGTTCCAAAAAGTGGGAATCTTCTGAGGCTGGAAACGGGCCGGTTTTCTACGGGCTAGGCGCTGGGTGCCCCCAAGGGATCCATTCGCGTGGCCGTCAAGACGATTTGCGCAGCAGGGATTCCCGTCGAAAACCGATTTCCCGTGGACTGGCGGTCGCAAGACACCGACTGCGCGTGCCTGGAAGTGACGGATGCAGGCTGCGGGATCGCCTCTGAGGATATTGATAAGCTCTTCGACCCGTTTTTCTCCACCAAGTTCACCGGACGCGGCTTGGGTCTGGCTGTGGTTCTGGGAATTGTGAGGGCGCACGGAGGGTGCGTCACGGTGGAGAGTCAACCAAGCAGAGGAAGCGTGTTGCGTGTCTTCTTGCCGCTGTCGGCTGAAGCTGTTCCCCTCAAGCCAGCGCCAGTGCTTCAAGCGCGTCGAATGGCAGAGGGCGGCACGGTGCTGGTGGTCGATGATGAACCGGTTTTGCGTAAAGGTGTTACGATTGCGCTCAAGCGATCTGGTTTTACGGTATTTGATGCGCAGGATGGAGTTGAAGCTGTGGAAGTGTTCAAGTTGCACCGTGACGAAATCGGTTGCGTCCTGTGCGACCTGACCATGCCTCGCATGAATGGCTGGGAGACATTGACGGCCTTGCGCAAGCTTTCTCCCGGAATTGCCGTAATTCTATCCAGCGGCTACAGCGAGGCCCAAGCGATGGCTGGCGACCATCCTGAATTGCCCCAGGCATTCTTGAGTAAACCTTATGAATGGGCGGCTCTCAGGGATACGATTGTTCGCGTTATGAAAAACCCGAAGGAATTGAGATGAATGTCCAATATCCAACAAGGAATTTCCAATGATGAAGGAAAGGAGTTCAAATGAAAAATGAGGTTAACCGACCCGGCGATCAGGTCGAACTGCGGCAACGGGCCGAGGAAATCACAAGGGAAGACAAGGCTCAATCGCCGGAGCAGCTCGCGCCATTGTCGCCCGAAGCAATGCGGCAGACGATCCACGAACTGCGCGTTCATCAGATCGAACTGGAGATACAGAACGATGAGTTGGGGCGCAAGCAGGTAGAGCTGGACGCCACGCGGACGCGCTATTTCGACATCTATGATCTGGCCCCGGTGGGTTACCTCACCGTCAGTGAAATGGGGCTGATCTTGGAGGCCAATTTTACATCTACAACACTGTTAGGCCGGGGCAAAGAGGTGTTAGTCAAACGGCTTCTGTCTCAGTTCATTCTCCCAGAAGACCAGGACATTTACTACCAGCTCAGCAAGCATCTCTTTGAAACAGGAAACTTGCAGGCATGCGACCTGCGAATAGGCAAACCGGACGGCACGGTATTCTGGGCGCATCTTATCGCCACCACTGCGCAAGATGCTGATAGCTCACCGGTGTGCCGCCTTGTCATGAGCGACATCACGGAGCGCAAGCAGGCCGAAGAGAGAATTCGCGAACAAGCCGAACTGCTGAACCAAACCAGCGACGCGATATATGTGTGCTCCATGAACGACGTCATTACAGTCTGGAACCGGGGCGCGGAAAAGATGTTTGGCTGGCTGGCGTCTGAAATTCTGGGGTGCAGAAGCATGGAAACACTTGTTTCCCCAGCCGTGCATGGCATGGCAGAGGAAATCAAGCATCATACGCTTGAACAGGGCGATTGGTTTGGCGAATTAGACTTCGTCAGCAAGACTGGATCTCAGATTGCTGGCGATGTAAGGGTTTCCTTGGTAAATAGCTCCCCCAACATGCCCAAGTTCTTCCTCGTTTTGGTAACAGACATCACCGAGAAAAAACAGATGGAAGCCAAGTTCATGCGCGCCCAGCGCATGGAATCCATTGGCACATTGGCTGGCGGCGTTGCGCATGACCTCAATAACATTTTTTCGCCCATCCTCTTGTCGTTACCTCTGCTTCGTTATCCCCTGGACCCTGCGGACCTGAACGAAACGCTCAACCTTGTTGAATCCTCCGCGAAGCGTGGGGCTCTAATCGTCAAGCAACTTCTCACCTATGCCAGAGGCCGCAGTGGCAAAAAGATAAACATGCAACTGGCGCATTTGGTCAAAGACATGGACAACATCATCCGCGAGACCTTTCCGAGAAACATAACCGTGGACTTTCAAAGAATCCAGGAACTGTGGATTGTGCAAGGCGATCCCACCCAGATACACCAGATTCTGCTCAACCTTTGCGTTAATGCCCGCGACGCCATGCCCCAAGGCGGCACCTTGCGCGTGGAAATGGAAAACCGGCTTCTGGACGAGGATTTTGCCAGGGGGAACCCCGAATCCAAAGCTGGCCCTTACGTCTGCATCCGAGTCTCCGACACCGGCACCGGCATCTTGCCTGAGCACATCGACAAAATCTTCGACCCGTTCTTCACCACCAAGGAAATCGGGAAAGGCACCGGCCTTGGACTGGCCACTGTGTTGGGAATTGTCAAAACTCACGGAGGCTTTATCAAGGTAAACAGCACAGTCGGTCAGGGCACGACTCTTGAAGTCTTTCTCCCTGCCACACCTGAGGCGGCTGAAGCCGTTGTCCACGCCAAAACTCCCAATCTGCCACGGGGAAACGGCGAGACCCTCCTTGTTGTGGATGATGAAGAAAACATCCGCGACATCACTGGAAGGATCCTCACCAGACACGGCTACCGAGTTCTGAGCGCGGCCAATGGGATTGAGGCGAAAAGTCTCTACGACCAGAATCGCGCAACCATCAGCATTGTCCTGGCGGATTACATGATGCCAAACTTGGACGGGCTTCAACTTGCGCGGGCACTGCATCGCATGAACCCCGAAGTCAGAATCATTCTTTCCAGCGGTGTCACCGAAGCTCTTACGGATGGCATAATAGCGGAATTTAAGACCTATGGTGTAATTGAACAGATCGCCAAGCCATATACCGCCGATATTCTCCTCAACATGCTTTACGACATTCTTCATCCACAACAACAGGCTTACAAAGAAAGGGAACACGAATGATTCTGCTGAAACAATCATCTGATCAAGAATGAACAGTTGAACCTAAATTCGGCAGTTGGGACATCCTTCGTTTTGCAACTGCCTCATTTGGGCTGATTTCCAACTGCTCAGGCGTGCATTTTTTCAGTGAGAAGCATTTCTTATGCAAATGCTTGCAACATAAGTCGAAGGGCGGTTCTTGAGGGGTACAACTGTCGAATTCAGGTTAAACTGCGGATTTCAATTTGGGGCGCAGAAAGTCTTCAACAGTTGAGGCGAAGTCTGATTCAGAAGGAATCGACCGACAATGTCGATTTATGATGGGGAAACAGGCATGTGGGTGGAACCGACAAAACTGACAAAAGAGAGTTTTGTCAGCTCTATCGGTCACCAATGATTCTGTTTGATGCGGGGCGAATCAGGGAAAAGCTTGGCATCCGCAATGACATCAAGTTGGAACTGTATATGGCAAAGCATAACGTGACTTTGTAATTGTTTGTTTTCCAGTCACGCACCCCCGCAATCCCCTGAATTTCGGCAAACTGGGCTGAGATGAGGGAATTGAGGAAAAAACCATACAAAAAGAATTTTCCACATTAGTGTTTATTAGTGGTTCCATTTGGCTAACACTATCCCGAACTTTCGCCTGCATCGTTGTCAGCATCAACTGTTTTGCGGAAGTTTGAGGTTATGACGATGCATAATCTGTGACTGACACACTTATGAAGAGCCATATGCAAATGCAAACGCCATCCAAGAAACTCGTTTCTTCGAACGCAATAGTTTTGGCCGCAGGATTGTGGCTTGCGACTTCTGTCATGGCCCAGGAGATGATTTGCTGGTTTGTGCCCGGCTCGGAAGGCCCCAAGTGCAAGATCATTACCGAGGCTTTGACAAGAGAAAGCCATCTCACCATCACGCCACGAGTAGCCATAAGCTACCAAGAGATTTACAAAGCGTTGAGCGAAAGGAAAGAAGCCCTGGTGTATGCCGGATCATTTGCCGCGACACTGCTCAATGACCGCAACCTCGTGGTGCCGCTGGTGCAGAAAATCGATGGCAAGGAGTTTTACATGGGGCTGATGATTTATCCCAAAGGCGCTGATCCGACTGCCATTCTTCGCGATAATCCTGCGGAGATCTCCTTTGCCACCGGGGCCAGTTCGGGCGAGTCGAGCGCCAAGGCAGCCACGGCAGGCAAGGCGTCAATCGGCGTGAAGGACCACCAGGCAGCGGTTAATGCGGTGAAAGCCGGAAAAGCCAAAGCGGCCTTGGTAAAGAACCATTGGTGGGAGGCCAACAAGAACAAGTATCCGGATTTTCAGATGTATGAGATTCCCGGAATTTCGGAGGCGAAGTGCCCGGACAACATTCTGATGGCCTCCAGTTCGGTTAAGCCAGAAATACGCGAAAAGCTGGCCGAGGCGGCCAAGGCGGCCAAGGATGCATTTGGCGCGATCCGCATGGATCCGTTTGATGCTGTGAAACTGGATTTTTCCAAAGAATTGATGACCAAAGGAGGCATTGATTCCCGGACTTATAGCAGGTAGGCACATGAATCGTATGTTAA
>CAIUEN010000378.1 GCA_903898185.1 uncultured Verrucomicrobiales bacterium
AGAAAAAGCGAAAAATTGACTATACAACAGAGGAATGATTTGATAGTAAACAACACAACGGTTGGGTAACATTTAATATGAGGCAACGAACCCTGCTATTTCAACGTTACCGGGTAACATTTTCCCGTGAGGCAACGCGCAACTGTGCCTGGCGGAAAGCTTCGACTAACCTTGACGCCTTTGTCGTTGAGTGTCTGACTCCATAATCTGAGTCGGCCTCCGCTGTTGCTTATGTCTCCTGTTTGGATAAAAGGAAAGCGCCCACCATAGAAGCTTGGATCACCGCGTGGTCGTGGGGTAAATTTCCCTCTCTCAACTCGTGCCATTTCTCCCAACTCATCTAGTGCCCACTTTCGCTCATTGTGAATCGGATCCCCAAACATCTCCAGAAATAAGGACTGGGTGAGGGTGTCGAGTTTGGCGAGAGCTTGGCGGCGTTTCTCCCTCAATTCATCCGCCTTGTCCAAGATCGCTGCTATCCGCTTTTGTTCGGAGAGAGGGGGAAGAGGAACATCAATGTCCTTTATCTGGTCGGTTGTCAAATTTTTAAAAATTGCTCCCACTGCCAATCCATGATTCTGATCTTTTATGAAAGTCAAATAACGATACAGAAAGTCCGTGGTGAGTCTGGTTGCTTCTAAATCTCTGAGCCCCACAAATCCGTCGTGAATACAGGCATCGTTCACCAAAATGGCAGTAAGCCCTGGATTACCGCTGACGGCAATAACCACGTCTCCTGCTTTCATCGGACGACTCAGTCTTGCTCCCTCAATTGTCAGAGAATCTATTTGCGGTCTTACATGCTTCCCATCACGGGTCAGGTCGGCGACCATGAGCCGTGGAATTGGACCACCGTAGAAACGAGCATCCCCTTGCGGCCTCGGACTACTTCCACGCACCACATTGCATAAAGCGCCAAGCTTCATCTCAACATTTCCTCCAGCTCCTTCATTCCAGCCTCAATCTCTCGTTCCAACTCGGCCAACTCCTTCAAAATCTTCCTGGGCGGATCATACTTCACCTCGGCATACACCACTTCCTTGTAACGGTTGATGCTCAGGTCGTAGCCATTCGCAGCGATATCAGCCTTGGGCACCATGAAGGATTGATCGGTGTGTTTCCTCGTTGATTTTTTCTTGAGATGATTCCAACGCTCAAGGATGTCCGGCAGATTGTTCTTGGCGTGTTCTTTCTCGCTCAATTTCGCATCTGGCCCCAGCTTTTCCTCTGGCAATAAGGGTGTGCGTTTGTCGTCCAGTGAATACCCGTCTGCATCCATGTCGTAAAACCACACATTGTCCGTTCCCCCTGAATTGGTCTTGGTGAAGATCAGGATGGCGGTCGAAACCCCAGCATACGGCCTGAACACACCTGATGGCATCGAAATAATGGCATCGAGCTTCTGCTTCTCCACCAGCATTTCTCGAAGAGCCTTGTGCGCGTTGGATGAACCGAACAATACGCCATCAGGAACAATCACAGCAGCACGTCCACCCGGTTTCAAAAGACGCAGGAACAATGCCAGGAAGAGCAGTTCTGTCTTCTTGGTTTTGACCATCTGCTGCAATCCCTTGGCGCAGTTCTCGTAATCCAGGGAACCGGCAAAGGGAGGATTGGCCAGTACCAGGGTGTATTGTTCCTCGTCGCCAGCATGCTCTTCCGCCAGCGAATCCTTGTAGCGGATGTTCGGATTCTCAACGCCGTGCAGGAGCATGTTCATGCTGCCAATGCGCAACATGGTGTTGTCGAAATCAAATCCGTTGAAGAGCTTGTGATTGAAATGCTGCCTGAGAACTGGATCGGTGAAAATCTCTGGATGATGGCCGCGCAGGTATTCATTTGTGGCCACAAGAAAGCCTGCCGTTCCACAAGAAGGGTCGCAGGCAATGTCCGTGGGCTTTGGAGCCATCAGCGCCACCATGAGCGTAACAGTTTAGCTTGTTTTTCATCTTTTCTTACTCGTTTTCTTACACTGGTTGGTTGACTAGCAAAAAACGATGTGCTTGCTTGGCGTCTTGCAGGAAAATCGTAACAGATTTATAATAAGCATGTTGGGAATAACATG
>CAIUEN010000379.1 GCA_903898185.1 uncultured Verrucomicrobiales bacterium
CCCAAACTGATAACCCCCGCAAAAATGGAACTTCCAGGGGGGGCTGTGTAGTGAAGACCTTTGGGGTGGAACCCCTCAAAAATCGAGGGTTTTTGAGGTCTGGCCTCAAAATAAGTGCCCAGTATCGAAAGTCGGGTTAACAATGACAGGGCTGGGGGATGGCAGATCGGTTTCCAAAACCGCGCTTTGCGGCATGACAGCACGCACCATGGGAATGTGGCGCTGGCAAGTTTCGCAAAGATCCAATGGTTCACGCTTGGCAGAGGCTTGCCCAAGATAGGTTAACATCAGGCTGCTGACAGACGCCGCCTTGCGGGCCGACTGCATGGCTTCGGTCAGATCCACGACCGATTCCAAATTCTTGGGAAGTTCGTACATCGCCAACTGCACGTTCATCATCACCGCTTGGAGTTGGTTATTGAAGTGGTGAGCGATGGCCCCGGCCATGCGGCCCAAGCTTTCCGACTTCTGAAGTTGCCAGTTTTGAGACTCAAGTTTCTTTTGCTCCGCTTCCAACTGCTTGCGCTCAGTGATGTCGATGGTGTAACCCGCCAGCAGGATTTTGCCTTTCTGCACAATCGGGTACTTGATCGTGGTGTAGTTGCGGCCGTTCAAATCTTCATCCAGTTTTAGAACTTCACCCTTGGCAATGACAGCCCAGTCCTCGGCGGTAATCTTGGCGGCGAATTCGGACGGAAACAGCTCTGACATGGTTTTGCCCTGCATATCCGAACTCGATAAGCCGATCATCTGCTGAAAATTGTCACTGGCTTGAATTACGCGGCTATCGGTGGGTGTCACTTCCTTGATGTAGGCATAGATGGGGGAGTGACGCATAAACAGCGAGAGCAACTCACGGCTATCTCTCAATGTTTCCTCCGTCTGCATGCGTTCGGTGACGTCGGAGAAAGAGGTGACAACGGCGTAAGGTTGGATTTCACCCTTCCTGACCATCGGTTCACTGTTGATATTGAGCCATCTTCTCGATCCGTCTGCCAGATGGAGCCCCATCAACACATCGTGGCAGGCCCGGCCCGTGCGCAGGCTGATCGTTGCCGGATGGTCTTCGCCGGGGAAGGGGGTGCCATCCGGGCGCACAGCTTGCCAACGTGGATCGACTGAAGAAAGCCCCTTGATCTCGTCGCGAGTCAAGCCAAGGAGTTTTTCCGCATACTGGTTGCAATCGGTGATCGTTCCGTCCGCCGCTTGGACAACCACGCCCTCCGCCATGACCGTAAAGATTGTGCGATGACGTGTCTCGCTTTCTTGAATAGCCTCCAACATGAGCTTGCGATCTGTGACATCAAAGACAATTGAATGAAAAACGCTGCGCCCGCCAAACTGAATGTAGCTTATTGACACCTCCACATCCCGTAACGCGCCATTCGCCAGGCGGTGTTGGAATTGGAACCGCTGCCCTTGCTCAGACAAAGATGAGGTCACGATTTGAAGCGCCTCGGTCAGCGGCTTGGTGTTGATATCGCTTATGCGCATGGTTAGCAGCCGCTCACGAGAATAACCGTAGAAACTGACAGCGGCGGCATTGGCTTCAAGGATCGTTCCGTCTTTGGGATCAACCAGCAGCATCACCGCTGAATTGCTCGCGAATTGATTGCGATAGGATTGCTCTTTTTGCGCCAGTTTCGCAGACAATTCTCTGGCCATCTGCAACGCCTTGGTGCGGGAGTTGAGCACGAAAAAAAGCCCGGAAAGCAATAGGCTGACGATGGTCCCGCCCAACAGCACAAGCCAGACCTTGCCGTAATCCGTTATGGCTGACAGGCTGTCTGTCCTCGTAAAGCGCAGGGTCCATGTGTGGCCGGTCAAAACAACTTTGCTCTGCAAGTTCAATCGCGATTCGTGGGGCAGACCTCCGACCTGCCGGTTCCCGGAGACTCTGTCTCCGTGGACGCCAACCGACTTTGAAGTGCCCATGCTCATGCGCTGACCCTCACCAAGCTGGCTGTCGTAAAGAAGCGTATCGGCGGACACCATCTCACCGTCGAAAATTTCCAGACAGATTTGTTTCTGGCCGGTTGAATTCCAACTTCCCAGGATGCCTTGCATGAGGTCGTTCATTCGGTAGGGGCTATAGACCCAACCCAAAATCGCGTTGCGCCTTTGGGCAATGGTATCATGGGGCATTCCCAAACGATACACCGGCACATACATCAATGTGCCTGCTTGGACATTCGTGTCAGTCTCCTGCACGAGAACAACCTTTCCCGAGAGAGCGGCGGTATCCTGGTCCCTCGCCCGTTCCATCGCTGCCCGACGCACCGGTTCGCTGAGCATGTCGTAGCCGAAGGCGCGCAGATTTCGATTTGTGAAAGGTTCGATGTAGATGATGGATGAGTAATTCTCACGATCGCCCTCCGGCCATACATGGTAATCAGGGAAGCCTCGATCGCGAATCTCCTGGATGTGCTGAGCCAGGTTCTGCCGGGGAATCAGCAGCGCGAAACCAATGCCTTGAATGCCTGGAAGATGCTGGTCAACCTTCTGACGTTCGGTGAAACGACGCCATTCCTCACGGCTGACACCATCCGTATCTTCGTAAAATGCAGCTCCGCTCCGCAGTATCTGTTCATGGGCGCTGAGGCGGTCCAGAATCTTGATCTGGATTTCGTTGCAGACGAAATTGAACTCACGTTCTATCGCAACATCCACCTCCGATTTTGTGTAAAGAGCAACCAAGGTGGTGGCGATCAGACCCGCCAGCAGAAGAGCCCAAGGCTGCCAACCCTTGGGTGGTACCGCGACTGTAGGCGCATCTTCAATACTGTTCAACAGTTTCAACGTGCGCATCTCAGATTTTTAATGGCGGCTAGCCGCCATTAATCTGCGAGGGCAAAAATAGTTTCATTTTTTTCGGGACTCCAAACCTGCCTCCTGTCACACTGCCTCTCGTGATGGAAGCAACTATTGTCCAAGGACG
>CAIUEN010000380.1 GCA_903898185.1 uncultured Verrucomicrobiales bacterium
GAAACACTTTCGACAATATCCTGATATTGGGACGCGCCTTCCCGCATCGCTTCCTCAGCTTTCTTGCGCTCAGTGATATTTCGATGATTTTCTGCCACAACTTTTGGCCTAGCTTATGACTTTCATAGCAAGAAATGCAAGAAAATTACCAAAGTAACGCGAGAATTCAGAATGTCCTGCAACCTGCCACATTGAAGTTTTTTCATAACTTTCAGGTCAGAAGGAGAAATTAGCGTCTCGCTGACGCTCGCCGGAGAGAGATGCACAGGCAATTACCTGAATATTTGCCTGCACCCAGCAATTCTCATTGTGGCAGGTAACGCGAATACCCAATCAATGGAAGATTTCTGTCTTCCGGTCCTGCGCATGACTGGGATTGAATATCCAATATCGAACAAGGAATGTCCAATAATGAAGTGAAAAAGCGTTCCAACCCGAGTTCAGTTCCAGTGCAGCAAAGGAGTTCGCGATATCGTTTGGGATAAAATAGAAAGAGCAATACAGCAGGCACGATTGATGATGTTGGAGTGAGTTCACCTTCCACGTTCTCTATTCTGCGGTTTCAATTGCTAATTCCAAGTTTGATGGCTTCAGTGCGCATCTCAGAATATTTACGGAGCGCGGAATTCCGTCCGCCCGGGCGTTGACTTTGCATCCGAGGCACACAAGAATGTCTGCGCTCCATCCCTTAAGCTTGTGACGCTGCAAAAATCTGAGATGCGCACATGGCTTCCCTACTTCATTATTGGACATTCCTTGTTCGATATTGGATATTCAGGCAGAACCCTGCCACTGCATATTGGGTATTCTTGCTTGCCTGCCATAACGAGAATTGCTGGCTGCACCCTGCCAGCCTTGACGGTTACACCTGATCCCCCTTTACTACTCATGTATGCGAACTGTTTTTGTGGTTTTTTGCGCGTTGCTGATGCTCGGCTGCGGCAAGACGACTGATTTCGTGCCGGGCAAAACCCAACCGGCCAAGCCAGTGGTGACTCCTGATTTCCGGGCCAATGGGCGGATTCAATCAGTTAATGCTGAAGCTCGATTTGTGATTGTTCGTTTCCCGCTGACCCATGTGGCACCTGTTGGATCGCAATTGGGGATTTATCGCAACAGCCTCAAGGTTGGAGTTGCCAAGGTGACCGGTCCCGAGCGGGAGGGCAATACCGTGGCCGACCTGATCAGCGGCCAAGCCCGGACGCAGGACGAGGCCCGGGAGGAATAGGAAGGAAGTTTGCTGGTCTTCAGCTAATGAACCACATCCGATTATTGTCCGAGCACGTTGCCAACCAGATTGCCGCTGGCGAAGTGGTTGAGCGCCCCGCCAGTGTTGTCAAAGAGCTGGTCGAGAACTCGCTCGACGCGGGCGCGGAGCGTATTACGGTCGAGATTCAAGCCGGTGGACGCAGCCTCATCCGGGTGACGGACGATGGCTCTGGAATGAGCCGTGACGACGCCTTGCTATGCATGGAGCGGCACGCCACCAGCAAAATCACGCGCGCGGAAGATCTTCATGCCATCGCCACAATGGGTTTTCGGGGCGAGGCCCTGCCCAGCATTGCCAGCGTGAGCCGGTTTACGTTGAGCACGCGCGAGCGTGAGAGCGATTCGCCGGAAGGGACGCAGGTCATTATTAATGGCGGAAAAATAGTCGCGGTCAAGGCCGCCGGTGGAGCGCTCGGTACCAGCATTGAAGTGCGCCAGTTGTTTTTCAACCTCCCGGCGCGCCGAAAGTTTTTGCGCAGCGAAGAAACGGAATCGGCTCACATCCATCATTATCTGATGGTTGCGGCTCTGGCGTATCCAGCGGTGGCATTTGAGTTTTTCAAGGACACCCGCCTGATATCGCAATTGCCGGCGGTAAAAGTGGAGAATCCCCTGGCTGCGGTACGTGAGCGAATGCGCTCGCTTTACGGCGCGGAACAGCGGTTGGTGACCATTGATTTCAGGAGCGAACTCCCTGCAGCGCGCGAAGAAATCAATCTGGAAACCGGCGCGCCGGTGGAGACGTCGCCGGGTCTGTTCCGGCTTTGGGGATACATCGGCGCGCCCGGAGTTTCGCGGTCAACGCGCGAGGATCAGCATGTGTTTGTCAATCGACGTCCGGTTGACAATCGAGGCATCAATTTTGCCCTGCTCGAAGGGTATCACACGACACTGATGAAGGGGCGTTACCCGGTTTGCTGCCTTTTTCTTGAAGTCCATCCGTCCGAGGTCGATGTCAACATACATCCGGCAAAGCGCGAGGTGAAATTTCACCGCGAACGGGCGGTGCGGGAACGGGTGGCTCAGGCCGTTCGCGAAGCAATACTAAAGCTGAACGTCATCGAAACAGATCTGACACCGGGACCGGTCATCATTCCCTCAACAGATCTGCCGCCAACTCCAGTCACGAACACCGCTCCAGACCTTCACTTGGAAACCGTCGCGCCGCCGCCATCCAAACCGGAGTTGGTGGACTTGCCGAATTTTCCAAAACTGTCCAAACCACTGGAAAACTGGCCGGTGCGTCCGCCTCCGCCGGTGGCGCCTTCGCCGAGGCCAGACCAGGCAGTTTCACAACCAACCGCAATGCAGGGTGTCCCCCACCCTCCGGCAGCCGGAGTGCAGTCAGCGGCGGCCATCCCAATAGCAACATCCCCCTCGCTTCCGCATGTTCCGTTGCGCATTGTCGGCGTGTTGGGCGAATTGTATGTCGTGCTCGAATCGGATCGTGGCATGGTGTTGATGGACCAGCACGCGGCGCATGAGCGAATCCTTTTTGAACAAATGCTCCGCCGACTCGAAGAACAGGGCCAGGCGCCATCTAGCCCGTAGAAAACCGGCCCGTTTCCAGCCTCAGAAGATTCCCACTTTTTGGAACCAAAGTTGAACATTTCTTGAACTATTGTTAGGGAAAGCATTTCCGCGTGGGAACGCCGGTCTGTGCATCGTAATTACCCCTCA
>CAIUEN010000381.1 GCA_903898185.1 uncultured Verrucomicrobiales bacterium
AAACCTTCGCTCCCAAAAGCCCGCTGCCCAATCCCAGCGGCTGAATCCTTCCAACTCTCAACTCCGCTGTCAGCCGGTTCGCTCGCCCCGCACAACTAGCCGACGCGCCGTGCGCCCCGCACGGTTTCGCCGGACGGTTACGATGCATCCGCAATCCACGGACGGCTTGGGTGCTCAGGTTGCACTCCTGCAGATCCCTATCCCCCCAACCGCGAAAACAAGCCTACAGAACCAGCACGGTCAAACCAACCCAAGAAGGCGATGGCCGCTGCCGGCTCCATCCAAAATAACGACCAAGCAAAAAGTTCCGTTTTACCCTTGAACCAAATCGAATAAATGATATAAAGTTCTCGCCTCAGAGTGGCTGGTTTTGAATCGCCCATAGGTGGCTGGTTTTGATCCGCCCGGTGACAGAAGTAAATTCCGCCGTAGTGCGCCAGACCACCGTGATTACAGGAGATGTTAATGTTTCTAGGCACATATGGCATGTCCGCGAACGTGCATTTCACCCCATATTGACAGGCATTTCGAGCTCTTTGTTCAAACGGAGCGAGGATATCGCACTTGAGGTCGGACTAGTACTACACACGCCCACCATAACGGTTTATTAAATAGCGTGATCTTCATTTACGAATAGTACTTCTATCTTCCTTTAAACATATCAAGTGGGACGTTACATCATAGATCGAACGTTCGTGAACATTATTCCACAGGCTCTGTGCAGATCTGATAACGTTTGTAAATTCAACATTAGTCGCGTGTGATTTTAGGCCAGAGGTATATTGGTTTTAGATTTCCTTCAAGCCATGAACAAAGATCAAGGCCGTCCCTCGTGGAGTGCCAAAATGCCGCTTTCGCGACATCTCGGGTCTTGAGTGTTGTAACAACAAGATGAACGCCAGCAGCAAACAATTCCTTGGGATGAATGCTTGCACTTTCTCCTTGCAAAATGATCTTCCCACAATCTCGAGCTGAGTCCAATAACAATTCAAGAGTATCATTAGCCAGCGTTGAACCAGTAATCGAAACAAAGTCGGCCTTTTGAAGATGGTCCCGTGAATCCGATCCATCTGAAACAGACAGCTGCACACTAGGATACTTCTTTCGGTAGATTCCAATCTCTCTCTCTATCTGTTTCTTGCGATATTGATATTGGAGATCACTAACGTGAATTCTTTGCGCTGATGTTCGCCGAATTAAATAATCCAAATATCCTCCAAAGCCAATTACGACAGCGTATTTTATCCCTCGAAAAAAATGAAATGGAAAATCGCGCGCCGCAATAAAATACTGATCCTCGCCTGTACATAATATAGGAGTTGAAAGCGCGCTGACAATCGCTGTTCGAATAGACCTTGCTATGCCGTCAGTAGCAGCATAACATTGGGTGAATCGCACAAGGAGGGGGTCCTTATTTAATAGTGACCGCATGGTCGATTGCGTTTCTGTCAAATGTTCGCGACTTAGCTTATAGTCGCTCCAACTGGCACCTATACTTGTATCGTCCAATTCCACGACCGTAAAATAGTTTGTCAAATAGAGAGAGCGGATCGTGCGGTCCGAAACGCCTGGCTGCTCCATAAGGAATGTCACGGTTCTATCCAGAATTGTATTCACGATGTTAAATGCACTTCGTTGCTTTTGATGAGGATAAAGATGATTGGCAATTGCTAATCTAGTCTGGAGCAACACAGAGTCCTGCGGCTCCTTCTTTCGGAAACGATCTACTAAGGAGATTGATTGTGAGTTTCGAACGAGTGAAGTCGCTTTGTTGCGATATTTTTAGAATCGGTGTCCTGATTTCAACGATGCCGTGGAGACAGGACCATTCCACAGGCCACTGCAATACTTCCAAAGCAGTTTCCATGAATGTCCCATATCCGGCTTCATTTCCCACCGCAATGAATTCTCTCGCAAATGAAGCGGCCTTTGGGCAATCGAAGCGGCACGCATAGTGCGGGACTAGCCGGATACCAACCGCTATCCAAAACGGATTGAGTTCTGGGATACTGTTCACGTAAATGGTTTGCGCATCTGAAGGACTTTCACTGGCTGAGGAACCCATGGGCCATATGCAGTCCGTAAGCCCCTCTTGCACAAAGACCCTATGAAAAAAAGACCGGCAACATGGTGGATATCCGAGCAATCGTCCCATGGTTTCATCATCGCCAAGTTTCCATGCTTTGCAAAACGCACGTAAATCCTTTGCTCTCCCAGCTACAGTACGAAAGCATAAGGAGTTCTGTCTTTGATCCGCCTGGATGTGAGCTGATACCACAACTGTTTTAAGGCCAAGCTTCCTCAAGACTAATGCAAGACCGGCAAGTTCTTGTTGAGAAATGAAGAACAATGCGCACGAACGAATTCCATTCGCGACGGTGAGCCATTCGATTTGTCGCCAACATTCCGCGAATTGAACGAATTTCTTCATCCATATCTCGCGCGCTTGGTCGCTCACCCACATTTTACGGGAGAAAGACGGCATTGTGAATTCTAGTATTTTAGGAACCATTGGAATGTCATTCTGGTAATTTCAAAGGTAAAGGCTTACGAACTTTCTGGAGGAGGTGTTCCATTGATATATTATGTCCAGTTGACCAAACCCTAATCAACTCAGCTTCCAGTACGCGACGCAACTCATCCGATAACATCTGCTCATTACCTTCTGCCTGCATTTCCTTCTCAAAATGCTCAAAAAGAGCCTTCCACACTTGGCAATGCTCGGTGCGATTTCTCCAGTCTCCCGCGATCGCTGTACCAGGGCATTGCCCCTTGCACATCAGAAAATAGCGGCATCCTTTGCATCCACCGCATGCCTGTGGCGAGATATATAAGGCGATATATCGTTCGTAGCCCTGTGTATCTGACTTCACATAATCTACGCCGTCTTTGTTGGCACGTCCGCAAATCGTACGTTTGCCGGTGCCCTCTAAGCCACGAACCGAAGCGGTACTGTAAGGATCACAAGCAGCCCAACAGCAAGTGCAATGTCCGTCGCGACCTACTAGTAGTCGCCTAATGTCCCGGAAGACGTCAAAACTCATTCTCTTGAGTTCTCTTTCGACCTGGGAAAAGTGCAGAAGTGCATGAATGTTTTCCTCTGTGGACAGAGCATATTCTTTTTGAACCAAAGGGTCGTCAACCTCCAAGATGTGTAACCGAACTGAACAAATACCGATCTGGTCCATCTCCTTAAGCCAGATCGTCAATTGCGGGAGCTTCTCCTCCGTGGCATTCTTCCGATGAAGTGCCACTATCAAGCTAGTATGAACGTTTTCCTTACAGAGGCGCCGTATTGCCGCCTCGGTGTTCGCAGTCGCGTTCCGGGTTGTCTCTACACTTCTCACCCAACGCGCGTCATTCAATTCGCCTGGACCGTCAATAGAAATACCAACACGAACATTATAATCCTTAAACATCCGAATATGATTCTCATTGATAAGCGTTCCGTTGGTCTGTATTCCGTTGCGTCCGAATCTGTGAAGACCCCAACACCAAAGATCCTCAAGGTCGGTTTCAGGAACAAGCAGCGGTTCTCCTCCGAACAGAACGAAAGAAGCTTTTCCCCTTCCTAGCGCAGATTTTATCATTTCCATTTGGTAGGGCTGGGATATCACTTCTGCATCTCTCTGGTGTTTCTGGTAGCAGTAGCAACAGCGAAGATTACATTGTATTCCAAGAGGACGTAATTCTGTTGGCATTATTTAATAAGAGTAGTAATTGGAACCTGTCTGAATGAAAATGGTTCTTCCGGAACGTTCCTGTCTGGGGAATAGGTGGTAAGTTAATGGGTGAGTCAGAGTTTGCTCTATCATGCATTCGGGATCCGGAAAGGTTACGAGTATGTGCGGACGGTATACGGGGATGGTTGCATGAGCTTTGTGCTGGTGACGCGACAGGAGTTGCTGGTGTGTCCACGATGCCACAGCGCCGAGGTGAGCCGCAAGGGCAGGCGGTTCCGGCAGTTGCAGACGGTGCCGATCGGCCTGAAGCTTGTGTGCCTGGTGACCGAGGTGCCCCAGTGCAAGTGTCTGGCATGTGGCCAGAGCTTCGAGGTCGCCCCCCTTTTGCCTCGGCGTATGTCTCCTACACGTATCGACTCCAAGCCTTTGTCGAGAACCTGTGGAGGATGATGACGGTGACCGATTTGGCGGCGCTGACGGGACTGGGATGGGATACGGTCAAGAACATCATTAAGGCCCGGCTGGAGAAGGACTACGGCCACCCTCGCCTCAGGCCGCTCAGGCGTTTGTCCGTTGACGAGATTTACTTTGGCCGGCACAAGAAGTTCTACACGCTGGTCATTGCCCTGGACACCGCTCAGATCGTCTGGGTGGCCAAGGGAAAGGGCGGGGAGGATTTGCGCCCGTTCTCGCGGGCCTTCTGCTTGAGCCATGCCCAGATCGCGGCGGTCGCCATGGACATGAGCCCCGCTTACTGGGCGGCCGTGCTGGAGTATCTGCCGGAGGCGGCGATTGTGTTCGACCGGTTCCACATCATCAACCTGGTCAACGAGAAACTGGACAACCTGCGCCGAGAGATGGTTCGCGAAGCCATCGGCCAGATAAAGCAGACCGTTAAGGGGATCCGTTACCTGCTGCTGATGCGCCGCGACAAGGTGGAGAAGGAGAAACTGCCTCGCCTCGACGAGGATCTCAAACACAATGAACCTCTGCTCACCGGCTACCTGCTCAAAGAGGCTTTGGAATTGCTCTGGGAGCAGCCCACCTATGGCCAGATGAGGTTCTTCCTCCATGAGTGGTGCGCTTGGGCCGACGAATCGGGCACTCGCCAGATGAGGCAGTTGGCCAAGACCCTTCTCAGTCATAAAAGCGGCATCCTCGCCTGGTGGAAACACCGGATCAACAACGGCCGAATGGAAGGCATCAACAATAAGATCAAGACCCTTCTGCGGCAAACCTATGGTCTGCGCGACGAGCGCTACCTGGTCCTCAGACTCCTCAGCCTTCATAGCTCCAGACAGGAACTTCTCGGCTAAACCGAAACTACCCTGTGCCTAGCCAAAGCGGGCGAGCACGAGACGGGTCACAAGCATGAATGCTTGCGCATCTGCCCTTGCTTGCGCGTCTCTGAGAAAGTAATATGTGATTAGATGTCATTCACCGTAACTTAGGTTCAACATGTAACGTATCCGCAGCTTGCAGCGAAATGCCCCCAAACAAAACAGGTAAGCTGTTCTTAATGAAAGGCTCTTAATCAATTCTCGGTCGTGATGCCTGATCGTTTATGTTGTTTTTTACAAATGAAGTAAACCAATATAGGAGACAAGGTTACAAACCCTACAATGCAATAACGAATCAATTTGGAATTAGGCTTAACTCGGCTAAACCGTAGTTCCTGCATCCGACCATTAACCAGCAGATTGTATCCGGGCGTGCCGCGCGATACAAAAATAGCGTTACGTGGATTATTGTCATCAACGTCTCCAACAAGATACATCATTTTCCCATCTGAATCATTTCGATAATCATTGACGGCAACCATTTTCCCTTTGAAGATCGGTGGATAAAGTGACGGCATTCTGGATGTACTGGAGAGTTTCTTAACAAAAAAATCATATTGCTCCATCATCACCACATTATCTGGATCACTCGTACTGTTCGTAGATTCGTGCTCTTTTCTCGAGTAATCACACAATGCAAAATGAACGGGAACGTCCTGACTGGCAAAATTGGTTTCTTCGAGCACGTCCAAACCGCTGTACAGCCACCCCTTATCATAAGGGGAAGATAAAGTGTACGTTCTTTTTTGAATGTTATTATTTAAAATGTCACGGCCAGGTGCGTAAAATTTGATGCTTTGCAATCTAAGACTTTTATTATCAGTTTTCAACTTTGCAGCAATGGTGAAGCCGTTATCGTAAGCAATATCAGTGCGGTAAAAGCGTTGCGTTTCAAATACACATTCGACTTTCGTAGAAGCCGGAAAGTCGTTTGTATGAGCTGCCCAAAAAAACACGAACCATAGTCCTTGTAAAAGTGGTACTGCACTCGTCGGAAACCGGCCACGACCAACTTCAGCTATACCCCTCCACTTATCTCGAGAAACAGGGATCATAGCTTCTTTCTGCCGTTGAAAAAAGTAATTTACCCAGAAATAATCCATTCCATCGCTGGTTCCCACGCTGAAAGAGTTTTCTTTTTTTCCATCTACGACAAGGTAGTAATTTGTTATACCCACATACGCTTCAAATGGTATGCCGTCACACACTAGTTGCAAATTAGTAACGCTGTGACGCTCACGATATGTCCATGTCCCCTCAAGATGAATGTAGGATGTTGCGCACGCTGAGGTCAAAACAACAAGAGAAATTACCAAAGTGAATACTGCTTTGATAGTCTCTTCCCTCTTCATATAAATCGCAGACTCATCTAAAACGTGGCCTTTTGCATTCTTGTCTAACATTTATTTCAATGCAGATTCCTATGGCCCGCCGGTCGGATCGTCACCATGCGGAATGTCAGAGTGTTGATCATTGTGTTCAATATTGGTGTGCTGGTCAACATCGTAGTGTTCTACATTAGCATGCTGCTCATTCCCATAGGTATAATCTGTGTGATCTTGGTTCTGGTGGGCTGGGATATCAGAATGTGGCACATCAGTGTGCGGGCCGTCATCGTGTGGCCGATTCCAATGCGATACAGGGGGTTCTGCCAAGCTCTTTTCTTCTGGAGGGGTTGAACCTTTTCCGGTGGAAACGAGCAATTTCTCAGTCCATTGCAGATTGGCACCTCGTGCAGCAGCCCACCCTGCAAAAGAAGCAAGCGCGCCGACGACCAGCTTGCGCGCGAAATTCCGCTTCGTAATCCCACCAATCGGATTTTTGGTGTCAATAATAGGGCGGTGTCGCCCCATTTCCCAAAGAACCTCGTCCCCTTTAGCCTCAATAGCAGCACATCGCTTTTGTCGCGATTCCACGTTTTTCTTGCACAAGGCTCGATACAATCCAATGGCAAGAATGATTCCGAAACAAATTACTGCTCCCAGAATAAATAGATCGGTATTCATAGTTGAGATTGGAGGCTGTGATATGTAGTTACGTTTAGTTTGTTTCCTTGGTGCGCACAATTTGCGGGCAAACGGTTGGCCCGGAGCGCGAGAAACGCGCTGTTTGTCGGCCCAAAAACGGCCTGAGAGGAGCCCCGGCGTCTTTGACCCCAACTTCTCCCGCGCGTTGCAATTGCGCATACCATAACGATGCTGAGATTAAAGGATTAAACACGACCTGCAAGCTTGCTGGCGGTACAAAAACCGTACATTGCTCAACACGCTCCTCAGGGCATG
>CAIUEN010000382.1 GCA_903898185.1 uncultured Verrucomicrobiales bacterium
CAACGTGAGTACTTGGAATTGGCCCCACCCGAGGACGCCAAGAAATGGTTTGCGATCAAGCCTTCTGTTGAGAAGCAGAACGAGTTAAGACGTTACACCCACGATCTTCTGGAAGTCCAACACGCTTACGATGATGGCGAAGGCCTGTCTAAAGAATCTGACGCATGACTGTTTAGATTTCTACAGCGCATAGATCTCAACATCGCTGCCGACTCTGTCGGCGAGCACTCAGACGTAGTGCCCAAATCAATTCTCGCAACGTGCGGATGCGCTGTAAACATTCGCTTGCCGACTTGATCTGCCGGTAGAAACAGATTTGAACTTTATTGGCTGTAACTTTTTTCCGATAAAGCGCTCGCAACTTCACAAATCTTTTCAGGGGTCAATTTTATGGCGAGGTGAAAACGGTGATCGAGGACAAATTCTTCCCAGTGGCGTCGATGACAATAAAACCGCCCGTGTAATATCCGCGCTCCGTAGGGCCAACGACCGCATACATGCCGTCTGGCGGACCGCCGATGTTTTGTAAATTAGAGGTGTTTCCAGTAATATAGCTGGAATAATAAATCCCGTTTGCCCCCCGAACCGCGTCAATATTGACGACGTTGTGTTTTGGAACGCGTATCACATAGACGCTATACGAACCGGTAAACGTGCTGGTATTTGTAGCGCTTCCGAGCAGTGTAAAACTATGGGATTCCGGATCATACCCTTGCTCCCACCAATTATTACCTGTTACAGAGGAGTTTCCGCCATAAACTTGGTATAGGTTCCCAAACGAATAAAAGTAAGTGTAATTATTGCGCAGACTGTCGCCGTATGTGACGACAAACATGGAATTGGTCCATTCAACAGGAGGGCTAAACACGTAGTTGGTGGAATTGTCGCTGATTTCAGAGCTCTCGAATACTGTATAGTCATTCTGTCCAAACAAATTGTAGTCGCCACCGTATATGCTGAAATCGATTTTCTTCTTGAAAACAGGGGACGCCCCCAGATCCGCCCCGGTAATTGAATTCCGGTAGGTCCACGAGACCGAGTGCAAATAACCGTTGCTGGCCACAAAACTTGGAACGATTGTAACAAAGTGGCTGGCTAACTGAGGGTCTGGCACGGAGAAAACCAAATGTTTTGCGCCATATTCAACCGTCCACGAGCCCCCCAAAGGCGGGGAAGAGATGGGTAAAATGCTTGTACTGTACCAACCTGTTAAATCATAGTAAGGAGTTGGGTCATCTTCGGCTGGCTCATTTGTTGTGCCGATGCCGCTGAATAGGACATCGGCTGTGGATGGGAAATTTGTGCAGTTGTCCACATTTAATTGAGCCTGCCAACTTTGGATTTGCTGCGGCCAACTTAATGCCGGAGTGCTGTTATTCTTTAGCGGGCCATTCCACATGCCCCTGAAATCAAAATGAAATTCATAAATTGCCTGGCCCAAAGAAGCCGCTTGGACAAAAACTGTTCCAATGGATGATATGGGAAAAGGGGGTTGGATGACGTGGTGATTGGTTCCTGTATCCAAACTTTTCCAGTAGCTCCACTGAGTCAACTCTCGGGAATACAACAGGACGTATCCATTTGTGGTATCGGGCGTCCTCACCTCGAATTGTCCAAATCCATTCGGCAAGACTACTACATTCGTCAGGTAAAGTTCAGAGGGAACACCGCACGGAGAAGGCAAGCACGCCCCCATGAGCAGCAAAGCGGCAACGACTGATGGATTGAGGTTTGAAGCACGCATGATCATGGTCGTATTTGGATGCATAAGAATTCATGTTTTTTTCGACATGCGCACGGTAAGAACATCGCATTTCCGAACGCACTTACACCCTGCAGTTTAATCATAAGCCATCTGGCGTCAATCTATTTTTTTGAAAAAAACTTGCAAATGTGAACAGTTGCGCGGAGTTTATCTCCGAAGTCGAATAATCTGAATCAATAGTTACCGGGGTTTGTTTTGTGCGCACGTCCCGTTTTTGATAATGTTATGAACTCAAAAAGTCAGAATCGTTCGGAATGGACATTGGTCTTCATGGTTGTTGGAATCCTCTCCAGCTTCATACCATTCGTAGCAAATGCGAGCGTCCTTCAAGGCCCGGTTACAAATGCATCCAATGGTCACCTATATTATCTGCTCAACCAGACCTCATGGACGGCATCGGAGGCGGAGGCCGTGAGCTTGGGAGGCCATTTGACAACAATCAACGACGCAAACGAAAATGCTTGGGTCATGTCTAGCCCGTAGAAAACCGGCCCGTTTCCAGCCTCAGAAGATTCCCACTTTTTGGAACCAAAGTTGAACATTTCTTGAACTATTGTTAGGGAAAGCATTTCCGCGTGGGAACGCCGGTCTGTGCATCGTAATTACCCCTCA
>CAIUEN010000383.1 GCA_903898185.1 uncultured Verrucomicrobiales bacterium
GCAGAGCCCTATCCTCCGGAATGACCCTCGGATAATAAGACTTGCGAGTTGGTCGGCAATATCAGAAATGACACCAAAACGGACTTGATCCCAAACGTAAAAATGTTATGAACTTAACCGCCTCAGGGGTGGGTGATTTTGAACCCGCAAAAAGTGGGTGATTTTCACCCGCAAAATGACACTTATCACCCGCAGTGCATCGAATATCGTCCATCCTGGGAGCAGCTATAGAGGTAGAGACATTATACCCGGTGAATTATCCACATTCTTGCAGCTTTGAGCTTTTGGGGTAAGTGGCTGGCCCCGCTCGGAGATCAATTAAAGCAATCCCGTTGTGACCAAACGCTACAATGCCCTTTCTACGGTACACGTAAGGCCAAAATAGCCACGTTTGATCGCTGGGAGTATGGAGACAGCGGATTTGAATCAGAATGGCTCTATTGCGGTACCCCGCAAATACCCCCCAATGGCGATTCCATCAACATCGAGCCAATCACTCGCAAATGTATTTGTGCCAACATCCCCGGAATGCTCCAGCAAACCGAAACTGTTCCGAGATGGTCATCGTTAAGCGATCTTGGCACGCTCCAATCTCAAGGGTTTGATTTCACTGGCGATGGATTACGCCACACGAACAGCCATGTCACCAGTCCGCTTTTCGTTTGCCATTATATCGCCAAGTCTGCGCAATATTAGAACCGTGCTTTCATTGTGTCATAAATCAACTGCTCCTGGCTGCGGTTTTGATCGCTGTCGAATGTTCCAACAGTGATCTGGATCTCAGTGACGCTATCGGTTTTGCGAAAAAGCTCAATCGTCACGGATTGATTCTGGGCATTTTGCGCCACAAGCCTGCCAGAAGTCCCGTCGTGACTAGAGGCCGTTACAGGCATTTGAAGCTTTTTCAATGCCGCGTTGGCCCCTCTCCATGCTCGATCCAAGGGCACGTCCTGGGTCACTTGCAGCGTGTTGCGTGCGTATTTCACCGTGCCGTACGTTGCTCCCGCTATCGCCCCACCCACCAGTAATAAGGCGCAGCCTTGAGATAATAACATTCCAGCAAGCACCAAGACTATGAACCCCCATTGTCTTATCATTTTCATTGTTACTCCGTTCATTTTCTACCCCAACAAATTAGGACTCTATCGAACAGTAATCTCATAACAAGCATCCATCAATGGCAGTTCCATCAAAATCGAGGTGTTTGACCAGCATGTATATTTATGGCGGCATTCCCGGAATGCTCCAGCAAGTTGGGACACCGAAAACTATTTCATCCAAGATGGTTGGTGATGGAGTAATTGCCGCATCACTCACCATCTTGGGCACTCACCACATGGCGGTGCCACGATGGTCTTACCATAGCTGGGCACCATGATGGGGACAGGCAGACTTCGGATGATATCGAGCTGGTTCAACCCAAGAAGATGGTAAGCAAGTTACTCCGGTTTAATGCCGGAATGCCGAATAACGCCCCGCGATGGGAGCTCCATCACGGGAAGACGGTTTCTTCACATCAGTGATTCTCAAGGAGCGATTCTGATCGTCCAAGGGTATCAACATAGCGGTTGGCGAATAAAGAGGCTGAATCACGTACGTTGGAGGCTCGACACCGTAATGGAGTCAGCACCCCGGTTCGACATTTTGGAGCCAAGGGCTTCAAGTTCGCTACTGGCGGCAGATGTTGGTTGAAACCAACCATCCAGCGTTACAATTTCCACCATGACCCAATATTTATTTTTGAAAGCGCTGACCTTTATCCCAGTGACTTTGCTCATTGTAATTTGGACATTAACGCTGTGCGGACTGGACTGGCTGCGCTGGCTTCTTTTCATTTAACGAGGCGAGACGATGACATCAATTGGTGTCCACGGCGGGAAACCGTGACCACTGGACCAAGATGGAGCCATATCCATCGTGGACGCCTGCACCCCCACAAAACCGGTTGACCTAAGATTTTCTCATGAGAAACTTCCAACAGTGAATGCAATTGAAAAAGCAATTCCCATCAGTTTTTTGTCCATCCTTTCATCATGAAACCGCATGAGAAAAATGCCCACACTTAAAGTACTTACCATCATAAGGTTCGTGTTTGTTCTGGGTGCGGTGATTTGTCCGTTAGCTGGGGTGAAGTTCGGAGATGGCCGGGCCAGTGTCATCGTCCCATGTTTGCTGGGCGGCTTGGTCTTGGGTACGTTTGCCATTATTGCCAGTTACCTCAGATGGCGGCTAGCTGGCAAACCGTCTGGAATTTTCACCGCGTTGGGATACATAGGGATATTGATATTGATGATGGGCTGCATCATCACGGTTCCAGGTTTTGTGAAAGATCCAACAGATGCCAGGAGAAACTCTTGTATCAACAACCTCCGCCAACTTGACGGTGCGGTTGAAGTGTGGGCGCAGGACAAGCACAAGCAACCTGGCGACGTTGCTCCAGATCAGGAATTATTTGGCATCGGCAAATACCTTAAGGAGAAGCCACAATGCCCGGATGGCGGAACCTATTCCTACGGTAAAGTCGAAGTGTTCAGTCCCAAGCCGTACTTCTTAAAAATAACCGAATTGCGGGCATTAAGTCCGAAAAGCATTCCATTCAGGGGCATCCTAGCCCGTAGAAAACCGGCCCGTTTCCAGCCTCAGAAGATTCCCACTTTTTGGAACCAAAGTTGAACATTTCTTGAACTATTGTTGGGGAAAGCATTTCCGCGTGGGAACGCCGGTCTGTGCATCGTAATTACCCCTCA
>CAIUEN010000384.1 GCA_903898185.1 uncultured Verrucomicrobiales bacterium
TATTTCGCAATTCCACTCGAATCATTCGCACTCCATATTATTCCCAACATGCTTATTATAAATTTGTTACGATTTTCCTGCAAGACGCCAAGCAAGCACATCGTTTTTTGCTAGTCAACCAACCAGTGTAAAAAAAGCGAGTAAGAAAAAATGAAAAACAAGCTAAACTGTTACCAAATTGGAGGCCTCAGAATTGAATTAATGCTAAAAGTTCTTCACATAATCAACACGATCGATTTGCGTGACGGAGGTCCCGTAGCCAGCCTCTATGCACTGGCTCGCGCTCGATTGGCCTCAGGGCACAGCACCACGGCTATTAGCCTCGATGCTCCGGGATCCTTAAACCCTGAAGAATTGCCTTTCAACTGGGTGGCTCTAGGGCCTGGCACTGGAAACTATGGCTACAGTCCTCGTCTGGTTCCGTGGCTCAAAGAGCATGCTCGCGAATACGATAGCGTCATCATTAGCGGGATTTGGGGGTTTCAAGCTTTTGGAGGCTGGAAAGGCCTCAAGGGACTGAACATTCCCTATTTGCTGTTTCCCCATGGAATGCTTGATCCATGGTTTAAAAATTCTTACCCGCTGAAGCACGTTAAAAAGTGGTTCTATTGGCACTGGTTTCTCCATCAGGTTTTTCGCGATGCGTCCGCCGTCTGTTTTACGTGCGAACAGGAACGGGGGCTTGCGCGGCAATCGTTCTGGCGCTACAAAGCGGCTGAAGTGGTTGTTGGCTACGGTATCCAGGAGCCGCCAGCGTCATCGCAGTCCCAGTTCGATGCTTTCCAGAGGATGGTTCCTGCTGCTTTGAATAAGCGTATTATTCTATTTCTATCACGAATTCATGAAAAGAAGGGCTGTGATCTGCTCGTTCAGTCCTACGCTAAGGTTATGGGAGCTGATTCGAATTGGCATTTGGTGATAGCAGGGCCGGCGGATGAGAAGACCTTGGTCCATCTTAAGGCCATTGCCAGAAAGGCTGGGATTGGTGATTCGGTGAGCTGGCCGGGCATGCTTTACGGTGATGCAAAGTGGGGCGCTTTTCGCTCTGCCGATGCATTTTGCCTTCCAAGCCACCAAGAGAACTTTGGAATCGTAGTGGCTGAAGCGATGGCGTGCGAATGTCCGGCGCTCATTACTCATCAGGTGAACATCTGGCGGGATATTTATGAAAGTGCAGCGGGCTTTGTAGAGCCAGACACAGCGGAAGGCATTGAGCATCTGCTGCGCCGATGGCGCGAAAATCCAGTAGAGAAACGCCAAGCCATGGGAGCCAGAGGTCGTGAATGCCAAAAACGACTATTCGACATACGCGGAGTTGATTCGAGGCTGGAAGCGCTTATGCGCCAATCTATTCGCGGCACTCTGCCCGATGTTCACCACCCATAACCAGGCTTCAGGCAACCCTGCTCCTGGCATCCAATCATTCACCTGTATAGCAATGAAAGTAATCATCAACTCCTTGTCCATGCTGAACCGAAGCGGAGCGCATGTAGTCCTGGGGCATATGACGAATCTCGCCAAGTGGACTTTGGGAAAGCACGAGTATTTTGTTCTCTATAACGAGATAAATAAGAAGATGGTCAGGAATTTGGGCGATAATGTGCGGTGGGTCGAGTGCCCGTCCAGCACCATCAGTTGGGTGACCCGGCCAGTATGGGAAATGCATGGTTTGAAACGACTTGCTGCATCGCTTGACATCGATTTTATTCTTGCGTTTTCCGGAATTGTGGCACTGAACCAGATTATTCCACAGGTGGTGTTTGCTCAAAATCCACTGGGGCTTGTCACCGGAGTTCCGCGCAAACCGATGGATCGATTCAAGATGGTGATTCAACGATACGCGGTAAAACAGACCACTCGCCGCGCTTCAATGATCATTTACAATTCCAAATACATGCAACAAGCGTATCTGGAGAACGCCGGCTTTCCTGCGAGAGCTGAAATGGTTGTTTACCAGGCCATAGCCGACAGGATGCGCGAAGCAGCCGACCTTGCATGGTCAAGCGGAGCAAAAAGAAAGAAGCTTCAAATACTGAGTGTGTCCGCAATGGTCCCTCACAAAAACATCGAGGCCGCCGTGCAGGCTTTGCATCTGCTTCGTACCCGTCACGGTTTACCCGCGTCTTTTGTTTTGGTGGGAGCTTGGTCCGACCCGCATTACGAACAGTCCATACGTGCCTTGGTAAGCCGACTGAAATTGGAAGGTGCGGTTGAATTTATGGGAGATGTGACGGACGAGGTAATTGAGAACAAGTACGCCGAGTCGCGTGTATTCTGTCTCATGTCGCGATGTGAATCATTTGGCATTCCGGCGGTGGAGTCTCAGGCGTTTGGCACGCCAGTGGTGAGTTCAAACTGCTGCGCAATTCCAGAAGTGTGCGGCGAAGGAGGGATATTCCTGTCCCCTGACAATATTGATGGGATCACACTTGCCTTACAACGGTTGCTATCTGATGACGAAGTCTGGTCTCGGTATTCCAGCACCGCTCATAAAAACAGTCAACGCTTTCGCTGGGAAAGCGTTTCCATCCCGCTATTGCAGATTTTTCGGCAAGAATTCAAAAAGGCGTGATTTCTTTGAACTTGGGGGTGTAGGACAGAATTTTTCACGCTCTTGGATCGGGCGTCTCCCCCCGAAGGCTCCCATCTGTAGGGAAAGCTGTCCTACGCCTTCGTCCTTGCTGGTAGCTTTTTTGAACTTGTCACACCGGTTTTGATGACGTCAGATGGTTTATTCTTATGAAGAAAATTCTAGTAAGTGGTTCGAGCGGTCTTATCGGCAGCGAGGTTGTCGCATTTTTCGCCGCAACCGGTTGGGAAGTTCATGGCGCTGATAACAATATGAGGGCCGACTTTTTTGGAACACAGGGTGATACACGCTGGAATTTGCGCCGACTCATCGAGGCATGGCCTGCCTTCCACCATCACGAATTGGATATCCGCAACCGGCCAGGGTTGATGGAACTGCTGAAAGAACTCAAGCCAGACGCCATCGTCCACGCGGCCGCACAGCCAAGCCATGATCTGGCCGCCAGCCGCCCCTTCGACGACTTTGACGTCAATGCCGTCGGTACCTTTAATATGCTCGAGGCGGCGCGTTTGAATTGTCCTGAATCTCCCTTTGTTCACATGAGCACGAACAAGGTTTACGGGGATGCTCCCAATGAAATCCGGCTGAAGGAACTTCCAAAACGCTGGGACTACGACGACCCAGCCTACGCGGATGGCATTTGCGAGAGTTTTCGCATTGACCAGAGCAAGCATTCCATTTTTGGCGCATCCAAGGTGGCGGCCGATGTGATGGTGCAGGAATATGGGAGGTATTTTGGGATGCCCACTTGCGCGTTGCGAGGCGGCTGCCTTACGGGGCCAAACCACTGTGGCGTCGAGTTGCACGGGTTCTTGAGTTACCTCATCAAATGCAATCTCGAAGAGCGGATCTACCGCGTGTTTGGATATAAGGGCAAACAGGTCCGCGATAACATCCACAGTTACGACGTCGTGCAATTCATGCGCCGATTTATCGAGGCTCCCAGAAAAGGCGAAGTTTACAATATTGGCGGTGGACGCTCCAACTCGATCTCAATCTTGGAGGCATTTGATTTGATTTCCTCCATTTCAGGCATTCCGATGAAGCACGAATACGTGGAGCAGAATCGGCAGGGGGACCATATCTGTTACATTTCCGACTTGGCCAAGATGAAGAACCACTATCCGGGCTGGGATATTACCAAAGGCCTGCGGGATACTTTCGAGGAAATTTACGCCGCGTGGCGAAACAGGGACTCGCAGTGAGATTGTTGATCATCACTAATCTGTTCCATCCCGACCGGGGCGGCGGCGCATCGGTCTTTTCGGACCTCTGCTTTGGCTTGGCCGGTAAAGGGTGGCAAGTCACCATTTTTACCACCTATCCATACTACCCTGAGTGGCGAAGGAAGGGGGGAAAGTCGCCTTGGCGTATCGAGCATGAAACAATTCAGGGCGTCGATGTATGGCGGCACGGCATCTACGTGCCGGCCAAACCATCGAAGCTCCTTCCGCGCATAGGCTACGAACTCTCATTTGCGGCCAGTTTGACCCGGAGTTTGTTCAGGGGCGGACGCTTTAACGCGGTTATGGTGTATTGTCCGATGCTGGGTGCTGTTTCGTTTGCAGGACTTCGCAATTTGCTGCTACGAGAGCCGCTTTGGCTTAACGTGCAGGACATTCCGGCTGACGCAGCGGCTGCAAGCGGTATAAGCCAGTCTGGCCTGTTTAACCGACTGGCCCAACTAGCCCAACGGATTCTGTTTAACCGCGCTGACGTTTGGAGCACCATTTCCCCGGTTATGGTTGATCGTTTGATGGATATGCGAAAACGCAGCCAACCGGTTCACTTGTGTCCCAATTGGCTCAACGGCTCGCTTGCCGACTGCATTGACCGACTTCCATCCAAGCTCGGTCGTGCGCCGGGACAACCTCTGCGCCTGCTTTACGCCGGAAATATTGGCAAGAAACAGGGCTTGGTCGAATTCTGTCAATTGATTGCTGGAACAAAATTGGACTTCCAGTTCCAGATCCATGGTAATGGTGGGGAAGGCGAAACAGTCCGTGCTTGGGTGGCGCAAAGCCGTGACTCGCGGTTTTCCTTTGGCGAATTTCTCGACGAAACCGGCTTTGCGCAGGCGCTTCACGCAGCCGATGTTTTTGTCATAACCGAGAAATCCGGTTCCGGCGCCTCATTCATTCCCAGCAAACTGATCCCGGCCATTGCAAGCGCAACGCCTATCCTGGCCGTCTGCGATCGCTCAGGACCGCTTGGCCGCGAAATGATTGAGGCTCGTTTGGGAGTGATAGTCGAATGGGGCCAACCGTTGGAGGAGATCGTCACGCAGTTCTCTGGGGACTCTGAGGCAATGGCTGCCTTCCAACGCAATTGCCTGAGTCATTCACGGTTATATCGTCGTGGTTTCGGCATCGACCGGTTTGAGCTGTTTCTTAAGCAATTGACAGTGAGCGATAAAGACTCTTATAATTGAAAGCTATGGTTGTATGTTGATAATATGCAGAATACTCTAGGCATAGTAAGTTCTAGTCATTTGACTTTGCGAGCCACTGTGCCCAAGGCCATACCAATCGGTGGTCAAAGGCGGCATTATCGACATTTTTTGGAGAAGGTCTTCTCGTTAACCGCTGTATGTGGCGATTTGCTGGTGGTCGTTCTTGGATTCGTGATTGCCTACTGGGTTCGATTGGCCAGCGGCTGGATTCCAGAGTATAATGCCGGGATCATACAGGTATCTTTTGTCAGTTACTGGAAGTTGATTTTTCTGGGATGGGCAATCGTTTTTGTCGGGATGCTTCGGGAGAATCTCTACCGATATGAATTTGTTCACAGTCCTCGCAAAATGGTGGCGAAATTCTTGGGTGTTCTCAGCGTTTCGATGATGATCTTCCTTGGCCTGAGCCTGGTTGCGAAAACTGAACCGCCGATTTCCCGTTTATTCGTCTTCTGCGCTGCAGTAGTTATCTTTGTGATTTTTTGCGGTTGGCGCCTGATCCTGAGCCGTGTTGTGCGATCCCACTTTTTCAATGAGAAATTGCGGCGGCATTTACTGATTGTCGGCTGGTCCAAACACGCTGCCCGAATTCGAGCGCTGGCTGAGAGTCGCACCAAGTCCATTTGGCACTACGTTGGATGGCTCGGAGCAAGAACCTCTCATCCAGCCCTCGTGGAGAAGGAATATCTTGGATCTCTTGCCGAGCTTAAGGATGTCTTGCATGCGCGCGAGATCGACGTCGTATTGGTGGCGGACATGGAAATGTCAGCGGAGAACGTGGCCGATGTGGCCGATATGTGCGAGCGAGAACACGTCGATTTCCGGTTGGTGCCGCGATCCTTTGAGGTCTTGGTATCGGGTCTCCATGCCAGTTCCATCGGAAACGTTCCAGTTCTGGGAGTGGAGGCGCTTCATCTCCAAGAAATCTCCAACCAGATCATCAAGCGGGGGGTTGACATCATCGGCGGCGGCGTGGGACTGCTCCTTTCGGTGCCGATTATTGCAGTTTGTGGAACCCTCGTTTACCTGGAATCGCCTGGAAGTATCTTTTATCGTCAGGTTCGCACCGGGATTAACGGCCAGCGTTTCAAGATGTTGAAAATCCGCAGCATGAAGCCGGACGCTGAGGCAGATGGCGCTCAATGGGCTCAGAAGGACGACCCCCGGCGGTTGCGCATTGGCGCTTTCCTTCGGAAATGGAACCTGGATGAATTACCGCAGTTCTGGAATGTGCTCAACGGCGATATGAGCCTGGTCGGCCCCCGTCCCGAACGTCCCGAGCTGATTGAGCAGTTCAAATACAAGATCCCCCACTACAACGCCCGCCATACATGCAAGCCCGGCATGACCGGTTGGGCGCAGGTCAACGGATGGCGCGGCAACACCGACCTGGAGGAGCGCATTCGTCACGACATCTGGTATGTCGAAAACTGGAGTCTCTGGCTGGACTTCAAGATCATGGCACTGACATTCGTGAAACAGGAAAATGCGTATTGAACAAGGAATGTCCAATTGGATAGAATACATTCCATGCCAGACACCAGACCCAATCCGAAATGGCCAACCTTCCCACTCCGGAAGCCAGCGGCTTCCCAGCCTGTAGCCGGTGGTTGAGCGAAGCGACACCACCGGTTAACGATTCAAAATAAACCGCACCCCGGCAGGGGTGACAGCGGTGACAATCGGTCCAAATCTACATCACCAATCAGCAGGAGCGCCATCGGAAGAAAACGTTTCGAGAA
>CAIUEN010000385.1 GCA_903898185.1 uncultured Verrucomicrobiales bacterium
CAGCGATCACCCACTTTGCCTAAATGGGATGTTCTCATTGAACCGCGCCCTGTGGTATGATTATTTCTTCCAACTCCCTAATGCCTACATTGGGTTCCGTCCGGTGCTCGCCCGGGGTCAGCCGTAACGGAACAGAAACGGCAGAGATAAGCAAAGCAGCTTGATGAGGATGGGCGGAGTGTAGTGGAGAGGAACGGAGCCAGTCCTCATCAAGGCTGCGGAGCGGTGGATAATGCAATGGGGTGTGGTAGGCGAAAATGGAAAGCCCGACTCAGCGGACGCGATATTTCGTAACATTGTGGATTGAGCTTGAATGCAACTGACAGACCCCACCGGGCCAGACTTGCTCCCAAACCGATGCGTTGGCTGTTCGATTTGTCCGGGTAGCCCCATCGTGGACAACCCGGCGCAATCGCTTTACCACCTCCACACCCACCCCACCTACCCACCACCTGATAGCTAAAAAATGAACCCGCCCTGCGGCAGGTTCATTTCTCGCTCAATCAAGCCCGCTTCGGCAATTCCCTTGCCGTTAGCTCACCTTGTTGATGCCGTCATCGCGCTCCGATGGGGATTACGTGCTGGGACATTCCGGGCGTTGCGTTGTCGTTCAGCCATCAAACCATTTTTCCATGCGGGTGTTTCCGCCAAGTCCTTGAGGATGTCCTCGCCCATGAATTGATGGATTTGAGCATCCAAGAAGCGTCGATGGTTCTGCATGGTCGAATCGCACACGCCCCGTTCATTCGCCATATCTCGCAAAGTTCGTCCCTGCGCCATCCCTTCCAGCACCGCCACCTTGGTAGCGCATAGCGTCTGGCAGAACGCATTCCAGTCGAGATTGCGAGTCGCGATGGTGGCGGGGTCTTCATTGTCGGTGGACAACATATCATGCAGCGTCAGACAATCATCGCTATCATCCGAAATTGGACCGTCCAAGGATACCATTTCGGAGCGGCCGTTGAGCTGTGTGCCTGCCTGCAAGGCATCGACACAGCTTGAGCCTGTGCTACGTCGTCCAGAACGCATTAGCTGTATAGTGTAGTGGGTGATGTTGCCGGCGGTGACGGTTTTGCCCGCCCGCTCGACGCTGGTGAGCAATTTGGCAGCCGTGACGGTTGCATCCTGAACGAGTTCTTCGGCATCTTCGCAGCCCACTGCGTTGACGGCATTTGGAACAGCATTCTTGAGACGTGGGACGATCTCGTTGACTAATAGCCAAGCGGCTTTTGGACTCATAGGTTTCCTTTTGTTTGGGGGTTGTTGAAACGAAAAAGCCCATCTGGGTGGACCAGACGGGCGGAGTGCTTCCGGGCTTTGGGGATTGAGACGCCGATCAGGAAGCTCGATCAGCGTTGGGTTATTGAATTATTGGGGGTAATGGAACGGTAAAGCCCTCCCATTCATGGGTATATAACACCGGGATGGGGGCGGTTGCGGGATGGATGGAGCCTTGGGGATTACAGGATATGACTGGCCGTGCAAGGCCGTTAAATGCCTTGAAAGTCCATGACTGGCATTTCATGGCAGTGAATGGCTGTAACTGGCTATGGATGGACACGACCGGCTGTGAAGTATTGGACAATCCAATATTCCGGTCGCAATACCCGATTGGCCTCTTTATGAATTCCAATTTGGGTCGTCCATCGTGAAATCATTGATGCCGCTCGCCCTATCGAAGCCTCAATCAAACACGTCCAATGCCAATAAAAGAACGATCAATCACAAAATCCGCTAATCATCAGGAGGTACTTTTCGCCGTCAGGGGCGTGAATTTCGGGCCTTCGGGGGCAAGGTCAATGGCAGTAGCCAAGGATGGAAGAGTGCCAAGTTGCTCTGTTGTGTCCAACAGCTTCATACGTAATTCCATACCCAGCATTCACTTTGTGGGGAGGTGAGTTTCGGTTTTAGAGGCGAGCATGTCACCAATTGCCGGAGCCACACGGCGGCGAGAATCGGCATAATATGCGGCGGTCGTGGAAATCGAAGCATGCCGCAACTGGCGGCTTGCAGTATGAATATCAGCGGATGCAGTGATGATTGAGCCAAACTGGAGCGGGAGTCGGTGGAGGGAGCGATGGCATGGCGCACGGCCTCCAGAATAGGAGCGGGGATGTGTGTTAGAATGCGAGGGTTTTTGATTTGACGGCGACCCCGACGTATTTCTGATGCAAAGTCTTCCGCTGTGCAAGAATTGATGCACTCCCTTCAAGTCGTAACGAGAATTCATTGTATCCCTAATTGTATCCCCTGCTCATTTTTTTGAGCGGAAATGAGGGAATATGGGATAAATACAATTCAAAGCTGGAACTTAAGCAAAGTCTTGTGGCTGTGGGGCTTGATAAGGTTAGATGCCATGAGATAAAGAGAGATAAAAATAGAAAAAATGATGGTTTCTCCCCTGTTTTAAATTATAAGTCGCCTGCTCTAACCGCTGAGCTACGGGCCCATCGTGCTTAAATTGAAGCACTTACGAATGATTTTGCATAGCAAAATTGGCATTATGATACTGTGCATGAAAAACAGTCCTCAGAGTCCACGGGAGGCTCATCAGAATGGGCAAAAACACCCGTTGCCAATCTTGTCCGCTACAAATCATCCGGCATCTATTTTGCCCAAGTTCGTATCCGTGGCAAGTTGTTTCGTCAAATCCAAAACCCTCGCCGTTCCAACGTATCCGTCTTGGTAACCCGTCTAGTCAAACACGCCTGGAGTGTGAAAGACTGGGTAAATGCAACGCACATTTGTTATTGGTAAGCATGTCACCGCCGCCCGACCAGAGCAGATCGTAGCCGATTACCAACGCAGCCAACTCACTCAGCGTGAGTTTGTGTACAACGACAATTACTTTTCCTCTCCCTGTGTCATCAGGGCAAGTTCTGACGGGGGTCGCCCGGAGCGAAAAAGATGCACGCCGGTAAATATGGGGAATCGCCCCCATTGCGACAACGGGGAGGGTGGTGGCTTTCATGCCACCCCCTTACCCTCTGCTTGCCCTGCTCTGGCCAGGACTTTTACTACCAAGCTTTCGCGGGTTGGGTCGCCCATTCCCTCGTCGGTTATAGCTGGATGGTTCATCGTAGAAAACCAGCCAGTTTCCAGCCTCAGAATACTCCCACTTTTTGGAACCGAAGTTGAAAATTCCTTAAACTATTGGGTACGGGAAAAGACAACATTTATCTAAAAAAACGAAAATAAACTATTTGACCAAGAAACAGTTTATATCCCGAGCCCCCCTGCTTCATCATTGGAAATTCCTTGTTCGATATTGGATTTCAGGCAGAAACCTTCCACTGCATATTGGGTATTCTTGCTTGCTCGCTAAAGGAATTCCCCACAAGGCCAGCCTCTGAATAGAGCATCAGTCGGCTTTGCCGCTGTTGGAAGCGCCGGTATGTGATGCCGCCCAGCGATCGCCAGCCTCCTTTCTCGATGTTACGCTGAATTTTCTGAATACCATGCTCAGCAAGTTGCGCACGGTTTTTTCCGACAGACCCAGCGCCGCCCCAATTTCCTTGTTGCTGCGCCCCGCATGCACCATGGCCAGCACCCTGTGGTCTCGATCGGTCAGCCCGAGCGATGAATTCACCAGTCTCCCGGCGGACGAACCCAAAGCCACCAGCGAGAACATTTGACGCGCCACCAGAGGATCGACAATGGCCTCGCCCCGGCCAACTTTCTCAACCGCATCCGCAATATCGGCGCCGTTCACGGTTTTGAGCACATAGCCGTCCGCCCCGGCACCGAGCGCCTCCACCAGCGTGTCTTGATCCGAATAAGACGTCAGGAACAACACCCGCGTTCCGATGTGTTGTTGCTTGATCCACCGACAAACCTCAATGCCACTGCCGTCTGGCATCCGGATGTCCAGCAACACAACCTCCGGACGCAATTTCTCATACTTTGCAATGGCCTCGGCAGCCGTCGATGCCTCCCCGACAACGCGCAGTTGCGGGTGGTCACGCAAGACCATGCAGAGCCCTACTCGAACCACATGATGATCATCCACCACCAACACCGAAACCGGCGGAGTCGCAGTGCCGGTGTTGGGGGCGGACTTTGCGGTTTGGCCGGTTTCGTTCCGTGCGCTCATAAGGGTATTTCCATGAGAACTACTGTAGTGCCAGAAGCTTTAGAATCAAGTCGAAACTGACCGCCGAGACCGGTCGCGCGCTGCCGCATATTGGCGAGACCGTGACCTGGCCGCTCGCTGGTTTGCGGCTTGAAGCCCACGCCGTCATCTGCAATTTCGAGCCTCAGCCGCCCGTTTACCGTGCGCAGCCAGATTGAGATGTTTCTGGCCTTGCTGTGGCGCAAGCTGTTGCTGACCGCCTCTTGCGCAATCATAAGAATGTCCGCAACGGCATGGGGCGGGAGACCTGCGCCCGTTTCAGGATCGGCTTGCAGTTGGAACTCCGCCGTGTGGGTTAGCTTCCATCGCCGCGCCAGTTCCTCAAGGGCGCGCGCCAGCGTCGGGGGCGCTTCATGGGGCCCGATGTGTGAATCGGCCAGCACGTAATGCCGCAGGTCGGCTATTGCTCGATCCAGTTGGTCGCTGACATCGTTCAGCCGCTGTTCGACCACCTCACGATTCCCCGCTTCTTTGCGCGTGCGGCCCAGCATCAGGCCGATCGCGAAGAGGGTTTGGACGTATCATCATGCAATTGGCGGCTCAGCCGAGCCCGCTCTTCGCTGCCAGCTTTGAGCAACTCGCGTGACTCAGCCAATTCATCCGCCAACTCTTCTGCCCGCGCGCGTCCGTGTCCTTGCACAAAGACCAGCAACGAGAGCGCCAGGGAGAGAGCGCCGCCGGCGCAAGCCACCAGCCAGGCGCGCTCGCGCTCATCCACCAGCTCCCATCTGCTGCGGGCCAGAAAACCGAAACGCGCGGTGTCCTGGCGCATGGCATCGGCTCTAATCCAACGGGAGGCGCAAACCGTCGCAACCAGTCCGGCCAACAGCACGAGGGCGGCCGATGCCAAGGCGCGTCGGCTCCCGCTTCGCCGGATGGGGCTGCCATTGACGGTTGTCATAATTCAGAAGAACGTCGCAACATTAGCAACATGGGATGCAAATGAAAAGCCTTTGTGATGTTCTTTTGTGGTGTCCCCGGGATATGTCCCGAAATTTTCGGGACATTTTTGGGATATTTTCGGGACATCGCGGGACATTACAGAACTTGTCTCTGACCAGAGATCCAATAGCATTCACATTAGTATAACGTTCAAGCCAGTGCGTATTAATTAATACTAACAAACGAATCGCGTCAATTGTGCCTATGAAATTCAAACAATGTTTTTGCCGTTGTGCTCCGATGCTATTGGGAGCGCTGCTGATTACGTCTTGCATAACAGATCAGGAGACCACGCCTGAGCAAAAGGCGGCTGAACAAAAAGCCGCTAAGCGAAAAGCGGCTGAGAAAGCCATCGCAAAGGCCACTGACGCTCTGAGCGAGGTGGAGAAGTCAGTCGATGATTGGGGTAGAATCGCAATCTCGGATTTGCTGCTTGTGGAAGACACAGGCCAATTCAAAGTCACCTACGACGAAGATCCCGCAACCTATGTCCAGGCGGCCCGGCAAAATGTAAACGGAGCGGCCCGTTCTTCTCTTGCAACAACGCTTTATCTTGGTTCAGCGTTAAATGCGCAGTTGAGCTCCCCCATTTCCGCTGGATCCGCCCCCACATCCACAACCAATGGTGCAGCAGATCTTTCTTTACCCAATCAAGCGCAGCAGGCCATGAATAATTTTACTCCGGCTCAAACCTTGGCGGGAATTACCCCGACCAACGACGAACGTCAAGCGGTGCAAAAAGGCATTAACGACAAAATTGCCGAGTCGCTGCTCAAGTTCATGGCGAATCCAAAAGTCGGCACGAATAGTCAAAAAATCATCTTCGGTGTCATGCAGGTCACATGCCAACCCGGAAAGAACACGCGGTCGGATTACATCGCCGACGTCAACATATCGCTCAAATACGCCACCACCAGTTCCTCTGACATGCAGGATGATGGAAAGTTGGTCAAAAAACCCTTGAACGTGGAGTATCATTACAAGACCAAAGGGAATCAACCGAGTGTTGTTGCGGTTCTTCCATTGGTTGATAACCAAAACGTCCAACTTGAAAACAGCAACCGCAAGCAAGTGGAACTAGCTGCAAACCTTGCGGCGATTTTTGCAGCCAAGGGGATGGCGGCACAGGCAAAGATATTAGCCGACTACGTTACCAAGCAGGAGTCGGATATCAACACGCGAACGCCAATTCCTGTTGCTACCAGCTACACGGATGGTTCCACGTTCGGCTTCCAGATTTATCCGTTCTTCCAAGGGGTCAAGCATCCTGGCAAGTCGTTAAGCGGTCCCGGTGAAGTCCTGCATCCAATCACGTTTCCTGCAGTGGTGGCCATCCTCATCGATTCAAATGACATCAAACCGCAAAAGCCCAATTCCGTTCCACAAATGATTGTTGTCACACAAGGTTCGTTCTCCTTTGATACCGGTGTATCTTCACCTAAAACAATACAGAGCGGCAAAGGGAAGTTTCATTTTGATCAACCAACAAATGTATTTCTTAAGAACATCGATTTATACAATGGAACTGCCAGCATGGTTCTCACAAATTTTGATGAAAACAAAAGACACGGATTCGGCACCTTTATTGTCCCAAGCCTTGCAACCAAATTCGTCGTATCCGACATACGTGATGCCGAGGCATTTCGAAGACGGCTTCACGACCACCATACCAATTCTGATACGGTAGAGAGTACGATTTGTAAAAATCTCGCATCCGACGCCGTGGATTACGTTGATGGGCTCACAAGCGAAATTAATCCTGAAACTTGGCCCGCCAAACTTGTCGAGGCGCTGAACGCTGTTAAATTTCTGCCGCAGAAGCCGGTGCGTTTTGAGTCGCAGCAGCGCTACGACGCAGCCATTAACGCCTGCACCTATGCCGCACATTGTATAAGCGATGTAAACGCATACGCGAATGCGGCCAACGAACTAGCCTACAGTTTAAACAATTTTAATGCTATAAACTTGAATTCCAGGTCAAAAATACTCACTACATTTATCTGAGAATAAATTCTTGCTACATTTCATAGGTAGATTACGTGTTTTGTTGTTCAAAAATGTACGTGTATGTTTACCAACGTAGTGAGTAATATGCTCACTAC
>CAIUEN010000386.1 GCA_903898185.1 uncultured Verrucomicrobiales bacterium
ATCGCGCGGCCATGCCCTCAAGGCCGTTATGTTTGATTTCATTCTTGAGTCTAGAAGATGTTCTGTTGGATTGTCAACACGCAACAAAGCTGACACAACCGGCGAAAAACTGCAGGATTTATTTTAACAAAGTCAAATTAAGCACAGTCGCTATGATTGGCGGTGAAGAGATCGCTACTCCAACGCCGATGTTTCCAGTTCGAACAATCACCAGTTCCCAATGGGGGATTGCGCAGCAAACTCGATACAGCAGCCGTGCTCATACTGCAAAATTAAGCATAAGGCGGATTGGCGTCAATGCGATAAAACCCCGGGGCCGGGGAAAGAACCATGACCCCTCACCTCACCCAAATAGAGCCTTTATCCCATCCATGATCAGATGAAAAGGAACGACGGAGATATTCTTGTGAAGCTCATATCGTTTGTGACCGGGATAGATGACCGCAATGCGCTCAAGCTTCAGATCCTCGAGCGCGATGCGCAAGGATGGCGTCATGGTCGGCGCGTCCTGACGTTTGACCTCAACGCCGTACATCCGCCCACCCTTGAACAAAACCAGATCGATCTCCGCGCCCTGATGCGTAGCCCAGTAGTAAACATCATCTGGTTCAACCGCATGAATGATCTCCTCGATCACGAAGCCTTCCCACGAGGCGCCGCAACTGGGATGGCGCGGAACATCCGCCTCAGTCTTGATCCCAAGCAGTGAATTAAGAATCCCTGTGTCACGAATATACATTTTGGGCGCTTTTACCTGACGCTTTTTGATATTCGCATGCCACGGCTGGATCTGACGAACCATGAACAAACCCGTCAATATATCCAAATACTTCCGCACCGTCGGCTGACTTAACCCGAGAGAAGTCGCAAACGGCGCGGCATTCCATATCTGTCCGTGACTGTGCGCAAGCATGGTCCAAAACCTATGCAAAGCAACGGTAGGAACATCAATCCCCTGCTGACGAAGATCACGCTCAAGAAATGTCTTTATAAAACTATTTCGCCAGGCAAAACTGTCCGCATCGTTCTTGGCAAGAAAAGACAATGGAAAACCACCCCGCGTCCAAAGAAACGATGTTTTCTTCTCTCCCACTTCGCACAGATTGAAGCCGTCCATTTCGATCAATTCCAGACGGCCAGCAAGAGACTCAGAAGATTGTCTTAACAGGTCAGGCGATGCGCTTCCAAGGATCAGGAACTTGGCAGGTAACGGCATGCGATCCAACAGCACCCGCAAAATCGGGAAAATTTCCGGACGCCGCTGGACTTCATCAATGACGATCAACCCCTTTAGAGGCGCAAGCGCGGTCATGGGATCAGCCAAACCGACCAAGCTGGAAGGGTCTTCGAGGTCAAAATAATTGGGAGAATCAATATCGACGAACTCCCGCGCCAAGGTTGTCTTGCCACACTGACGCGGCCCCAATAAGGCTGCCGCTCGGCTCCGGCTTATCGCCTTTTTAATATGCTCTTTGTAAGCATCTCTTTTAATCACACCTCATGCATACCATGAATTACGCAACCGTCAATTTCTTATTTCATGGAACCATTCCGACAGCCAGCCAACCCAGCGCATCCGTCACAGCAATCCGCGTGCTCCAGATGCAAGGTCGACCCTCGCGCTTGCCTGGTTCAATAGTGATGATACTCTGATAGTCCACAATGGTGCTATCATACTGCTTTCGACCAATTTTCGCAAACTTTGTTTGCGAGGCAACGCCGACTCTTTGAGTCGGTCTAATCCAGATGGATGACAGGACAAAACGTAACGAAGGACGGGGGAAAGCGGCAAGGGCGGCGAACGTTTGAACCGAAACCAAGAAGTTGTCGGCGCAATACAACGGACTCCTGGCGAGAGCAAGCGTGTGGCGTGTCAAAAAAAACTTTCTTGGCAGTGGAATCATTTTCTGTGTTGACACGAACCTTTAATGGATGCCCCATTTTCGGTTTTCGTGGCAGCAGTCTGAAACAGAACAGTGCGAAGGAATATGCCAGAGTTGCACGATTCTGTGCAGCCGATCCAATTGGCCACCTGGGGTAGCGTAAGCGGTATAGACCTCATCGGCGAGCGCTGCGACAAGTTCGTTGCGCCGGGCAGCGAGGTCGGTGGTGATGCGGTTTTCGGTTCCAGAGAACGCGGAGAGAATCAAGAGCCGACCGGCAGTCATTGGCTTCTTCCAATCGGGTGGAATGCGTCTGGGCAAAGAGCGGGCGGGACAGATAATAATGGGCTGTACGCCGCGCAGGAGAATGCGCAGACATTCCTTTTCAACCGGCGAATGAAATCCGCTGATGACACATTGCCCGGTGTCGCGCCACTGGGCAGCTTGATCGTAGGTGGAAAGAATAACGTGACCCGGACACCTGGCAGAGCAGAAGAGAGCCGTTTTCGACAATGCAAGCAGATCGAGGTTGCCGAGGGCGGACAGCTTCGGGGGAGCTTTCTGTCCCAAACGCTGCGTGAGACGTGCCGGGTATCGCAGATCGCTGGGAGAAATGGTTTGGAGCGCTTGGGTCATGGTGGCAGAAGTTCAACGCCGTCTATAAGAGTGAAGAATCACGCGCCTTTTGAAGTGCCCCCTTGACGGCTTTCGGCAGCTCCCTCATTCATCCGCTCCTTCCTTCGCGTTCGTGCCCGAGCCGTTTCTGCTCGTGTGGACTGGCGGTATTGTCATGATTCCTCCTTGGAAGGATTTCCCAGGGATTTCTTTTGCTCAGCTTTGATCCGTTTCTTTTCGCGGCTTTCGACCTTTTTGATGCTCTCAGCCACCGGGAGGTTCTCGGGCATTGTGCCGCCCAACTCGTGAATGGTTTTGCGGACTTTGCGGCCCACTTCGTTGTGAATCCGATTGGCCTGGTCTTTGTTCTGCACGTTTTCACGACGCAACTTCTCCTCGGTTTGTGTCGCGCGGAAGAGATTGGCCGCCAGTTCTGTGCTGCCCATGTGGTCAAGGACTTGCTCCTTGTCCTTGAGCCGTTTACGCTCGCGAATATCCCGCATTCCCAGCCCGCCATAGAGCCCGCGATACCCATGATCCATGAAGATGGCGTAATCCAGCGGCTGAATGACGCCCGCTTGTTTTGCCACGCCCGCGAGATTCTTGTTGTGCTTCTTCATCTCGCTGCGGAGCAGAAGCCTCTTTTGATCTTCCTGTAATTTCTGGTCATCGGCCAATTCCTGCCGACGCGTCTGCACGGCAAAATACGTCTGGCCCAGTGCCACCAGAGCCTTGGTCGGGTCGGCGTTCTGGATCACCAAATACCCGGCGTAGCGGGACAACATCACCGTCTTCACCGGGCGTTGTCCGCCCTTGCCAATCTCGATCATTTCGGTGATCTCAACGAAATGATCCTCGATGCGCTGGCCGCTGTTGAAACAGGCGGTGCGGGCCTTCTCGATTACGGCCTCGAAGTTGCGGTAATCGGTGTAGCCAAGGACTTCGGCAAAATCCCGGCTCGACCAGGATTCGTTTCCTTGCGGACTGGTGCGCTTGATGCGCTCGAACGTGTTGGTGGGGTTGACCGGAACTGGCTGTTGGTCGCTCATAAATTATTCGTCCTCGTTTTCAGTGTCGCGGCCTATCCGGTATTTGATGTCATAGCTGATGATGAAATCGAGTTCATTCTCCGTAAACCCGTAGTGCCGCGCCAACACCGTGACGATTTCGTCCAAGATGGCCTTATTCTTCATCATCGTCGGAAAAATTGGTTTTCATTGTCTGAGCGTAGTAAAGTTCAATGTCTTCCCACACGCTGGAGAAACCGAGAACTTCGGCAAGAAGAAGGTCACTCTGATCGGTCACGTCTCGGCATTTAGCAAGATTGTAATTTCCGACGCTCCGCCCCGCATTAAGCTTAAACTGAACAGCGGCTTCCATAGCCTTTTCAAGTCTGGAAACAATCGCAAGAAGTTTAAGACGCTGCCGATCGGATAATTTGGAAAAATCGCCCGGAAAGTCTGCGAAATTCCACCTGGTCACGTCGAAGTCATCCCCAATTGCGAACCAATAAATCATCATCAGCTTGCCGTTAGAAAGTAACAGCGCCAGTTCGCACGTCGTCACATCTGAGAAATAAATCTCGCCAAATTTTGTGTGTTCGACACGCCGGTTGTCTTCGTAACATGGCGGCATTTCACGACAGAAATTCAGCCAGTTGTAAGCGCTTTTTTTGAAATGGAGAACGTGTTTGGTTGCTCTTGGCGAAGTGGCGAAGTCCATCGTGCGGGTACTTGCGCTAAGCGCACGCTCAAAAGCCAAGGCAAGCGCAGGCGTGTTTAGCTTCGGAATACGGTATTTCCAAAGGGCGGGATGGAACGACGCATAATCGATCGTTTGGAAAAGTGTCGGACGCGCAGCCTCAAACCAGCGATGCAGCCGCGTGGTATAAACTTCAGCTTGTTGCTTGGATTTGAGCGCAATGTGAATCGTGTTTCTGACACGGACATCGAAGTTGAACAATGCGGCTGGAATTCGACCGAACGAAGAAAACCAATTGTGGCTGTAGCCTGTGAATAGCAACCGACGGCACGAATCAAAGTCGCCGCTGAACCCGAGGCTCAAAGGAACGATCATTCCCGTTCTGCCATTGGCGCGAAGAAGATTCTGGCAACGTTCCAGCACCCATGCGTAGATGTCTGTGCAATCATCCGTCACCAGATTCTTGACCGCATAAATCTTTCGCACTTTTGCAGCGGCCACATACGGTGGATTCCCAACGATAACATCAAATCCGCCGCTGGTGAGGATTCCGTAGAACTGGATGAACCAATGAAACGGTTGGTGGGACTTAATCCACTTGGCGTAGGCATCTTTGTCGTTGACTCTCACACCATATTGCGTGGCGATGTGGAGGTTGAGTTCTTCTTCCAATGCCTTGAGCCGTTTCAGGAGTTCGAGCTTGTCGGCAGTCGGCACGGAACCGTCACCTTCAGTTTGGAGTTGTCGGAATTTGTCGAATGTCTGCTGGAGATCGGCCGCTTTGATGGCGATTTTTTCCATCGTGTTGTCAAAGTCAAAGGTGCTGGTGACAGCCTTTTTGACTTCCTCGTAGGTGGCGTAACCGACAAGGGTATTTCCAGCGCGGACGTTGAAATCAATGTCCGGCAGCGGCTCAATGCCGAGATTGTCGCGAGCCGTGTCCGGCTCGACCTGGGCGGCGAGCTTGAGGAACAGGCGCAGTTTGCAAATTTCCACCGCCTCTTCCATGATGTCCACCGCATACAGATTGTTCAGGATGATGGATTTGAGGACAAAGTAGCGTCGATTGGGGTGCGTATCCACGCGGGCCAGGACTTCAGCGAATTTCTTGTGGTAATTCGGGTGTGCTTTTTTGCCGTCCTTACCCCATTCCGCCAGGAATGCCTCCATGCGGTTGAGGCAAGCTTCGTAAAGGGGATCAAGGATATTGAGCGCGGCAAAAATAAACGCACCCGATCCACCCGTGGGGTCAAGTACCGTGATGGTGCTAATGGCCTGCCAAAACGCCATGAGCAGATATGGGCCTTCACAGTTGTCGATGACATCCTGAGCAAACTGCCGTAGATCGAGATTGAGAGTGATGAAGTCGTTAATCTCAAAGGATAAAGGATGAATTATGAGGGATGAGACTCGGTCATGGTCGGTGGTCGGTGGATTGGCGACCCATTCAGGGTTGGTTGTGCGGCCACTGAGACGCGATACGACTTGCCAATAGCGTTGGCGGCGGGCAACGACTTCGCGCCAGATTTCAGTGCGGAGTGCGTATTCGGTTGGGGCGGGTTTGTTCCACGCCTTGCGGCGTTCGATCAAGTCGGGCTTGGTAGTGTCCAAGCCGATCGCGATTTCCGGCGGGAGCGGTTTGTTGGCACCGTGGCGGACGGCGGCGTAAATATAGCGGTCTGGGTTTTCGCGGAGCAAGTCCCAGACTGTGGGGCAGGTATCCTTGTCTGCCAGCGGCACAGGCATCTTATCCGTTGTTGCCTCCGTTTTGGAACTGGCGGCAGGTTGAAAGCCAGCACCACCATCAAAGGCCACTTTGCACTTGGTGCGGGCGGCATCGAATAAGAATGGGATGACGGTGTTTTTGCTGATGTATTCGGTGATGTCCTCTTTGGTGTAATAGGCACCCATCTGTTTTTGGTTGATGTATTTCTCGAAGATATAGCCAAGAACATCGGGATTGATTTCGTTGTCAGCACGGAGCGGGCGTTCGTCGAGATGCCATTGGTATTGATCAAAGTAATCAAAAACCCGTTCGAAGGCTTTGTCGGGAATCTGGATGTTCTTGCCATAGCGTTCCGGCTTTTCGAGTTCATGCACGTCAAAGACTTGAATTCCAGGTCAAAAATACTCACTACATTTATCTGAGAATAAATTCTTGCTACATTTCATAGGTAGATTACGTGTTTTGTTGTTCAAAAATGTACGTGTATGTTTACCAACGTAGTGAGTAATATGCTCACTAC
>CAIUEN010000387.1 GCA_903898185.1 uncultured Verrucomicrobiales bacterium
GAACTATTGTTGGGGAAAGCATTTCCGCGTGGGAACGCCGGTCTGTGCATCGTAATTACCTCTCAAATTCAGGACGGTTATTGGTTCCAAAAAGTGGGCATTTCTTGAAGTGGAAAACTGGTCGTTTTTCTACGGCCTAGGTCTACCCCACATAATGAGAATTGCTGAATTCAAGCAAACCCGCGTTGACGAATTTCCTGCCGATCCTACTTTTTCAAGAACGGTGTCAACAACTCCATCGGCAGCGGGATGATGGTGGCGGTGTTGCGGTCGCCTGCGATCTCATTGATCGTTTGCAGGTAACGCAGTTGAAGGGCAATCGGTTGCTTGCTGATCATTTCGGCAGCTTGAACCAAGCGTTCGGCGGCTTGAAATTCGCCCTCGGCGTTGATGATCTTGGCGCGGCGCTCGCGTTCGGTTTCCGCTTGGCGGGCCATGGCGCGTTTCATGCTGTCGGGCAGGACGACGTCACGCACTTCAACGGCGCTGACTTTGACTCCCCACGGGTCGGTGTGGCGGTCGATGATTTCCTGGAGGGTTTGATTGAATTTATCACGGTGAGTGAGCAGTTCGTCCAAGTCGGCCTGACCGAGCACGCTGCGCAGGGTGGTTTGGGCGATCAGTGAGCTGGCTTTGAGATAGTTTTCGACCTTGATGACGGCAGCCTCGGGATCGACCACGCGAAAGTAAACGACGGCATCGACTGTCGCGGGGACGTTGTCACGCGTCATTACCTCTTGCCTGGGGACGTCGATGGTGACAACGCGCAAGTCCATTTTGACCATGCGATCGACCATTGGGATAAGGAAAATCAGGCCCGGTCCCTTGGCCCCCACCAATTTACCAAGCCGAAAAACAACGCCGCGCTCGTATTCGCGCAGAACACGCACCGAACTGGGCAGCACAATCGAGAGGATGATGAAGGCTGGAACCAGCCAGGATAGGAAATTGATGGTGAAATGAATGGGTTCTTCCATAGGTATATCAGGTTTGGGTTTTGACGCGCAAAGTGAGCCCATTGATGGAGATTATTTTCACGGGCCGACCTTGCGGAATAGGTTCATCGCAGACGGCACTCCAGCTTTCGCCTTCCACGAAAACCCGGCCGCCATCGCTGTTGATATCACTGATCGCCATCGCGGATTTGCCCAACATGCCTTCGCGTCCGGTGCGGGCCGGAAGGAGTTGTGCGCGAAGCCCGGCGCCAACCACCACGATGAAGAAGAGAGCTGTCAAAACCGTGGCTGGAATGATCACCGAAAGCGAGAGACCGAAACCGGGCGCGCGGTTGAAGAGCATGATGGAACCGAGAAAGAAGGCGATGATGCCGCCTACAGTCAAAACACCGTGCGTTGAAGCGTAAACATCGATAATAAACATCGCCACTGCCAGGAGAATCAAGGCAAGCCCGGCGATGTTGACCGGCAGGATGGCGGACATGTACAGAGCCAGGATGAGCGCAATTGCGCCAACCACGCCTGGCAGGATTGCGCCGGGATTGCTGATCTCGCCAATAATGCCGTAGATGGCCACCAACATCAGCAGGAACATCACTTCGGGACGCCAGAGCAACTGAAACAGGCGCTCGTGCCCTACCATTGGTATCTCCACGATTTCAATGCCTGAGGTTTGCAGTGCGCGGCTGCCGATTTTTCGCCCGTCAACTTTCCCAAGCAAGTCGGGCATGTCCGTCGCGATAATGTCGATGACTTTGAGTTCAAGCGCTTTTTCTGCCGTGATTGAGGCGCTTTCGCGCACGGCTGATTTGGCCCATTCAAGGTTGCGACTGCGTTTTACGGCAATGGTTTCCATGTAGCTCAATGCGTAGCTTTCGAGCTTCTGTTTCATTGTGTCATCGACTTTTTCCGCGACGCCGATTCCGCCGATGGAGACGGGATGGGCTGCGCCGATGGTGGTGTTGGGAGCCATGACGGCGATATTTGCGGCCAGCGTTATGAAGGTTCCCGCGCTTGCGGCGTTAGCGCCAGAAGGCTCGACGTACACGATTGTGGGCAGGGCGTCAGTGAAAAGCTTCTGAACAATATCCTTGGTGGACTCAAGCAAGCCGCCAGGGGTGTCGAGTTTGATGATAAGACACTCGTCGCCTCGCGTGGCGGCGGTATCAATGGCGCGGGAGATGTAAGAGGCGGTTGCGGGACCGATGGCGCCATGAATTTGAATCAGGCCAGCTTGCCGCGCGTCAACGGCGCAAGCAGCCAGGCAGCCCACCGTGACCAGGCACACACTTATGAAATTGAGAATACGGCGCATCTCATCACCTCAAACGATAAACCAATGCTTGTAACTGTTCAGGTCGCCGGAATAAATTAGCGTCTCGCTGACGCTCGCCGGAGAGAGGGTCACAGGCAAGGATGCCTATGCTACTTGAACAGTTACCAATGCTTAATAATCTGAATTGTCGCTGGCTTTGCAAATGCCTTTCCAATCATCGACACGCGCGGTTAGACCCAATGTCTCCAGGTACGTCATATCAAGACGCGTCGGTTCCGGTTCTGTTGGCGAAACATGGTCCAAGGCGTTGGCAACATGCACTGCTGTCAGGGCGCTGAATCGGCGGCGCAAATCGTGTCCGGGCCGATGATGGCGGGCAACGGCCTCGACAATCGGACGGGAAAGTCCCCATGAGGCCAGTAGGCATGCGCCTAATTCGGCGTGCGTCGCTCCAAAAACAATCGACTCGGCTTCCACCTCAGTGCATTTTTCCGCGCGGGCCACCTCGATTGACTTCACATACTGATCAGCGTAATTGGCGGCAAGGGCGAGTTTGCCAATATCGTGCAATAGTCCGGCGGTAAAAGCTTGATCGGCGATGACGGCGCTGGTTTTTTGCGACTTGCAGAGTTCCTGCGAGAAGCGACTGACCCTGGTCGAATGCTGGCAGAAGGAATCAATGTTGAATCGGAAGCCGCGGATTTTTTCAAAATAGGAAAAACTGTGGACCAACAGAAGCAGCGACTCGATCCGCTTGGAGCCAAGATAAACGGTGGCTTCAATGGTGTTTGTCACGCGCGTGCGCAAGCCCATGGATGCGGCATTGGCAAGCTGCAGCAATTTGCCGCTCATGGCGGGATCTCGCGCAATAAGCCATCCGATGTTTTCGAGCGATTGCAGTGAAGATCGCACCTCTTTTAGAACTCGGAAATAGAGCGAGGGCGGGCTGGGCACATTCTTCATTCCCAGCACCAGCTTGCGCACGGCGTCATCGGGCAGCCATGCGGACGAATCGCAGGCATGTTCCAGAGCGCTGACGAGCATGACTTCGTCATACGGTTTGCCGACCAACTGATGCGAGGCTCCGATGCACTTCAAAGAATCCTCTTCGACATTGAATAAAATGACCGTAACCGTTCTTGGGTTTTGGTGGCTGACGAGGTCGAGAAAGCTCAGCCCGCTGGAATCCGCAAGATGCCAGTCGGCGATGACAGCGTCATAGTGCTGCGCGGCAAGAGTGGTCAAAGCGTTGGAAGCCTTTTCGCATCCAGATAGGTTCCATTTATCAGCGTGATCAGCCAGCATGGTTCGAACTTGGTCGAACTCAGCCGTGTTGCCAACAAACAATACGGTTCTAGTCGTCACAGACATAATTTCTATCTATTCACCAAACCGATTCCGGCTTGGCGGGATCGTCTTGAACTGCACTCTCCGCAGCATGTCAGAGTTCTGCGCGAACGACAACCTAATTTGACTCTCTAATTTCAATTTGTTTTAGCTTGGAAACCGCAGTTGGGTTAACCGCAGAATACGCAGAATACGCGGAAAGAAGAGGCAGAATGAAGTATTGAAGATACCATCCGTCAGGATTAGAAATAATTCTTCGCAATGGGTTCTTCTTCGGCGTGTTCCTCGTATTCTGCGGTTCATTTGCAGTTTTTGGATTTTAAATTTCAAATTTCAAATTTGAGATTTTACCAAAACTCACATTCCAAGCGTTATACTTTGGACGGGTAAGAATGTTACTTTTTGCGCCACGAACAAGGAACGATCTTACTCGCTTGAAAGTATAATTCTTCTTTAATCTGTGTAAATCTGTGTCATCTGCGGATTATTCTCCA
>CAIUEN010000388.1 GCA_903898185.1 uncultured Verrucomicrobiales bacterium
CCGCATTGATGCTGAGAGCCTTGCCGCGGTTGAGCACGGTCTCATAGATTTCAATCAAACCCAGTTTGTTGATCGCATCCATATTGAGCGGAACATCGCCTTCCCAGCGGGCGCCAGCCTGGCTGATGATGCTGGCGGTGGTGTTGGCAGGATTGTCAAACAAGTCCTTGGTGCGCTGATTGAAGGGGTTGATGCCCTGCAGCACCCGCTTGATCCAACCCTGGGCCAGTATGGGTTCGGCCCAGTCCGACCAGTTGGTGACGGCCGGATTGGCCAGTGGATTGATGCAGCGGTAGCGCATGGTGACGTAGTTGTCGCTCAGCGATTGGATGCCTGATCCTCCCAGAGTGTAGTGTGTAATGTCATTGCCATTGATCAAATGCGTCCAAGTGTTCTCGTCGTTGGCAGTAGGTTTAGGTGGGGGCTGGCCATCCGGAGCCTTGATGCGCCAGTCGTATTCGTAATCGCCTGATCGTCCGGCCAAGTCGCCGGTGTGCTGGAAAGTGATCATCTCACTCAACGGATTGGAAGATTCGGGCACTTTCAATTCGCCCGGGTCAAGCGGGGGAGCGACGCGCGCAATATAAATGGTTACCGGCTCGGCGGCATGAGCCGGGTCGCCGCCATTGCCGACAATATACGAGATGTAGCCCTGGCCCGGGCCTGTCGCGCACAAGGCGTAGGAGTCAACGGCGGTATCCGCATTGGTGATTTCCACCACATCGGCAGCGGCGCAAGTGACAACATTGGCGCTGTTAACATAATTGTCATTCGTATCCCTGTATCTTGTATAGACTGGAGTGGACAAGTTTGTAATCGCAGCAACCCAATCGGAATGATGACTGGCGTCGCTCGCCGGGCAAAGACCCTCCGCAAACTCAAGATCCACGCCACGCAGGATGTTGGGCAGTAGGTATTTCCGACCCACAAGCTCATCATGGAACTCGCCAACAAATACCAGACTGGTTGTATTGGGATCGTAATACAGCCGGTTGACCAGGTTGGGGGGTAGTTTTTGGAAATACATTTTGCCCTGGTAGGGAGCAGCCACAACGGTGGACGGAAGTCCGTTCATCGCCGCAAGGCTGGATGTTTTCTGTACGGTTGGGTCGTAGAGCACCACGCTGGCAGGAGCCGCCGTCATATTGGCGCCAATGGACTGCTGGTAAAGCACCTGAACACTGCTCTGGCCGCGCACGGCAGCCAAGCCATCTTTGGCAGTGGTCAGGGTGTTGCCCAAATTCAAGGTGGGCAATTCTTTCTGATTTTGAATTTCGGGCCAAACCGGACGATAGACGATACCCAGACTGGCGGTATTCTTACTGGTTGCATCCCGAACAAAACCCCCGCTGCCATCGACCGGACGGAGGTAGGGCACAATTGTGCCCGGGGCCGGTGGATTGTCGATGCCGGGCCAGTCAAAGTCTGACCGTGTCTTGTAATAGTATCGCATGGTGAAGCTGTTGGAGGATGTCGGCGCCTGCGCCAAGGTCGGGGGGCGATTGGTGTAGCTCACCATTGCGCGCGAGTACTGATTGGTGCTGGTAATGACCAGCGGCCCCTGCGCAACCACCGACCCGTTGGAAACAACATTAATCGAAAAGATATTGGTGACAATGCTGCCGTCGCCCGAATCGGCGATGACGAGCGAGACCGAGTTGGATCCAAGCGCTGCGGGAGTGCCGGTGATGATCAGACCGTTGGTGGTTTTTGCTAGCGACAAACCGTTGGGCAAGACAGCGTTGGCCGTGGTCGTCATCGTCAGCGATTCAAGGAGGCGCGAGACATGAACAAAATACTCGAAGGGCTGGTTAACAACGGCTGTGGCGTCGGGGAGCGGGCCGAAGGTGTTATTGGTTACATTATATTGGCCGGCCTGGAGCTGCGGCAGACCCGCGTGCGGGCCGCGATAGACCCAGTAATCATTATTTCGATCCTTAAAAGTGAACCCCCGATAAAGGGCATAGGGGCCGTTGACGTCGCTGTCCCTCCAGCCCACCGGCAGATCAAGGGAGTTGGCGGGCGGTTCGGTATTGTAGTTGATGGCCGAAGCGCCGACGCCTTCGACGGGAGGCTCCATGAACTCCAAGGGCATGGGCCCATGTAATCTATTGCCGGCCGCGACCACGTAGTCAAAGAGGATGCCGGCTTCGGGCTTTTCGCGCCGCACCTTGAATGCCTGCATGGCCGGCCGGCCATCGGACTCGGTGTAATTGAGCAGCGCGAATGGGGCGGAAGAATAGCCATTGGTCGTTGTAATGTTAAGGTCGTCACGCAAGGCATAAACCTGGCCGCCCACCATGAGAGCGTGTTCCTCGTTGGGATTGTAGCCGGGCTGGTTCGTTTGGTTCTGGGAATAAATGCTGCCCCTGCTCTTAATGCTTTTGAGGTCGCCGCTGCCCGCGTTTCCGGCCATGATGATCTCTGCCGCTCCGGCTGGCCATTGGATTGTGTAATGGCCAATGACCGTCGGCCAATAGACTGGCTGAAACCCTTGCGCCGGATCGGCCTCGTTCTGCCGAAACCACCAGACCTCCAACTGCTTGTGGCCGGGAATGGCATTGACGGGGATGATCGCGCCCTTATTGGCGATGTTGAATCCAAACTCAAAGGGATCATGGTACGCGCCGGGATTGAATGAGTTGCCGTTGGCCTGAAGAATATAGCCAGCCCAGTAAGCGCCGGTGGCGCCGAGTTCGCTGGCGGGAGCATTGATGCGGTCACCCACGTTCACCGTCGCATTCGTTATGTACGGCGCGACAAAGGAATCCGCGAAGGCCAGTGTGGACTGGGACGGATTCCAAGCGTCGAGATTGGTCGCGACCGAACCATTCAACAAGGAGTTGTTCTTGATCCCCAAGTCGAGCCACGAGAAGACGCGCTCGAAGCGGATCTGGTCTCCGGAAGTGAACCGCAACAGGGCGCGATGGGCGGGATAGTTTGAGTTCAGCAAGGTATAATAGGCATACGCGGAGGTCAGCCACCCGCGAGTTTGATCGAGCGGGTCCTGGTAATCAATCGTGGGAGCTTCGGATCCATCGAGTTGAACAGATGTCAGCGCAGCCTGAGCTTTGGTGTCCACCAGCGGACGGAGATAATGACTGTATTTGGCTGCGTCGCCCGGCCAGACCAGAGCATAGCGGGCAAAAACAGAGGGCCACTCCAAGCCCGCCACCCCGGTAATAAGCCAGTGAACCTGCAAATCATTCCTGTTCTGCGTTGCGCGGTCGGCATAGAGCGGCTTGCCGGTGTTCGGGTAATAGAATTGTTGACCGAGCGTATTCTGAATCGGCCAAGGATCGAGATTGGAATCATCCCTGCCATCCGAATAGGCGGTCAACCGCTCGCCCAGATAGTTCGTCACTTCAGAGGGCGTCGGCGCCCTATAGACATCCACAATTTCAAAGCCCAGATACTCATTGGCGCTTCCACCCGCTATCGGCCCTCCAAGCAATTCAACGAACACGCGCCCTTCGGTGTTATAGGCGCGGATCTGTTTCATCGTGCTGTCAAACCAAAGTGTGCGAAACTCCCGCAGCATATTGGTGGGATCGGTGATCGGCACGGTGTTGGGGTCCGCGTAGGGCGTCGTAACCTTGTCTCGGAAAACGTTGTTATAGACCACATGAACGGCGGTGACCCGTGCGCTGGGGACTGAAATGGGATAGCCAAGCGATTGGAACGAACCTTCCGTCCAATACATTCTCTGGGGCAGCTTGAAGGCGGTTCCCGATACGACATAGTTGACGGTGTAGAGCGGGTAAAGATTGGCCCCATTGGTATAAAAATTGGCCTTCCCCAATAGATTGGTGTAAGGCGGACTGCCAGCCGGGTAGGGAGTGGCACTGATCCAAGTAATGGAGATTGGGCCGGGCTGCGTGGCAAAAACCGCCTGGGCGTTTGGACTCCAGTAGTACTGATTGGTGTCGCTGCCGTCCGACCAAGGTTTCACCTGCCAATAGTCCTCTGGGACGCTGTTTGTCGGCAGCAGCACCCCGTTGATATCCGTGGCAGGCGCAGAGACGATGCTGCCAAATTTACAGGAGACTTGTCGGCTCAGATAGGGGGCACCGACTTGGGCGCGGCGCAACACCATGCAAATCGACGCATCGTTGTCATTGGTGCGGCCCGCCGGCAGTTGCATGGCCGACGCCACTTGGTAGGAAAAGGCGTTGCTCCCGCGCAGAAAGGGCGAGTTGCTTACGCTCAGCCAGTTGCTTCCAGGGGGCGCGGTGACAGCGCCAAAGGAAATGAATCCCTTAAACTGGTTGCTCGTCGCCGGGCTGCTGGCGGTTGACAGCCCGGTGGAAGAGTTGGTCGCCGGCATGCGCCCATCGGAACCGATGTTTGTGTTGACCTCCGAAGAAATCGGCACCCCGCGCTGAGACTGCAGGTTATAGAGAACCGAGTTCTGAACGAAATTCAGCGGCACACTCAGCGTTTCGGCCTTGGCGCTGAGATTGGCAAACACGACCATTACCAAAATAACGCCAAGAGCCCGACAGAGCCCAAAAAACGGCGGAACGGACGATAAGAGAGCTTGGGAAAACTGCGCCATGCCGCAGGGCCGACGCTTCGGAAGCGTAGTATTGAAGTGATTTTTCATAACCGGTTATCTCTCGTTTGCGGCCGCATCGGCGCGCTAATAAACCCGCATGATATAGGCCAGGGCATAGTACGGAGGCAAAATCGGTATGGGCGAGCCTGTGGTTGTGTTGTTGTAGGTTGTCATTGCCCGCCAGTGAAAACAATTGTTACCCATATCACCGCCACTCGCACCCCAAACATTAACATTTGGGTCCCAATCACGCCCGATAGATAAACCACCATTACCAGTCGTAGTAGTAGAACTGGAGATATCAACTTCCACCCAGTAGGCATCCTTATATCCATGCGTATGCGCTGGAATCTGATTGGCGTTAAGGGTTACGCTACTCAAACCGCCAGTAGCACCATTCGCGTAAGTTGATCCACTGCCCACGATGAAACGGTTCTGCAGGTTCGGCGTCGGCGAACCATTCACGGTTTGCCCATTGCACAAAGCCCAACCCGTCGGCACGGTCGCGCCAGACCACATGATGATGCCTCCGATCGGAATAGTTCCATTACCACTGACGGTGGTAGCACTGACGGTGCCTCCTATAGTGACGTTTGTGTCCAAAACACTCATCACAACGTTTCTGTTGGCATTGACCAAGTTGTCGGCGTTGTTGGCGTGAATTGAGTTCTTGGCAAGGAATGCGTAAGGGGCGGTCAGGAGACGCAGTCGGGGCATGATGGTAGGCCGTAGAAAAACGACCAGTTTTCCACTTCAAGAAATGCCCACTTTTTGGAACCAATAACCGTCCTGAATTTGAGGGGTAATTACGATGCACAGACCGGCGTTCCCACGCGGAAATGCTTTCCCTAACAATAGTTC
>CAIUEN010000389.1 GCA_903898185.1 uncultured Verrucomicrobiales bacterium
CACAATCGCTTCCAAACGGCCCACGTGTCAACCAGGTGAGCCATGATCATGGTGAAACAGGGAATTCCTCGATAAGCACGAGTCACCTAACGATACCCATTCCTAAGAGAAAACTCCGGCATTTAGAAATCACAGTTGAAATATCTTGATACGCGTTTGCAAGGTCTTCGCAGTCATAGACCTGAAAAGGGCTTCCTCCTGGTAGGCCGCTTGGGTATCGCGTCGAGATATAGAAACGGTCCAACCTTTTTGCTTCTTGGGCGATCCGTTGAAACCGGCCGTCGGAGTCTATTAGTTCCAGCGCCATTTCGTGGAGTGAGTGTCCGAGCACTTTTCTCTGTCCCATAGCGTAGAGGCAAGCCTTAATAGCCTTCTCGCCGGATTGCTGGGCAATAAAGCAACCCTTGTCAAAAAAACGCCTTTCTTCCAAAGCCCACTCTACGAACCGGTAATCATCCTCAGCCTGCAGAAACCAACGCAGGGCTTCTCTATGAGGGGATTTCATAGAGTACCTTCCCGCTGCTCACTACGTCCTGGAGAAAATACGTCTCTTCCAGCATCGCCTCGAACTCTTGGGGAGTATATGCCAGAATATCCACCGCTCGAGGAAAAGACCAGCTCATGTAAAGCTCTGCCAAGCGGTCAAAAAATCGCTTGTTCGTATCATAAACGATGATCAAATCTACATCGCTGTGCTCATCGTGGTGATCCGTGGCCATAGAACCGAAAAGTATAATCTTGATCGGATTGAACGGAAGAAACGTGGCTACTATGTCTGTTTCGTTCACGTAGATTATCCTTGTAAAAAGACGGACATTCCTTTCAACTATTTAATGGCCAATCTCGAATATGTAATATTTTTTTCAGGAGATTTCAGTTACCAACGCGAGAAGGCGGTCATTTCACCTTATCTTTATGATCGGTTGGTTGGGATGATCCGGGTTGGGCAATACCCGGCCCTCGCGGCAATCAACGTGCAGATCAGTCTTCGCGAGCGCGGTTTGGCCTATGAGAACCTCGTCACCCAGCACAAGGCACTCTTCGTAGACTTTGCGGCCAAGGATTTCCATCAGAACCGGCTCAGTAACATCCACCTCTTCCAGGCGTCCGTCCGCGTACTGAGCAACCTGGCGAAAAACACGGGCCAGGCCTAAAGCATCGGCTACAAACTGAGGCAAAACACTGTTGACAGCTCCGGTGTCAACCATTGCTTTCATATTTTGTCGCCTGACCTCTACGGGCTTCTTGAAGCCTTCCCGAACCATGGCCTGGTCCATTGGATTTGTAAGAGTAACTTCTATTCTAACTTCCCCCATCTCAACACCTCCTGTGTGACCCCAGACAATTGTGAGCTGTACTATATGACATCCGCGAAGGCCTTTTTGGTCTTCATGAACCAGTAATACCCGAGTTGCATGACGATCAAGGAGAGGACGGTTATGGATATGAGCCACGTCCAGTCCGGCCATTGACCCCATAGCAGCGTGCGCCTGGCATCTTCGAGAATCCCGACGAAAGGATTGACCTCCATCAAGAACCTGACATCCTCAGGCACCGCTGATGGTGGGAAGAAAATTCCGGATACGAAAAACAGCATCTGCACAATCACACTCACAGGCTGCGCAATATCACGAACAAATACCCCCATGGATGCCAAAAACCAGCTCACACCCAAGCTCAAGGCACAAATGGGTACAAGCACCAACGGGAACAAGTAAATCGTGACAGGCCATGTGGCTGAAAAAATCAGTACAGCACCCATCAGTATTATGAGACTCAAGCCGGCATTAATCAGACTCGAACCCAGTGCGGCCACGGGCAAAATTTCCAGGGGGAAAACAACCTTCTTCACGTAATTGGGATAACTAAGTATCAGGCCGGATGCCCTTGATGCGCACTCCCCAAAGATGTTGAACACGGTCATGCCGCAAAACATGGTCATGGCAAA
>CAIUEN010000390.1 GCA_903898185.1 uncultured Verrucomicrobiales bacterium
AAGCAAAAGGAAGGCAGCAATTGGCAGTGATGACGTGCAATCAGGAACTTCTACTGCATGAACTTTATGAGGCAAAATCCCAATCAATTCAACACCCTAGGATGGCTCTCTGTTCTGGGCCAACCTCGTTGGCAAATGTGTAAATCCAACGAACCTGGCAGCAGGATCGATTTGGACGATGCATGACATCACCGAGCGCAAGGACATGTTGGAGGCTATTCAAGAAAGTGAGATCCGCCTGCGCTCGATCTTGACGGTCATGGCCGAGGGCGTGATTGTCCGGACAGCGGACGGAACGATCACCGATTGCAATCTGAATGCGGAGAAGATCCTTGGCATGAGCCGCAACGAGATCCTGGCACTGACTTCGATTCCCCCTCGTTGGCAAGCCGTGCATCAAGACGGTTCCAACTTCCCAACCGAAGACCACCCGGCATTGGTCAGCCTGCACACGGGCCGGGCCTGCCACGATGTGCAGATCGGGCTTCATCTGCAGGACGGATCGAAAAGATGGATCAATATTAACGCTGAACCGATGGTCAGGAAGGGTGAAACCCAGCCCTATGCAGTCGTGACATCCTTCGTTGACATCACTGAGCGCAAGCAGACCGAAGCCGCCCTTCAGCAATCCGCCCGTGCCAGCGAACTGTTGCGCCAATGCTTGGTGTCGCTCAACAATTGCTGCGATTTCCATTCCGCGCTGACCTGCTTGATGCAGAAGGCAATGGATTGCACTGGCATGGATTGCGCTGGCATTTATCTCATTGAGGGTCAGAACGCCCTCCTGCGGCATCACACAGGTTTGAACCCTGCATTTGCCGAGCGGGTGGCTTGCCTCCCATTGAGCCTGGACTATATGAAAGCCGCTTTGGAGGTTCCCGGTGAGATAATCAACGTTCTCGACCAGTTCCCCGGGCATTCTCATTTGAGCGAAGCCTATGGGCCCCGACATGGCTATTGCGTCGCTTTAATGGCCGGCCAGCAGCCGTTTGGATTTCTTAACGTGGCTACCCACCGCGTTGAGCGGCCCAGCGCGTCGGACATTGAACTTACCCGCATTCTGGCATTCGAAACCGGGTCAGTGTTCTTGCGCCTTAAGGTTGAAGAACAGCTCAGCCAACTCAGCAATCAACAGCGTGTCATCCTGGAAAACATTGTGGCGGGCATCGTATTTGTCAAAAATCGGACGTTGCAATGGACCAATCCTGCCTTCGATATGATTCTGGGTTATGAACCAGGGGAACCCATCGGGATGGCCACCGTCTCATTCTTTGCGAACATTGAGGATTACGATCGTGTCGGGAAGGAATTCTACGAGTACCTGGCCAGAGGCGACGTTTACTCTTTGGAAATGGAGATGAAGAGGAAAGACAGCTCTGTGTTTTGGTGCAATATATCAGCTCAATTGGTGAACTCATTAAACGCGGATGAGGGATCAATTTGGATACTCACCGACATCAGTGAACGCAAGCGATTCGAGGGTGAACTCATCCACATTAACCGCAGCCTCGAACAAGCGACCAATCGAGCCAAGTTGGCCAATGCTGCCAAGAGTGAGTTCCTGGCCAATATGAGCCATGAAATCCGCACTCCGCTCAACGGGGTTTTGGGCATGGTCGGTTTGTTGTTGGATACAGAACTGGCTGTGGATCAGCACCGTTACGCTCAAACCGCTCGCGCCAGCGGCGAAGCCTTACTTGCCCTGATCAATGATATTTTGGATTTTTCCAAGATGGAGGCTGGGAAACTGGAGCTGGAAACTCTGGATTTTGATCTGCACAGCTTTCTGGACGACTTTATAGGAATGATGGCTCTTCGGGCCTATGAAAAAGGACTGGCTTTGGGATGCGTTGTTGCGCCGGAGGTTCCTTCGGCTCTTCAGGGCGATCCGGGGCGTCTGCGGCAGATTCTTATCAACTTGGCTGGCAACGCCATCAAGTTTACGGCCCAAGGCGAAGTTATCATCCGTGTGAATCTGGTCTCGGAAAGCGCAAACGAGGTTCGACTGCGATTTGCCGTGCAGGACACCGGGATCGGCATTCCCACAGACAAACTGGGACGGCTGTTTGGAAAGTTCTCGCAAGTCGATGCCTCAACGACGCGCACCTATGGAGGCACGGGGTTGGGCCTTGCGATTTCCAAGCAACTGGCGGAGTTGATGGGGGGCGAGATCGGAGTTGAGAGCAAGGCGGGCAGGGGCTCGGAATTCTGGTTTACGGTGCTTTTGCCTAAACAACCCTCCCGCGAACCAGCGGCAGCGCCAGAACTGACCTTGCTGGATGGAGTGCGTGTTTTGATTGTCGATGACCGCCCCATTGACCTTGAGATTCTGATGGTTCTGCTGAAGACTTGGGGCATGCGACCCTGTGAGGCAATGGATGGTCCGTCCGCTTTGCGGTTGCTAACCCAAGCTCAAGACGAGCGGGATCCATTCGCGGTCGCCATTTTGGATATGCTGATGCCCGGCATGGATGGGAAGATGCTGGGCCGCGTTATCAAGAGCGATTTGACTCTCCATGAAACGCGGTTGGTGTTACACACATCCTTGGGCCATATAGGTAATGATCAAGAGCTCGAAGAAATCGGATTTGCCGCCACTCTGACCAAACCCGTTCGGCGACGGGAATTATTGGATGTGCTGACGGCTGTCATTAGCGGCAAAAAGATCTTCTCAACTCGAATAGCAGCGACGTCCGATTTCTCCTTAGGGAAGAATTTGGGCCATGTCCGTATTCTGCTTGCCGAGGATAATATCACCAATCAGCAAGTCGCAGTGGGTATTCTTATGAAACTGGGACTTAAAGTCGATGTGGCCGCCAACGGCGTCGAGGCTATCAAAGCGCTCGAAACTTTCCCTTACGACCTGGTGCTGATGGACGTGCAAATGCCCGAGATGGATGGGTTCGATGCCACCAGAGCCATCCGCAATCCACAATCGCGTGTTCTCAATCAACAGGTAACCATAGTTGCCATGACCGCCCATGCCATGCAAGGCGACCGCGAGAAATGCGTGCAGGCGGGCATGGACGATTACCTCACCAAACCAATCGAACGACAGGCTTTGATTGCGGTACTGAAAAAGTGGCTCAAATCAAATGGCGAAGTGGATCAACCGGAGATCAGCAAGCCTGAAGAAGAAGTCGTCATCTCCACCCCTGAAAAGGAACTTGCGGTGTTCAACTATGCGGCATTCATGAACCGAGTGATGGGTGACAAAAACTTGGCCAGGAGGGTTCTCAAGGAGTTCTTGGAGGATTTGCCCGTTGAAATCACGCAGTTGAAGAACCATGTAGCGGCAGGCGATGCCCGTCTTGTCCAGATGCAAGCCCACATGATCAAAGGCGCCTGCGCCACAATGGGAGGCGAAGCTTTGCGCGCCGTCGTTTGGGCGATGGAGCAAGCCGGCAAAGCCGGAGATATTGATGCGGCCCGAGCCTGCCTAGCCGATCTGGACGCGCAATTCAATGCGTTAATAGAAGCGTTGAAGAGTAACCAAGGAGCATCATGGTAACTCTTCAGATGAATGAGGAAAGGAATGAATATCCAATATCCAACAAGGAATGTCCAATATCCAAGGGAGGAAAGGATGGAAGATGAGAGTCGATTTGCAGAACAAGCTGTCTTTCCTTCCTCCTTGGACATTCCTTGTTGGATATTGGATATTTTCCATTCCCCCATTTCTCTCTTTCTCATTTGCTGCAAGAGTTGCTTAATCGACTCCCCCCGTTGGAAATTGGACATTCCTTGTTGGATATTGGATATTTCCCCATTCCCTTTTCTCTTTTCCCTTTCCTTGCTCAAAACGAGCGATTGCTGTGCTGAAAGGGGCGATTATGCCAGAAAAAACAAGTTACTTTTTTGTCAGATTGGGGATGATATGCAGCGATGATTGCAGTTTTTGATATTGGCAATACGCATACGCACATTGGCGTGGCCAATTCCAAGCGGGTGCTCCGCCAGGTGAACGTTACCAGCAACGGTTGGGCGGACGGCAGTTCGGCGCGCGCCGCGTTGCGGTTTCTCAAGTCGAGCAAGATCAGCGGCGCTGCGGTGTGCAGTGTCGTTCCCACGGTCACGCCCTTGCTGGCCCGTTTTATCAACCTGTTGCAGGTTCCCTGGTTGACTCTGACATCCCAGACCGTCCAGCAGATTGGCATCGACTATCCAAAGCCGGAAACCATTGGGCCGGATCGCTTGGCCAACGCGATTGCCGCCAGGGAACACTTTGGAGCGCCTTGCATCGTGCTGGATTTCGGCACGGCGGTTACTTTCGACGTCATCGACTTGCACGGCAACTATGTGGGCGGCATTATTGCCCCCGGACTGGCGGCCATGACCGGTTACCTGCATGAAAAAACCGCTCTTCTGCCGAAGATTGAAATCCGCGAGGTTTCCGCCGTGATCGGCAAGAACACTGAGGAAGCCATGGTTATTGGAGCCGTCCACGGCTACCGGGGGCTGATTCGAGAGCTGGTGATGGAATTGAAGCGAGAACTCAAGGCCAGGCGCCTTCCTGTGGTCGCCACCGGCGGCTACGCCGAACTGATTGCCGCCAAGCTGCCGGAGATCACCTCCGTCGAACCACTTTTGACTCTTGAAGGTCTGCGTCTTTTCTGGGAGAGCAGTCAGCTTCGCGCCATCGGCAAGCCGAGCGGAAGAAGATCTCGTCTGTTCAATGAGGATGTGTAACTATTTACGTAGATATGTCATATCCACTGACCTTTGAGCCGATTTTCAAAGAGCGTATCTGGGGCGGATGCGATCTTCAGCGACTTTACAAGAAGGCGCTGCCGACCGGTGTGCGTATTGGCGAATCCTGGGAGATCAGCGACCGTCCAGGCGACGTCAGCGTGATTGCCAACGGCCCTCTGGCCGGACGCTCGTTGCGTTGGCTCATGGAAAACGATCCATCCGGGCTGCTCGGCGACCTGAGCCCGATGCCCACGCGATTTCCGTTGCTCATCAAGATTATCGACGCTCAGGAGAAGCTTTCGTTGCAGGTTCATCCTCCAGCAGCCATTGCGGCCAAGCTCGGCGGAGAGCCAAAAACAGAAATGTGGTATGTAGCCAATGCCGGCACCAGCGCCGAACTGTTCGTCGGTCTCAAACCCGGCGTTACCCGCGATGAATTCGAGCAAAAAATTGCATCCCAGACGGTGTCGGAGTGTTTCCATCGAATTCCGGTTACAGCGGGGGATTCAGTATTCATTCCGAGCGGTCGTGTCCATGCGCTCGGCGCAAACATCATGATTTTCGAGGTGCAGCAGAACTCAGACACCACCTACCGCGTGTTCGACTAGAACCGAGTGGACGCCTCTGGAAAACCGCGAGACCTGCATATTGTCCAATCACTGGCCAGCATTGATTTTAACGACTTCCAGCCCGGCCTGTTGCCGGCTGAATTCGTTCCAGATGACAATGGCCAAATCCGTCCGCTCGTCAGCAATGATTTGTTCAGGGTCTCCGTGCGCAAGCTTGATGATGCGCGCTCGGTGAGATTTTCCGGTGGCCAGATGCGCATCCTGGGGGTGGTGGAAGGCCACTTGCGCCTGCGCGGCGGCAACCAGGAAATAGATTGTTTCGCCGGCCAATTCAGTCTCCTTCCAGCCAACCTCCGCGAAGCCATCGTCACACCAGTCACCCAAGTCACGTTCTTGGAGATTTCGTAACTATTACTCATTTCTATCTCGTAACTATTCACGTAGCGTAGGCATCCTTGCCTGCGCCCCCCCTCTCCGGCGAGCGTCAGCGAGACGCTAATTTCTCCCTCTGACCTGAATAGTTACTCTATCTCTTCACCGCTTCCAGACGAGCGGTTGCGGCAGCGATTTTCTTTTCGAGGACGGGCCGTAAGGATGGGATTGCGACCAGAACTCGTCGGTAAACTCGGATAGCCTTGTCCCACTGCTCTTGTTTCTCGCAAAGCTGGGCAGCGTTCACTCCTGCTTCCTTGACCCAGACCGGATCGAAGTTTTCCGCATCCATCTCGTAAATAACCTTCTCATAGTAGCGTAAAGCGTTTGTGGTCTGGCCCATCTTATCGGACGTGAGTCCGAGCTTGACCAGCGCGCTGCTGCGCGCGGTCATTCCGGCTTGGGGGTATTGCAGCACCGCTTGGTAGAACTCTGCGGCATTGGTATATATGTCGGGATCCGACGAGCGGCTGGCCCACTCAAAATAACAGTCGCCAATACGGCCCACTGCCAACGGAGCAAGGACGTTGGTCGGCGCGTTATTGGTGATCCAACTGAACGCGGACACCGCCTCTGTGAATGGCTCAAGGCTATTGGTGGTGGTCGATTCACGATACTGCTGGAAAATTGTGTCGCCCAACGCAAAGTAGGTTTGAGGAAGCAGGACGGGAGGCGCATTGGAGTCCTTTACCATATCATTGACAAGTTTGGTGAAGTAGTCGCGAGCCTCCTTGATGTCTTTGGGCCCCTGCCGGGCAAATGCGGACCGACCGGCCATCAGCCGCGCGTGGTAAACCAGTTCGCTCGTTGGAAACTTCACGGTCAGATCCAGATAATTCTTCTCGGCGGTATCGAAGAGGCCGTGATTGAAGTTGTAATCGGCCACCCAGTTCTGCGCCCAGGGCGCCAGCATGTTGGTTGGGAACCGCGCAACAAAACTGGTGAACAACTCCAGCGCATGGGCCTCCTGGCCGGCTTTGTCGTGAGCGAGCGCCCGTGAAAACTCTGCCTGAGGCAACAGCGTGTGTTGCGGGTAATTGGTCACCCAGCGGTCGTAATGATCGCTGGCGGTCATCCAATCGTCTTCCTGGGCGTACGAGCGGGCCACGACAAAGTCGGTTTCCGGGCGGACGCGGCTTGTCGGGAATCGTTTAATCATGTCGGCCAATATCTGTCGCGCTTGGATGCCTCGATTTTTTCGGGACTGAAATTCCCCGTAGAGCAGAAGGCATTCATCGGTGAAATTGGAGTGATATCCCTCCACAATTCGGGCCACCGCTGCATCGGCCGTCGCCGAATCGTTATTCTCCACGCTGGCGCGCAGCAATTGGTAGAGCGCCTTACTTAAGATTCCGTTGCGTAACGCGGGTAATCTTTCGGACTCCTGAATAACCAGGTTGTAATTGGTTACAGCCGCCGAATACTCGCGCAGGGCGAATTGGGCGTCGGCCAGCTTGAAACGCGCAACGACTTGATCCTCAAAGCCGGGCAAGCGCGGAATGGCTTCGCTAAAATCGGTTTTGGCCTCGGTGATTTTGCCTTGCGCCCAGTAGCACCAACCGCGGTCGAGGCAGGCTTTGCCGCGCAGGGGGCTGTCTGCATAATCGAGCAGAACCCGGCTGAAATTTGTCATGGCTTGGCGCAGGAAATGGGTGGCCAGCAAGGCGGCGTTGGTTCCGGAATCGGATGCAGAGTAAAAGGCTTTGAGTTGCAGCTCGCCCAAGGTCAATCGTGCGACGTCGATTGCGGAATCGTGTGTTTCCTTTTCGATGAACGCTTCGAGACGTCTGCTGGCTTCCTGCGTCTGGTTCTGTTTGAGCATCAGGCCAACGGCTTTGAAGAGCGCGTGTCTTTGGACATCGACTGGCAAACCCGGCGCCAAGTTGTTCGTGTAAGCCTCGGTCGCTTCCTGAAGTCGTCCCAGTTTTTCGAAGATCTCGCCGCTCAATGCAATGGTGTCGGCGCTATCCCGCCAGCGGCCCGCAGCAAGAACAGTCAGGCTGTTGGTGCAGGTTTGCAGCGCGTCGAGCAGATGTCCGTTGGCCAATTGGACGCGGCACAGCCAATAATTCCGTTGCCAGTCCAATTCAGGCGCCAACCCTTCAGCGTCGATGGAGCGCAGGATTCGTTCGGCCTCAGCGAATTGGTTCTGAGCAAAGAGAGCCTGGCTGAACAGGATGTTGCCTCGGGTGACGGCGTCATCCTTGGGCTGCAGCCGCAGTGCCGGCTGAAAAGAGCCGTCGCTCTTGCCAAGCAATTCCACCACCTTGGGCCATGCGCCCAGCTTGGCGAATGCGCGCGCTTCCCCAAGCGCGGCGGCGGCTCGCAAGGCTGATCGTGGAAAAGTGACATTCAGATTTGAGTATGTTTCAGCCGCTTCCGGGTAATTGCCCTGTGCGAAAAGCGCCTCGGCCATCCAATAGAAATAATTCTCGGTTTGGTTTCCTGAATCTGGCAGCTTGGCGCGAAGCAGTTCGATTGCGCCGGTGTAATTGGACTGCTCCAGGCGCGAGCGCGCCTGAAATAGAATTGCCGACGGCACCAGGGAGGAATTGGTGTAGGTCGTTATGAAAGTGCCGAATCGAAGATCGGCTTCCGGATAGAATTCGTCCTCAAATAACTTAAGGGCGCTGGAGAAGGCGTTGGTGAGGCTGCGATCTTCGGATGTTGTCGATATCATGGGCGCGGCGGGAGCCGCAGCCAGGATATTGCATCCCAAAGAGATGAGCAGGAATAATACGGTCACGTTCGCGATGAATTTCTGCGGAAAATTGAACCGCAGAGACGCAGAGGCGCAGAGAAGAAAAATTGTGTTATGGATCGATTCATCGTTCACGGTTCAAGTATTGCGGAATTAGATTAAGATTCGACTCAAAAATTGGCCGGTGTAACTGCCAGACGCGCGCGCGACGGTTTCGGGGGTGCCTTCGGCAAGGATGCGTCCGCCTTGAGCTCCGCCTTCGGGGCCCAAGTCGATAACCCAATCGGCAGTCTTGATGACATCAAGGTTATGTTCGATCACCAGCAAGGTGTTGCCCGCGTTGCGCAACTTGAAGAGCACTTCCAGCAGCTTGGCGACATCATGGAAATGCAGTCCCGTGGTCGGCTCGTCCAGAATGTAGAGAGTCCGCCCCGTGGATTTCCGACTCAATTCGGCGGCCAATTTGATGCGCTGGGCTTCGCCGCCGCTTAATGTGGTGGCCGATTGACCGAGCCGGACGTATCCCAAACCCACTTCGGCCAGAGTCAGGCACGGGTCATGAATCCTGGGCACGGCGCGGAAAAAGACCAGAGATTCGTCAACGGTCATGTCCAAGACATCGGCAATGTTCATCCCCTTGTAGTTGATTTCCAGTGTCTCGCGGTTGTAACGGCGTCCATTGCAAGCTTCGCAGGTTACATAGACCGGTGGCAGGAAGTGCATCTCGATTTTGATCAAGCCATCACCCTGGCATTTCTCGCAGCGTCCGCCCTTGACGTTGAAACTGAACCGGCCCGCCTCGTATCCGCGAATCTTGGCGGCGGGCAGTTTCGCGAAAAGATCCCGAATCTGGTTGAACATCCCGGTGTAGGTTGCCGGGTTGCTGCGCGGGGTGCGGCCAATCGGCGATTGATCGATGACAACAACCTTGTTCAGAGCCTCAAATCCGCGAATTTCTTTGTGAGCGCCCGGTTGATCTTTGGACCCGTAAAACTTGCGAAACAGCGCGCGCCGCAGAATATCATCCACCAAGGTGCTTTTGCCGGAGCCACTGACGCCGGTGACGCAGGTCATTGTGCCGAGTGGAATTCGCGCGGTGATATTGCGCAGGTTGTTTTCGCTGGCGCCAATGATCTCCAGCCAACCCCGATCCGGCGTCGGGCGGACGCGCGTTTTTGGGACTGGGATGGTGAGTTCGCCCTTGAGATATTGGCCCGTCAACGAGGCTGGATTGGCCTCAATCTCGGCAACGCTTCCGGCTGCCACCAATTGGCCTCCATGCACTCCAGCGCCCGGTCCCAAGTCCAGCACATAATCGGCGCGGCGAATCGTCTCCTCGTCGTGCTCGACTACCAGGACTGTATTTCCAAGGTCGCGCAAACCTTCGAGAGACTTAAGCAACCGCTCGTTATCGCGCTGATGCAAGCCGATGCTTGGCTCGTCCAAAATGTAAAGCACGCCAACCAGACCCGCCCCGATCTGTGTCGCCAGTCGGATGCGCTGAGCCTCGCCGCCGCTCAACGTGCCGCTTTCGCGGTCCAGCGTCAGGTATCCCAAACCCACATTTTTCAGAAAGCTGAGCCGTGCGCGAATCTCCTTGATCAGTTCAGCCGCAATCTTGCGCTGAAAATCGGTCAATTGAAGCGTCGCGAAAAAGTCATCGGCATCCGTGATCGACAATGCGCAGAGGTCCATGATGGACAAGCCTGGAATCGGCGAAGAAGTCTTGGGCTTGAAAGTCGATTGAGCGCCAAGAGTGACTGCAAGAATCTCGGACTTGAGACGGCGGCCCCGGCAGGCATCGCATGGCTGCGGATTCATGTATCCTTTGAGGCGGTTCCGAGTAAATTCGCTATCGGTCTCGACATGGAGACGCTCCAGGCTGGGGATGATTCCTTCAAACGGACGGAGAACCTTGCTCGCTTTTCCAGCCTTCGAGAACGTGAACTCGACTTCATCACTGCCGGTGCCGGCAAGCAGGCGCTTCTTGAACTCGTCTGGCAAATCCCGCCACGGCATTTCCGTGCTTTGCTGATCGTGTTTCGCCAGTGCGGCGAGCATGGCTTTATAATAAACAATCATGCGTTTGCCGCCCTTGCGCCATGGGGCGATGGCCCCTTTGTCGAGCGATTTTTCTGGATCGGGCACAATCAAATGCTCGTCAAAAACCAGCTTCTGCCCAAGCCCGTGGCAGACGGGACACGCTCCTGCCGGGGCATTGAACGAAAAGTGTTTCGGAGTCAGCGTGTCGTAGCTTAACCCGGTGGCCGCGCTGTAATTGCGAGTGGAAAAAAGCGTTTCAGTGAACTCGCCCGAATCAACCGCGCCAGCCAGAGTAGAACACGCCTCCGGCTTGTTCGGGGAAAGAGTAGAACATGCCTCCGGCTTGTTCGGGGAAAGGGGAGACTTGGCGGAAGCTTGTTGCAGGAGCAGCAGTCGCTCATCGCCCCATTTGACAGCGGTTTGCACCGAGTCGCTCAATCGATCCCGGATTTTGTCGTCCATGACCAATCGGTCAACCACCGCTTCAATGGTGTGGCGTTGTTTGGGGGCGAGCTTGAACCGGATGTTGGCGCTCAGCTCGATCATCTGGCCATCGACCCGGGCGCGCACAAAACCCTCGCGGGCCAGCCGCTCAATGACATCCCGGAACTCGCCTTTCTGATTCGAGATCACCGGGGCAAGGAGCATGATTTTCGTCTTAGGCGGCAGCGCCAGAATTTTATCAACAATGTCAGATGTGGATTGGCGTGTAATGGGTTCGCCCGAAACCGGGCAGTGTGGCTGCCCAATGTGAGCAAAAAGCAGTCGCAGAAAATCGTAAACCTCGGTTGTTGTCGCAATGATCGAGCGGGGATTGCTTGCCGCGCCGCGTTGTTCGATGGCAATGGCGGGGGAGAGGCCCTCGACAAAATCAACCTCCGGCTTTTCCATTTGATCGAGGAACTGCCGCGCGTAAGCGGAGAGAGATTCGACATAGCGGCGCTGGCCTTCGGCATAAAGGGTGTCGAACGCCAGCGACGATTTGCCCGAGCCGCTCAGGCCGGTAATCACCACCAATTTGTCTCGCGGAATAGAGAGCGTCAGGTTTTTTAGATTATGCGCTCGCGCCCCGCCAATTTTGATGAATTCCTTCGACATGACTGGAAATCTTCTGTTAGAGCATCTGAGAGACTAAATGAACTTGGAGAGGTTTGTCGATGCTCCAACGCGCGTAGCGCAGACATTCTTGTCCAATGCCACTAACTTTTCGCATTGGAAATCCTGAGGGTTTCTTGTGCGGCGGCGCGATCTCCCAAGAGTTCTTGAAAATCGCGATGGAATTTCCGCACGGCACGCGGTTCTGAAGGTCG
>CAIUEN010000391.1 GCA_903898185.1 uncultured Verrucomicrobiales bacterium
AGAAGTTGTTGTCAGAATTCCTCACTTCATTATTGGAAATTCCTTGTTCGATATTGGATATTCATTGGGTATTCTTGCTTGCCTGCCATAATGAGAATTGCTGCAGCAGCCTTCACGTAAAAATGGTACCCCTACCCTGAATTGAACAGGGATCCACGGTTTAGGAAACCGCTGCTCTATCCATTTGAGCTATAGGGGCTAAACGCCTTAAATTTAGCGGAGAGCCTTGACAACCTGATACCGTCTGCCATTAACCGCTGCAGCGCAGCAGGAGCGCTGTGAACGAAATGCGCCGGTGGAAAATCCTATTCGTTATGTACCATCTGGCAGGTATTTTGCCCATGCAAAATTCGGCGGCAAGCTAATTCGCATATCGGGAAAAACTATTCATGTAGCATAGGCATCCTTGCCTGTGCCCGTCCCTCCGGCGAGCGTCAGCGAGACGCTGATTTCGCCGCTGTGAACAGTTACGAAAAAACAAGCTCAACGACCGTTTTCACGACCGTTTAACCAGTAGCGCTGAGAGGGCGAGAAGCGCGGAGTCAATCACGAGATTGACCAACCCGATGTGTTTGCCGCCCACCGTCCCAAAGCAACCGCATTCAATGTTCAATCCTCGCGCGAGAGCCGACACGATAAGAACGAGGAACATCACTGTGAGGCTGGTGATGACGAGCGCTGCCGCCCTCAGCCAGATTCCCGCCAGCACAAACAAGCCGGCCGTGATCTCGATCCAAGGAAGCAGGATTGCCACCAGGTTGATCAGCTCATAAGGAACCAGCCGATAGTTGCTCACGTCCAGAGCGAACTTTGCGGGGTCGGCAACTTTGAGGGCCCCGGCAACAACAAACGCACCGCCGACAAGCAAACGCAAGATCACGTTGAGTTTCATTTTGCGCCTCCCGTTGTCGTTGGCAGGCCCGCCCGGTGCCACGATGTCCAGCCATTGGATAGTATGTGTGAATTCGTGTAGCCCATCTGGCGCAAACTTTCAGCCAGACGATGGCTGAGATCGCATTCCTCGCCGTCGCAATAGAGAACCAGTTCCGAATTAGGCGTCAATATTGGCGACACTTCCCCGAAGTGTTCCGAGAAGGATTGCGCGGGCAGATTCAGCGCGTTTCCGATATGGCCAGCGGCGTAGTCTGCCGGTTCACGGGCGTCCAGAAAGAGAGAGGCACCGCCGCGCCAGAGCTGCATTGCCTGATCAAGCGTTATAAATATATCCGCTTTGCGCGCCTGCCTGCGCGGGGCAATCAGAGGCAGTCCTCGCGGCGAAATCTGATTTCCCGCAAACCCCGCTCCAATGCCCAGCAAAACGATGCATAGTGCCTGCGGCAGCGATGCTCTCAGACAGGCGCTCACGGCTTGAACACGTTAACGAAAGCCTGCACTTCAATCCTGGGCTGCTCGGCAACCGAGGTTTCAAACGAGATATTGCCGCTGACAGTACTGGCCGGCACCTCATCAAGTCGGGCGACCAGTTCATAAACCTTGCCAGGCTCTTTCAGCACGACTTCGATCTTCATACCCTTGATCGTGCATTGAGGATTCCTCAACTCAAACGTCTTGCCAGTAGCCAAGCGAATTGTCATCTGCCGCGTAACCATCGACTCTGGAAGGTCCGTCGCCGCGTTTGTTGCGCTGGTGATGATGTTCCAATATAGAGCTTCGGCGCTGAGCGAAACTTCGCCATTGATCTGGCCGTAAACGTAAATGCTTGATGCGGGAGTGTTCGTTTCTTCGGCAGAATAGACATGGACGTATTCGTTAAAGCGGCGCGGCGATCCATTCCTCTGAATAACGATGCGAATGCGCGCGACAGACTCATTGGTCTTGGCGCCCGGCTCCAGTGTCGCTGTGATCCAAGGCTTGGAGGCGTCGAACCTTGCGACCCGCAACGGTTTTCCGTCTGTTCGGGCAAGGGTGGTGAATTGGGTGGCGGCATTTACCCCAAACGCCAAATTGGGTGAAAGCGTCATGGGGTTGAGGTCGTAGAGCGGCGTGTAATTGACTTTGATGGTGAGCGAGACTTCGGGAGTCAGCGGATCGTTTGATTTCACCGCGATGTGCTTTTCGAGCTGTGCCTTGGCCTGGCCTAGATGCAGGGTGAAGGGCAATTCGCCAGTTTCCCCAGGCTTGAGGGTGTCGGGTTTTAACTCGGCGATTGTGCAGCCGCAAGAGGGCTTGGGAGGCTCCACTTTGAGAATGGCGTCGCCGGTGTTCTTAAACTTGAACACGCCAGAGACGGTTGTGACCTGAGTGGTCTTGCCAAAGTCGTAAACAGTCTGGTCAAATTGGATTTTTGGCACGCCCTCAGCCAGTGTCGCAGCGCATAAAACGCCCGTCCATAATGCCGCAAAAAATGCTACTGTCTTTTTCATAAAAATTGCTGTTCCGTAACTATTCACGTAGCGTAGGCATCCTTGCCTGCGCCCCTCCCTCCGGCGAGCGTCAGCGAGACGCTAATCTCTCCCTCTGATCTGAATAGTTACAAATATGCTTCCTCAATTCAACTCTCAAGAGCGCCAGCAATTCTCATCTTGAGCAAGCAAGGGGAAAAATTACAGCTTGGCGTCAGGCGCGCATCAGTGAATCAATTCGTTTAACTTGGAAACCGCAGTTGGGTTAACCGCAGAAAACGGTAGAGTAGGAGCGGAGTTTCCTCCGCTCCCCTCGTCAAACCGTGCGTGCAGTTTTCCATTACACGGCTTTCTTGCATGCGCTTTATCTCAAGCATTCGCGTTCCTTTGCTCTGTAACGGCTCCAACCCGAGATTCATCAAATTCCACCCCGTGAGCCGGTCTCCTTGGTAGCGGGCCATGACGATGAAGTCGTCCGCGTAGCGCACAAGTCGTGCTTTAGCCCACTGTGCCGGCCCATCGTGGCGATGGAACAGTTTGTCAAACCAGTGCAGGTAGATGTTGGCCAGAAGGGGGGAGAT
>CAIUEN010000392.1 GCA_903898185.1 uncultured Verrucomicrobiales bacterium
CCCGATCCAGAGGAATCGGAATCGCCGTCGTAGCTGGGGCATCCCTCTTCGTCACTCTCGTCGTCGCGGCAGATGATGTTTTTCTCAAACTTGATCATATGGTTTTGTGTTCAGGTTTTGTTTTGATTGTAGCGAGCCGCAACCCTTCTTTGGCAGACTGCGGTTCTCCCTCGGCTGAGGTTTTTTGGAAACGCCGATCACGTTCAATTGTTCTACTGTCGATCCGGTCATTTTTGGCCGGTCGACTTAAAAAAAGAGGCTGGCGACTCGTTCAAGCCGCCAACCTTGTTCCGGCCAACTGTGTGCCATCGGACGAAGTTAAACCGCCTCGCCAGTGCTGCCGTCGCCCGATCCAGAGGAATCGGAATCGCCGTCGTAGCTGGGATAGGCGTGTCGATCTCGATCCAATGTCAGTACGCCACCAGACTCCGAAAATTATTAGCGGCTACGACGGCATTGCGCATCAGCGTGGGGCTGGCGGTCGATATCTATTTGGCCGTGGCGTTCGGTTGCCGTCCGGCGAGCACTTTCCTAGTGTGCCCGCACTTTCCTTTATTGCCGGGCGCGTTCTTCCCTTCAAACCGATTTAAATGCGGAACAATTCCTGGATTCATCTCGATGGGTGCCATGCGGAGGGGATTTGTGGACTTTTCAAGACTGGTTGGAATGGGTAATGTAATGTCCATGTTCATTCCTGAGATTGAGATGGAGCTTGCGGTCGCCTCGTGTGAGGGTGCGGAAACGCTCGTCCACCAGGAACCAGGGCGCTGGCACGTTATCTCAATTCACGGAAAATTTGAGAGGAGAGCGCACCTTCCAGCGGCAAAGGAGGTCGTTGAGATGATTTTTGATGATATCGTCGTCGAAAACACTGAGCAAGGACTCATCTTTCCCCATCCAGAGCATGCCAAGAGAATTTTGCTGGCCTTTGAGCGGATCGAAACCAAACCGATGCTGGTTCACTGCGCTTACGGCGCAAGCCGCAGCCCCGCTGTTGCTCTGGGTGCCTTGTATCAACGTGCCAAGCAGAAAGGGGTTCCAGACCCGGTTGGCTCAAGCCTGGGTTGGCTTCGACGGATCATGGGAACCAAGGAGTTCTCGCCCAATCCTCGTGTTGGTCGGTTGTTAATTGAAGCCATCGATTCGGAGGAATCGCATCCGTTTAAAGTTTTTCGAAATCACCCACTCTGGCCAAAAAGGCCGGAGAATGACTTCTATAGCCGTTTTCTCCCAAAGCCGAAAAAGGATCCTCACGTCGATGGATGAACAGCAGATCGGGATTGTTGCTCTCGTCTGGAGAAGAATCGTGAATTCTCAATGGGCATCTTTATCCATCTGCATTTGTTGTGCGTTGAGAAGTTTCTGAGCATAACAGCGCATTTCCTCCTGTTTGGCGGCGGAGGGTGTGATTGCGAACCACTTTGCGGCATCCTCCGGTGGAGCCAGTTCAAGGTATTCGCGTTGAATAATGGCTGGACTGTTGCCGCTTTCGCAGGAAACAAGGGGGGACATCCTTGGTCTCGGCCACCCGAAATGAAATATACGAGTTCCGGAATTTATTGCCGCCGACGTGGATTCCCTTCGTGATTCCGAAGCGATTCCACGACTGGAAAACACAATGCGGCTTGCTCCATTTTGCACAGCCCCTTCCACGGCAACCTTTGAATGGCTCGATCCAGGCTTTGAGGTTTGGTTTTAGAGCGATGGTTCGCCGTTGAGTTATTTTTGTGATGCGCGCTGGCAGGATGATGCAGTTCTGATCAAAATGGATCATGTCCCATTCGATTTTGGCAATTTCCTCGGTTCTTACGCCGCTGAACGCCTTGATGGCCATTGAGGGAATGATGTGAACAGGAGCCTCGCTCAACAGGGTTTCCTGGTCAACGACAATTATTCTTTGCCACCAGCGACAATTATAATTTGCCAGTAGTCAAGGGAAGTTATTCGGTCACATTTTCATTAGTTTGGGTTTATCCATTGCCCCTTCGGCGAAGC
>CAIUEN010000393.1 GCA_903898185.1 uncultured Verrucomicrobiales bacterium
ACGTTTGACAAACATCAACCTTAAGACTATATGATTATATAGTCATTTATTATAAGAGGGGTGCCATGAAAGAACTTGTTGAATTCCGTGCCGAGATTTTGAAGGCCTTGGGCCAGCCGACCCGCTTGAAAATTATTGATTTTTTGCGTGATGGGGAGCGGTGCGTGTGCGAAATATTTCCTGCCATCGGAGAAGAGCAGTCCAATACGTCTCGACACCTCAACATGATGCAGTCTGCCGGGGTGCTTTCCCGACGCAAAGATGGGCTCAAAATATATTACGCCATCAAGCGCCCGGAAATCCTGGAGGTCATCGATATTGTCACCGGTATTGTGAAACAGGATATTTATGGGCGGCACAGTCTTTTGAAAGCAGCGTAAAGTAATCGACTTGTACGAATAATAATTTTTTTGCCCAATTATGTGAGTGATCAATCCGTTGCTCATGGAGTATGCCATGCTAAAAAGTTTTGCCGATTACGTTGTCTTTACTATTTTAGGTCTCATCCCCGGCTCCCGTTCGGGCGAAGCACTCGATTTCTTCATTTATGACACGCTGAAAATATTCCTGCTGCTGACAATAATTATCTACATCGTAGCGATCATCCGCACGTCATTCCCACCGGAAAAAACCAAGCGACTGCTCTCCCATAAACGGGAATACGTTGGTAACGTTCTGGCTGCGCTACTCGGCATTGTCACACCCTTCTGTTCCTGCTCGGCTGTGCCGCTCTTCATCGGTTTTGTCGAGTCGGGTGTGCCTCTGGGTGTTACCTTTTCGTTCCTTATATCGTCACCGATGGTCAACGAAGTTGCGCTGATAATGCTCTGGGGCCTGTTCGGCTGGAAGATTGCGCTCATCTACATCGGTTCCGGCCTGTTAGTAGCTATTTTCGCCGGCATTATTATCGGCAAGCTGAAGATGGAGAAGTACGTCCAGGACTATGCCTGGGAGATGCAGGTCGGTAACGCCGAAATTGAGGAACAGACATTCAGGCAAAAACTCGACTACGCCCGTGAGTACACGCAGGAACTTCTGAAAAAAATATGGCCCTACGTAGTTGTCGGTGTCGGCTTGGGTGCATTTATCCATGGGTATGTACCGGCAGAATTTCTGGCACAATGGGCAGGACCGGACAATCCCTTCGCCGTACCGGTTGCTGTGGCTCTCGGAGTGCCGCTCTACAGTAACGCTGCCGGTGTTATACCGATCGTTCATGCCTTAATGGAAAAGGGTATGGCCATCGGCACAGTGCTGGCGTTTATGATGGCGGTCACGGCATTGTCACTGCCGGAGGCAATCATCCTGAAGAATGTCTTGAAGAATCGGCTTTTGGCGGTATTCTTTGGCATAGTAGCTGCGGCGATTATCTGTGTTGGCTATCTGTTTAACGCGATTTTGTAAGGAAGAAAATCAGGAGCTATAAACTCTACGCACGCGCCAGCTATCTGGCACTGTTCACCATATTCTATAATAAGGAAGGCAGAGAATCTTTTGAAAAAGCAACAGGTATGAGCTGCTCATGTTGCTGCTCACAAAAACAATCAAGTGAAAAAGGGGAAACAGACATGAAAATCGAGATTTTGGGCACCGGCTGTGCGAAATGCAAAACCCTCTATGAGAACGCCAGAGCTGCAGTGCAGGAAAAAGGGATTGATGCAGAGATTGTCAAGATTGAGGATATCCAGGCCATCATGAAATACGGCGTCATGAGTACTCCGGCCCTGGTTGTGGACGGCAAGGTCCTATTCTCCGGCAAGACCGCTTCTGCCGGGGAGATCAAGGGTCTGCTATGAAAAAAAATATCATGGTATCCCTGCTGGCAGCGGCGTGTCTCACTGCTGTTTCAGCCATGGCTGCCGAACTCCCCTCCTCAAATGATGCCGTTATCAAGGCTGCGCTTGCGTCCGGTAAACCGACTGTGGCTGATTTCGGTGCCCGCACCTGCATCCCCTGCAAGAAGATGGCTCCGATTCTGGAAGAGCTGAATCGCGAACTGAAAGGTAAAGCGAATGTTACCTTTACTGATGTCTGGGCCACTCCGTCCCTTGCCCAGGATTATCGGGTGCAGATGATCCCGACCCAGATCTTCTTCGACGCCAGGGGGAAGGAAGTCAAACGCCATATGGGTTTCATTGAAAAAGCTGATATCCTGAAGGAGCTTAAAGCTGCGGGGCTGAAATGAGCTTTTTTGATAACATCGAGCAGATAATAACTCTTTATCCGCTGGTTGCATTCGGAACAGTCTTTCTGGCCGGAGTGGTCTCCTCGGCATCGCCATGCGTACTGGCAACCATACCACTGGTCGTTGGTTTTGTTGGTGGCTACAGTGATGGCAATCGGTCGAAAGCGTTTCGTTACTCCCTGGTCTTTGTCCTCGGCTTGTCGCTGACTTTTACAGCATTTGGTGCGGCAGCCGGTTTGCTGGGCACGATGTTCGGAACCCTGGGTGGCCCGTGGTACCTCATTGCGGGCGCTATTGCACTGGTCATGGGTGGACAATTGATGGGCCTGTATGAGATCCACTTCCCTATCAAACGCGATTTCAAGCCAAAGCAAGGCGGTATTGTCGGCGCTTTTCTACTCGGGCTGTTCTTTGGAGTTGTCTCTTCGCCCTGCGCCACACCGGTACTGGTGGTTCTATTAACAGTGGTGGCCGGTAAGGGTCAGGTACTGTACGGCGTCGCGCTTCTGTTCTGTTACGCCATCGGTCACTGCCTGCTGATGCTTTTTGCCGGGACCTTTACCGGGTTTGTGGAAGGGTTTGTTAAAGCGCGTGGAGTAGTCAATTTCTCTCTCTGGGCGAAACGAGTCAGCGGATTGGTCGTAGCGTTGGTCGGTGGCTGGTTTGTGTGGCAGGGGATTTGATTCGATAACCTTCATTGTCTTTGTCGTTCTTACCCGGAGTGGTAAACGCTTGGCAGAACTGCCAAAAGATAAACTCATCGTAACTGCCTGCCCCCACAAGGACCGCTCAGCCATAGCCATGACTTATCTTCGCACCAAAGGATACAAGGCTAAGTATCTTACCGACGTCCTGATCGGATTAGCAGAAAATCTACGGGGGGATAATGCCAAGGAGTTCTTGGAGGATGTAGAAAAGTCAAAATAATGTTGCTTGTAAATGAGACGAGCGTTTTGACCATATGTGAATCATACGCGACCGTGAGCCAAGAAAAAATGAACCCATTACCTTTATTCAAAAATATTACGACGTCTTGTCAAAACGTCTTAAGAGTATTACTGGTTCTGTTCGCTATTTTTTTCTTCTGTGGATGCGAAGCAAAGCGGGATGTTAAAATAGGTGAAACAGCCCCAGAATTCTCATCTACTGACATCACTGGCAAATCTGTTAGCCTTAGCCAGTTCAAGGGGAAGATTGTCATCATATATTTCTGGCGAAATTCATGTTGCGCGGACAGTTTAAAATCGGTTGAACCTTATTACCGTTCAAATAGGCACAAGGAACTGGCAGTCATTGCAATAAACCTAAAAACGGCGGTTGGCTGTGTTTAGCCGGTTGCCGGTAGCAATTTTGGTGTGGGAAGAGGTGGCAACGACGCCAACAATTTCCTGAATGCCCTCTGCGCTATGAGTCTGACTCTCCCGGCTACCCCCAACTGCTCCGCAGCACGGGTAAGTTCTTTGAAAAACCTTGTCAGTTCTTGCATTGCAGCTTGTACCACAGTTACTTTTGCATGGGTACTTGTGACAGTAACGGTGGTCTGTCCGGCATGGGTAGTTTTCCTGCCAACTGATTGGAGCATAAGTGGCCTGCTGGTAGTAGCCTCATGGTGCTTGTCGGGGTTCAATAGTCTTGCATAGAGAGACCACCAGTTATACACCAATGCCACCAGGCGGCTTATGATTCGACAGCGCTGTAGATCCTTGGTGGTGAAACCGCCCCAACCCCACTGGTTCTTCAATTCATCGAAGCAGTTTTCGCAGTCGCCACGGTCTCGGTAATGCTGAGCAACAGCCAGAAGCTCATCAGGAAGTGAAGTGACCAGAACCTGGTATTCGTACTTTTTGATGCCGTTTTCTGTTTCGATGAATGCCAGATTGAGTTGGCCATCCGTCAGAAGAACATCTCCACGGATAGGTCGTTTAAGCACGATGACTCTCCGGCTTTTACTCCAGCCGGTAAGACGAAGGGTGGTTTCCGCTCCTCTGAAACCCTGGCCTGCATCAACCCAGTCGCCTTTGGCTATCACTCGTTCGATGAGTTTTTTGACATTCGAGGTCAGGCGAAGCTTGGTCAAGTAATGGAGCTGGCGCTCTTCTGCTTCATACATGATCGCTTCCGAACCAAACGAGACGTCGCCTCGGATAAAAACCGGCCAAAGCTCTCTGGGCAATGAATCCAGATACTTCCAGAGGCCGACAGCAACATGTTTGCCGGTATGCTTGTCACCGGCTTCCACTTCCACACCAAGAGCCATGCGGGTGTTGGCCATGAAGTAGCTGTGGTATGAATGGGAAGGGCGCCCAGGTTTCTTGGGATTGTAGCTTACAACGGCCCCTTC
>CAIUEN010000394.1 GCA_903898185.1 uncultured Verrucomicrobiales bacterium
CAATACTTGTGAATTGCTGAGAAGGTAAACCGATCCCACGACTTGATCCCCACCGCCCCCGAATTGGGTCAGCCACTTGACCTGTCCACTGGAATTGATGCAGCCAACAAAACCGTCTTGCGCATTCGGCACAGGTAATTGAGGAGATTGCCCTCCGAAACTCAGCCCTACTGTGTTATACGTTCCCCCCACAAGAACATCACCGTTGGTGGCCGCGATAAGCACGTTGTAGCCGACATAGTTTACACTATCCGAGCTACCGGGAGTTGACAATGACCACTGGTAAATTCCATTGCTGGTGAATGTGGCAAGAAATGTTGACTGAAACCCACCGTTGGCCACGCTCCGGACATTTCCTCCTGCATCTACCAGAGTAGTGGCGGTTCCAGAACTCCATGATCTGCTGTAGCCGGCAACAAATACCAAACCCGCGTTGTCCACAGCCACGCCACCATCAAAATTCGCATCTCGACTATAGCACTTGGCGCTCCACTGATATGCACCTGCCGAGTTGAATTTGATGAGAAAACCTGTGCCAAAGCTTGGCGACGTAATGCTGGTCGAGCCGCCAACCCCATCCGTAACAGTTGCGCCCCCCTGTGTGGGACAGCATCCGTTGTATACACCAGCCCAATAAACATTTCCAGAGTTATCTATCGCCGTAAATTGGCCTTCGTCCCCTGCAGATGTGCTAGTGACCGAGGCTTTCCACACCAGTTGTCCGACAGAGTTGAAATTTAGCAAGAACCCGTCGCCTCCCTCTACTTTGTTACCTGCGTTATAGGCTGTGGTGTTTGTAACCTTGCCCCCATCTACCACTGTTAAACTTGAGTGCTCCACACCAGCGACGACACACGTATCGGATTGCACTGACATCCTGACCCCCCGGGGCACATAGCCAGTCGAAGAAACGTCATCGTAAATACCACCAATGGTCGCCGCCCAGTTGACAACGCCTGCTGGTGAGTATTGCATCAAAAGCACATCTCTCTGCCCCCGCGAGGTGAACGTATTGGTTCCCAGCGTGACGCTGTTCGTGAACGCGCCAAGAACCCAAACTCGGCTTGATTGGTCTTGAATCGATTGAATCAGTTCAAAGTTGCTTTGCGGAAGTGGCAAGCTTTGGGCGCTGGCTGGAGTCGGATTATTTGTGCTCCAGACGGTTAGAACCGCGTTGCTGCTCGTTACGCTGCCACTGAGATTCCTGACGATGACGGTGTAATTGCCTGCATCGTTGGTCGTCGCGCTGGCAAGGTTGTAGCTGGCATTGGTTGCCGCGGAAATGTTCACGCTGTTCAACCGCCATTGAAAGTTGAGGTTTATGCCAATGGCGATAACATTGAAACTGACCGGACTGCCTTGATTGACGGTTTGGCTCACGGGCTGGCTGGTGATGCTGGGAGGCGGAATGACCGTCAAAACGGCATTGCTGCTGATGACACTTCCACCCGCATTGCTAACGATGACGTTGTAAATGCCTGCATGGTTGGTCGTCGCGCTGGCAATGTTGTAGCTGGCGCTGGTTGCAGCGGAAATGGTCGCGCGGTACAGCCGCCATGGGTAACCCAGGCCCGCGCCCGACGCCACGACA
>CAIUEN010000395.1 GCA_903898185.1 uncultured Verrucomicrobiales bacterium
TAGATTCAGAAAATCCGAAACGAGCGACTCAATTATAATAGAAAGATGCGTCAGCATCCGTTTCTAATGACACGTATTGGTTGTTTGTCAATACCTGTTCTTCCTACAGTCAAAGAAAAAGATGTGGGTAATGCGCAGGTCAGCGAGACGCCAATTTTCCTCTGCGACATGAGCCCCATTCAGCCCACAAATGCGCCGACGGTCTGGCGGCGTTTCCCAGCATGCAACGCCAATGCAAGCGCCCAAAACCGGTCAGAGTGTCCGTTCTTGCCACGGTCCGCAGTGAAACGGACACCTCCGCCCGACGCGGTCTCTTTCTTGAGCGCCCGCAGGTCGGCGCGTATGTGCGGATCATTGGGAATCCGAATCGCGCGTTGCTCGAAGGCCATCCGGACGGGATAAGCCAGTTCTTCTTTGACCGCCGCCGTGAACGCCACCCCTTCAACCTTGTATTTGCCAAACCGCTGTTGGGCCCGCTCGCAGAATTGTCGGCCGATTCCCGTCTGGTCGATGCAGCACCGCTGCATTCGCGGCAGCGCCAGAAACTCGTTCAGCGCCTGTTCCTGGGCATCGAAGGTCTGATTGCGCATCACCAGAATGCGCCGGGTATAAGAAACCTCATCCTTCTTTTCCAAAATCCAAAAAACAGTCAAATCATGGTCACGCCCGATATCGACGCCGATGAATAGTTGCGATTGCGTGCCTGTGAATTCCTTGAGCGTCCAGTCAGAGTTCTCTGTTGGGCCATACTCGCACCCGGCGATCAAGTCATAGGAAAGAAACGCGATCTGGTCGTCGCCGGGAATGCACATGTATTCCTGCAAGAACGATTCTTCATCCGGGCAGCCGGAACGGAGATAATTGAAATAGTCGGTCTCATCCATTGCCTGGCGCTGATCGTCTGGAGGGAGTTTGCGCTGAAGCTTGTAAAGCAATCCCTGATCCAGAGCGTCCTGCAACGTCACCGTGTGCATGCTGAAACGCTTTGGGTTTCCCTGGTCGATAATCTCGCGGATGAGCGTGTTGAAATAATTGTCCGTGCCGCGATGGGTCGAAAAGATCTCCATCGAACCGCCCCACGTAATTCCCGGATAGGCGACCGAGTAGAGTTTCTTCGGATCTGGATGCAATGCGAACTCGTCCAAAACGCGGTCGCCTCGCTTGCCCGCCTGGGCATCGGGGTTCGAGGACATCGAGTGAATGCGCAGCCCATTGGAAAACTCCAGGGCGCATAATTTTGCGTCAGGATTGTCAATCACCTTCTGACCCAACGACCTGGCACCCGCATCCAATATCTTCGCGAATGCCGCGCAGTCCTCCAGGAAGAGGCGAGCCTGGATCTCATCGCGCGATGAGATCCAGGCATCGAGGCGGGCGTCCGCCATGCTTTTGCGTCTCACCAGCGAGTAGGCCGTGGCCCAGGTCCAACCGATCTGGCGGGATTTGACCGCCAGTTTCAGCCGTGCGCGATCCTGTATCCACTTCGCTTGATAGGGCAGCAGAAGGGTGTGACGCGGGGGGAAATTCTTTGCTTTGCCGACAAATGGCGTGCTTGTCATATAATCGTGTAACAGCTCATGTCGAGGGAGAGATTAGCGTCTCGCTGACGCTCGCCGAAAAATGGGGCACAGGCAAGGATGCCTATGCTACCTTGTTGCAGAGTCTTCATAGGAGATTCGCTGCCTGCTCGATCTGGGCCAGAATTTCCGGGCTCAGTCCGCCCGTTTCAGCCTTCCGGGTCGCTTGCTCGATCTTGCGCTTCTGTTCGTTGACGTTGTCCCGGTATTTGTCAAACTCGAATTCCAGTTTTTCCCTGCGGAGCCGTTCCGCCGCCTGGGCATTGATGGCGCTTGCCAGGCGGAAAAAATGCTCTGGCTTGTCGTCGATCAACCGTGTCAGAACGCCGGGATCGAAATCCTCCAGAACATCATTGAGCCGACTGGCCAGCAACAGTTCATTCAGGTTGGCGAATGCCTCCTTGTCGCGTTGCTTGAACTCTCGCGCCATGCGGCGCGCGGCCTGACTGCGCGAGCGCAACCGTTCGATGCGCTGGCGCTCCGCGTCTGTTTGGGGCGCGTTCTTGCCTGTGTCTGCGGTGTTCATATTGGGGAGGTTTGTTCGTATTGCCGGACTCCCTCCGAGCTGATCCGCCAGCGGCGCTCGGTGGTTCCTTTGACACAAAGTTCCAGCGCCAGTCCTTCGTCGATCAGGAATTGAATCTCCCTGGCGATTTCCAGCGGCGTGAAATCGTAGGCTTGCTTCCTCGCGTCCCGCCCCATGCGTTCCGCCGTAAGCGCGAGCGGACGGCAGGCATAGATCTGGAGCAGGATTTCTTTGCGGATTTGTTCCGGTCTGTTCATGGGACTCTTTCTGTTGGTTATTCACGTAGCATAGGCATCCCTGCCTGTGCCCCTTCATTCGGCGAGCGTCAGCAAGCCGCTAATATTACCCGTTACGCTTTCTATTGCTGAATTTTTCCACGGATGAACGCGACGTCTCCGGCGACGCCGTTGATTTTTTCGTGCAGATCGCCCAGGCTTCGGGTGCGTTCGATGGTCAGTTCACGAAACCGTTCATCCAGTTCGTCGTGCAACGCGCCGTGACGGCGTTCACAATCGTGCGAAAACCGCGCCAGGTCGTGGCGCAATTGGTTGTCCACGCGAATCAGTTCCTCGCCAATCGGCGGGTGTTTTCCAAATAACCGCCGACACTGATGCGCGACGCCCAAAACGAGATAGACGACGCCCAACACTCCGACGAGTCCGACAAACCAATTGCCAGTCAACGGCCATGGAACGGGTGAAATTTGCGCTTGAATCAACATAAATGACACTCAGTGGTTAAGGGTTGAATCGGTTTGCAGCTCCTGGATTTTGTCCGCCACCGCCCGCCGATATCGTTGATAGCGGGCGGCGGGAAGGAAGAATCCATCCGTGGGCGCGGTAAAAACCTGGTTCGATTTCACAAACGTTTCAGTCTGGTCGGCGCTGATCACCGTGACCTCTTTGCATCCGGTCAAGTTCGTCAAGATCAGCGCCAGCATGAGCGGCGCAATCCAGCGAAGCCGATTTTGAATCGCCGCCCGCCTGCATGGCGGACGCGATATCCTTGTCGATTTGTGCATAACGCAGACGATTTTGAACCGCCGGGTCGCCGGCCTGGCTGGCCCGGCGCTTGAGAATCCAAAAGAGAATTCCAAGCCCAACGGATAGAACACTGAAAATACCAGGCAACATGCGACCTCCGGCGGAGGGGTTTGTTTAGGAATTGTTTGCGTCAACCGATTTCGCCGGTTTGATTCCGATGACCGGGAGTTTCACCGAGCCCACGAAATCAAAGCCGAAGCTGATCCATTTATAGACCGGCCCCGCCTCGAAGCTCTGGAGCCGGGCGTATTCTTCTGGCGAGCAGTTGCTTTTGACAAACGTGTCAATCAACGCCATCACCGGCTTGAACACGACCCGCAGTCCGCCGATGATCAGCAGCGCTGTTGTCACCCATGCGTGTTGCTGGGCGAACCCCGCCAAAAATCCGCCAATTCCGGCGCTATCGCCCGCTGCCAGATCGGTTCCCTGAGCCATTGCGCTGCCGGCTCCGCAGCAGCAAAGCGCCGCAATCAGCCATCCACGGCTTTTGTTTGATACATGTTTTGATTTACGATTCATTTTGATTTTCATAATTGATCCTTTCATCGCGTATGAATTTACGAGAAAGGCGCACAGCGGTCGCGCGCGCCATTCACGGCAGTCACGTTATTCGCAAAAATTGTTGTCGAATCGTTGAATCGTTGAATCGTGAATTTGTAGCCATGCAGGTGGGTGCCGACGTGAGGAGGCTCTGATGTATTATGACACCTCCGCAATTTGGAAAAACGCAAGTAATCTATTTGACACGCAACCAGCTTATATTCCAAACCCTCCTGCTTCATCATTGGAAATTTTTTGTTCCATATTGGATATTCACCGGAGGATGAACCAGATTGAGTAGAGTGGAGGCGCGAACATGTTTAGGCCAATGACTTCCGATGTTTCTGCCCTTTCGGGTGTTGTGGCAAAAGGTCATCAGGCCATGCACTTCGTTTCCTCCACCCCCTCTAAAATTCCGTACGGCGGGTTTTCCCCA
>CAIUEN010000396.1 GCA_903898185.1 uncultured Verrucomicrobiales bacterium
CGTAGTGAGTAATATGCTCACTACATGGCTTAATGCCTGCCAGCTAATTTTAAGGACAAAATGGAAAATCTCCCTATGAAATTTAACGACGGTACGTTCTTAACGAATTGTAGTGAGTATTTTTGACCTCGAAGTCAGGTCTTGAGGCAGCGGTTGTCCAATTAGGAGGACAAGAGCGTTTTGTGCCTGAGCGCGTTGGCGTTCATAGCTCGCCACAGAGGCGCGAGCGCTCTGGACCTGTGCCTCCGCAGAGCGCAAATCGAGTTCCGTCGTATTGCCCAGCTTAAAACTGCCCTCGATGAGCACGTAATTGGATTGAACAAGCTCAAGCGTTTGGCGCGAGAGTGTCAATAATTCGTTGAGCTCACGTTCGGCAAGGTATTGATTGGCCACTTCCGAAACCAACGTGATTTGCACCGACTTCCGTGTTTCCTTGGTGGAAAGATAGGTTTCCAATGCCTGATCCTTAAGGCTGCGAACCCTGCCAAATAGGTCAAGCTCATAGCTGGCCACGGCGCCGTTCACGCTGTATTGGCTGCTTGTTACAGGCGAGCCCGTGCCAGTCAGACTACCCGGTGTGCGACTGCGCGTCATCCCTGCTTCGGCATTAATTGCAGGTAATAAGGCAGATCGTTGAATACGGTATTGAGCCTGGTACTGTTCTACTTTGAGTACGGCAACGCGTAAATCCCGGTTGTTTTCCAGCGCCAAGGCAATGAGTCTCGTAAGGCGTGGATCTCCAAAGAACTCGTGCCAGGAAATATCAGGCGCCTGGCGCGAGACCGCGTTGGTGGACTGTGTGGAGTTGTTCCATTCATTTGGAACTGGCGCGTCAGGCCGTTTATATTCCGGCTTTAAGGTGCATCCAGTGAATAGGACGGACAGCAGGATGGATTGGGGGATTTTATTCATGGGCTTGGCCTCCCTGCAGAGTTGTGGGCGCAACTGCTGGAACCTGTGATGGAGCAGATTTGGGTCGCGCCTTAAAAAGGCGTCTTACGACAACGAAGAATACGGGCACAAGAAAGACCGCGAGGATTGTGGCTGAGAGCATGCCGCCAATCACGCCCGTGCCGATGGAGTTCTGGCTCGCCGAGCCAGCTCCCCAGGCAAAAGCGAGCGGCGAAACTCCCAGAATGAATGCGAATGAAGTCATCAGGATGGGTCTTAGCCGCAAATGAACAGCTTGGAGTGTGGATTCGATTAATCCCAAGCCGCGTTCCTGGGCTTCTTTTGCGAATTCCACGATCAGAATGGCATTCTTGGTTGACAGTCCTATGATGGTCAGAAAACCGACTTTGAAATACACATCGTTTGTGAAGTCTCGCAGGCTGGTGGCGACCAAGGCTCCAAAAATTCCCAATGGCACCACAAGCAGCACAGCAACGGGTATGGACCAGCTTTCATACAAGGCCGCAAGGCAAAGGAATACTATGATAATGGACAGAGCGTTGTAGCGACTCAGATTGGGGGAACCTGAGGTCCATTTGAGGGTCACCAGTGAGGACAACGGCACCATCATGCCCGCTGTATTGCGAACATAAAGCTTTCCAATATCCTCAGGCTTCATTCTAAATGGCGCGTCGAGCTGAAGCATGACGCGTTGAATGCGATTGCCGTTAACGAAGTTGTTGACATAATCCGAGCCAAATGCAGTTGAAATAATTGTATTCAAATCTGAAAGGTTCACGCCAAGGGCGCTCGCCTTTTCCTGGTCAACGTCCACTTTGAGCTGCGGTTCGTCTTCCATGCCTTGCATGCGGACTTGTTTGACCTTGGGATTCTGGGCCGCCATATCAACGAGTTGTTTTTTGGCGTCCATGAGTTTTTCATGCCCCAGGCCGCCGAGGTCCTGGAGTTCAAAGTCAAAGCCCGAGGACATGCTCAATTCCGTGATGGCGGCGGGAACCAGAGCGAAAATCTGCGCATCCTTGATTTGGAAAAAGCGGCCATTGGCCCGATTGGCCACTGCCTGGGCTGTATGCGCGCCGCCGCCGCGCTTGTTCCAGTCTTTAAGCCGGACAAAACAAATGCCGCCATTTTGGCCACTACCATTGAGGCTGAAACCCACAACGGACATGAAGCTTTCTATCTCTGGTTGTTCTTTATAATACGATTCTATTTCCTTCAGGGCTTTTTCGGTCCTATCTGAGGTGGCGCCGACAGGCAATTGCACGGCAGTAATGAAGAAGCCTTGATCTTCCTCTGGAAGAAAGGCCGTTGGCAGTCTTAAATAGAGGAAGGCTGTTGCGGCTGCAATCACAACATACAATAACATGCAGCGCACGGGACGCTTGAGCCATCCCCCCACCCAGGATTGGTATTTATTGGTCATGGCTCCAAATCCACGGTTGAACCAGCCAAAGAAACCTTTCTTCAAGTGCTTATGCCCTTTTTCAACCGGCGGGAGCATGTGAGCGCAGAGCGCGGGAGTCAGAGACATGGCCAGGAAGACGGAGATGATCATTGCCGAAACCAACGACAGTGAGAATTGTTTATAAATTGTGCCTACCGAGCCGCTGAAAAAGGCCATGGGCACAAAGACTGCCGTCAGCACAAGGGTTATGCCAATGAGTGCCCCTGTTATCTGGTCCATTGCCTTTCGCGTTGCCTCCACTGGCGGCAATCCTTCTTCATTCATAATGCGCTCGACGTTTTCGACCACGACGATGGCATCGTCGACCAACATACCGATAGCCAGCACGGCTCCGAACATGGTCAGGACGTTTATTGAAAACCCAAAGGCGTAAAGACAGGCAAAGGTGCCCAAAAGCGCCACGGGTATGACGATTGTTGGTATCAGTGTGGCTCGAATGTTCTGCAAGAAAAGGAAAACAACCAAAAACACAAGAACAATGGCCTCCAATAGGGTCTTCACAACTTCTTCAATGGAAATGCGAATAAAAGTTGAGGTGTCCATGGGATAAAACACCTTGACTCCCGGAGGAAAGAACTTGGATAGCTCATCCATTTTGGCGCGCACTGCGTTTGCCGTCGAAAGGGCATTCGCAGAGGGTGAAAGTTTCACAGCAATGCCCGCGCCGGGATACCCCATGGCTCTTGAGACCATGCCATAGCTCTGCCCTCCCAACTCGATCCGGGAAACATCCTTCAGACGAACCTGCGAGCCGTTGGTATTTACTTTGAGCAAGATTTCTCCAAACTGGGCTGGAGTTTTGAGCGTTGATTGGCCACGGAGGGTAACATTAAGTTCCTGCCCACTCACTGAGGGCCTGTCGCCAAGCTGCCCCATCGAAACCTGCGCGTTTTGAGCCGACACGGCATTTCTAATATCCAAAGCCGTAATGCTGTAACGATTCATCTTCTCTGGATCCATCCAGATGCGCATGGAGTATTCTGTTCCGAACATGGATGCCTCCCCCACGCCGGTCACGCGACGCAACGGGTCCAACACGCTCGACGCGATGTAATTCCCCACAGCATATTGGTCCATGCTCCCATTGGTGGAGCAAATGGCGATGATTTGCATGAAGTTACGCGTGGCTTTGGCGACAGAAATGCCTTGTTGTTGTACGGTTTGCGGCAGGCTTGGCATTGCCAGTTGCACCTTGTTCTGCACCTGAACCTGAGCCGTGTCTGGATTTGTTCCAGGAAAGAAATACAAGCTCAAGGAGGACTGTCCGCTTGAGCTGCTGCTGGCAGTCATGTATTGCAAATTATCAATCCCCGTCATCTGTTGTTCCAACAGCGTCGTCACGGTGTCCTGAACTGTTTCGGCAGAAGCCCCCGCGTATGTGGCGGAGACGGAGATGGAAGGCGGAGCAACCGTCGGATACTGGGCTACAGGAAGACGGGTGATGGCCAAGCCGCCCGCCAGCAAAATCAGGATGGATATCACCCAGGCAAATACAGGGCGATCAATGAAAAAACGTGCCATAACAACTTATTCCTGGGGTTTCTTATTATTGCCGGTGGCCAACGGAGCGGAAGCGACATTAAGACCGTTGGTCTCACCAAAAGGAACACAAACCACAGTCGCTCCTGGATGCGCTTTCTGAGAGCCTTCCATAATAACCCGTTCCCCGGCTTTCAATCCTGAAGTGACGATCCATTTGTTTCCTTGCGTGCTGCTCACCTTGATGGGACGAGACTCGACAACGTTGCTGGCGTTTACGACCAACGTGAAAGCCTCGCCATTCCCATCGCGCGTAACGGCGCGTTGCGCAATGGTGATGGCCTGTTCGTTAATAGCAACGGTAACAAGCCCGCGAACAAACATGCCAGGAAGCAACCATTTATCGGGGTTTGGAAATTGGGTGCGCAAAACCAGGGAACCAGTGCCTTCGTTGACACTGATGTCTGAAAAAACCATCTGCCCCTGACGCTCATAGGTCGTTCCATCCTCCATTATGAGAGTTATGTTGCCCTGGTCCTGGCAATCTTCTGGTATTTACTTGCCTCAATTGAACGTCGAATCCTCATCATCTCCGCGCTCGATTCATTGAAATCCACGTATATAGTGTCTGGCAGAAAACGAGATAAATAATTGAAATAGAGCATATTGTATTGAACATGATCGTCGAATCTGCGCATAATTGTTAGCGATGGCTTTGGATTTTGGCCGGTTTATGACCAACATGAGCCTAAAACGAC
>CAIUEN010000397.1 GCA_903898185.1 uncultured Verrucomicrobiales bacterium
CCTCGCGAGGAAAGTTGTTTTACCGGGTAGTTCAGCAGGCAACGCAAGTGTCGCCCGTGCCTTACAAGCTCATAGTGGGCGGAAAATCTCACGCCAACCACAACCAGTTGGGGTAGGTTGCGTTAATAGGATAGCCATGCTGGCGGAATTTCCGCTCTGCGCTTTGGCGCATCGGCTCCGGCCCGACCAGAAGACGCTCCAGTTTGAAGACCGGATTTGGGACGAACGGCGAGGGCAGACCATTGCGCGCAAACTTACCATCACCGGTTCTGACGCTTTCGGGCTGCCAACGGCTCTGGATGACGAAGTTCTCCTGGGATTGATCCAGATTTCCAAGCTCCGGGGCTTTGCCGACCGCAAAGTGCCGTTCACGCGCTACCAACTTATCGAGACGTTGGGTTGGCGCAACGAAACCAAGAGCTATCGGCGGGTTGAAGAATCGCTCAACCGGTGGACTGGCGTGACGCTCTATTTTCAAAACGCATGGTGGAACAAGACACGCCGTTGCTGGGTGGATGAGAAATTTCATGTCCTCGATAATGTGTGGCTTTGCCATCGGTCAGATTCCATTTGGGAATCGCCCGATGAAGTAACTCAACCGCCACGGTCGGCGTTTGTTTGGAACGATGTCATTTTTCGCAGCTTTCAGGCCGGAAACCTTAAGGGCATTGACTTCGATTTGTTCAAGGAGCTCAAAAATGCCACTGCCAAACGAATGTACCGGTTTTTGGACAAGCGCTTTTTCCATCGCAACCGATGGGAATTCAACCTCAAAGAATTCGCATGGGAGCACACCGGATTGGCCCGCAGCTATGACTCGGCGGGACTCAAACGAAAGCTGCTCTCGGGAATCCGTGAACTCGAACGAGCGGGCTACTTGGAACCGATGCCTGAAAATGAACGTTTCCAGCGGGTCTGCTCTGGCGAATGGTCGGTCGTTTTTGAAAAGACATCAAGCACGCCGCCGACACTGGCAGAGGACACTGTTTCCAGTGAAACTGATTCGCTGGCCAATTCGCTGATTGAACGTGGCGTTACGCCTTCAACAGCACGGGCAATCGTCCGCAACCATCCTGCCGACCAAATCAAGGGGCAAATCGAGGTTTTTGATTGGCTGATGGCGCGCAAAGACCGCAAGGTTTCCCGGAATCCGCCCGGTTTCCTTGCCAGCGCCATCCGCAGCCAGTATTTGCCGCCAACCGATTTTATCAGTCGCCAAGAACAAGCACGTCGCAAGGAGAATATCGCCCAAGCAAAGCGCCAATCGCAAATCCAGATTGAGAAACGCGCATTGCGTGAACAAGACGCCGAAACCAAGCGACTGGAAGCCATCTCGGCATTCTGGAGCGCCATGCCGCCGCAAGAACGCGAACGACGGGAACAGGAAGCGATGGCCCAAGCTCCCGCTTTCCAAAAGCGCCTCTTGGAAACCAAAGGTGTGTTGGCCATAACCACCAAGCACGCAGTTCTGAGCAACTACGCGCTTAAACACCTCAATGTCGAAAACGGCGACTCGAACAACAGAATTGCAATAAACTGTCCATCATCAAACCACACAGTGAAATAGAGCAAAACAACTTGGGAAAACCGCGTTTTTCTCAATAGCTGTGGCCGTCTTCGTGGGACTGCGATTTCTGTTTCTCAGGGTTGCTTTGCTCTTGTTGATTCGCTTGAGATTGCGTTTGCGACGTGGACTGCTCTGCTTGCTCATCCTCAATCTGCGTTGACTTTGGATGGTTTTGTTCCCATTGCGCTATCACGGCTTCTCGAACCGCCCTCATTGTTTTGTCAGGAACGGGGGCCATTCTCGTCAAACCATGTCGGACACGTCCACCAAGGGCCTCCAAGTTCACATGTAGGTCTTCATTGTTCATTTTTCAACTTTCCTCCTTCCCTACAAGCTCTCCGGCTAATTCCAAACACCGATTTACTCGCTGGCGCATTGCATCGGGCGACTTACCGTGGGAATCGCCCATCTCTTCAAACGTTTGTTGAAAGATAAATCGCTCCAATAAATATAGCACACAAGGCTCATCGGCATCGCCAAGCATCTTCAGAGCCGCATCCAGTTTTAATCGCTCATCAGGGTAAATCGGGGCAACTTCTCCAGACCATTTCACTGCCAGAACAATCTCTTCGATATTCGCCAAAGGTATTCTCCGTTCTTGAATGCGATAATGTTGCGCTATTTTTCTATGTGTAATCGTATAGCACCAACCCCAAACTGCTGACTCCGTTGAGGCGTGGCAGTTATCGATTCCCAAGGCTATGTCCGTGAGTGCTTCTTGGAGAATGTCTTCAACATCGTTCGATGAGACTTTCCAGCGTATGTACATTTTCAGAGTAGGCCCGACCAGATAAAGGAATTCATCAAGAAATCGCAAATGAACGTGCAACGCTGTCGCACTGCGAATGGAGCGCAAGAGCTCAATGAGAGGTTTCATAACCGACGGATGATTTATACTTCATCCGATTCGCTTGCGCCAAACAAATTGCGTCACTTTCGGCGCTCCCAGCAGCTTGCCAAAGTCGATTCCTAAAATATTTCAAAAAAGTTTGTTCGGTTTCTCAGAACACCAGCAACTGAGAAAGTAGATATGAATGAAGATCAGCATCGTTTTTTGTTGCAGTTGGCGCATCCGCCAGCGCGGTTCACAGTCGAGCAAACGGCTTGGGCCTTGAATTGCCAGAAGCATGACATCCCCGTGCTTGTTACGGCGCGTTTGCTCAAGCACTTGGGAGATCCTCCTGCCAACGGCACCAAGTTCTTCTGCTCCGCAGACATATTGGAATTGGCAACCAACCGCGTCTGGCTGGGCAAAATGACAGACGCAATCTACAAACACTGGCGACACAAGAACGGAACCGAATAATCCGCTCAAGCAACAAAGAATGCGCGGCTGAACGGTTCACTCTTCTGTGCCGATTAACTGACGTTCCAAAATCCAATTCAAAACCACATTACCTTATGCAACAAAAAGCCAAACTCACCGGCATTTCCACCATTGCCGCTCCAAGCACTATTGGGTTTCGACTCGACCCTGAATCGAACCGAGTGCTCGTTGAACGCGCAGCCGTTCTGGGGGTCAGTCTAGGGTGTTGAATTGAGCAAAAACAGGCTTAAGGAGCTTGTTCCTTGATTGGTATCGTGATTTGAGGAACAAATTCTGAATGAATCGACCAAGGCAAATCCCCATCAATTCAACACCCTAGGGTCAGTCCCCATGAACTGGCTCGCATTTATGTGTGCGAAGTTCTTCAGGAACCCGTCGAACGGGCCGCAATGCGCGAAGCGGCCATCGAAATCTTTTCTGTCCTGACACAGTTTCGGCAGGACTTCGCATTTTCTGTGGAAGCAATGTTGATATCCGCTGGGAAAGTAAGCCAATCGCAAGCGCAAGATTGGGTTGAAGAACATCTTAATAGGAATGCCGAGGAACCCAAGGAATAGTTGTTGTGCTTTCCATTTCTGAACCGATCAAGGACGTTGGCACCGCTGTCACCTACTACACTACCTCTGGGAAAGAAGGATATTACTTGGATGGCAAGACCAAGCCGGGACAGTGGGCTGGAAAGGCGGCCAAGGCGCTGGGGCTTCCATCCGAAGTTGAGGCAAAGACATTCCACAACTTGTTAAGAGGCTTTTCGGCGGACGGACGCAATGCCTTGGTTCAGAATGCTGGCGAAAAGAACCGAGACGTGGGATGGGATTTGACCTACAGCGCCCCAAAATCGGTCTCCGTTCTCTGGGCCATGTCATCGGCCACAAACCGCTCACACATCGAAGCCGCCCACAGGCAGGCGGTGGAGAAGTCTCTCAAGCATGCTGAGGCGCTTTGGGGGTTTACGCGCCGGGGCAAAGGTGGCAAGCGTCAGGAACGAGCGGCAATGATGTTCGCCACGTTTGAGGAATACACGTCGCGCGAATTGGACATGAATCTCCACACCCACTGCGTCCTGATCAACACTTCCGTGCGACAAGATGGCACAACAGGCGCTCTGCACAGCATCAACTTCTTTCGTGCCAAAATGGTTTTGGGTTCTTTGTATGCGGTCGAACTTGCCGCTCAACTGAGAGGGTTGACTGGATTGGTTATCACCCCCGAACGAGTCGGGTTTGCAATCGAAGGCATCTCCAAGCCGGTATGCCGCTCGTTCTCCAAACGCCGGGTAGCCATTGAAAAAGCAATGGAAGAAAAGGGATTGGATGGGCCGGTTGCAGCCAAAGTTGTGACACGGACAACCCGCTCTCGCAAACAGGAGGTGTCTATGCAAACACTCACGGCACATTGGCACCAAGAAGGCCGAACGATGGGGTTTGGTCCAGAGCAGGCACAGCGACTGGTTGAGCGGCACAACAGAACTCAATCCGCCGTCAAACCTCTGGAGCACGGTATTTTGGAGGCAATAGAAAATTTTCCCGAACAGCAGCGATCTGGGCAGAACCTTCTGAGGGCCATTCGTATGACCGCAATCGAACAGGGCACAGATGGTCAGGCATTTCTGATGGCGTTGCAGAAAGCGCAACATTCATACGGACAGTCCATTCTCTGGCAACCCAAGCATTTTCAACCTAAAGCGGACGAATCAAAAAATGGCAATCCAACTCGAATCGCAGAGGGCTCTGGCAAAAGAGCGGAAGAGTCAGCGCAACAAAGTGAAGACAAGCGCGTCGCCAGCTCATTTGTGAGCTCAATCCATCCTGAGAACGCGGAGGCGGCAGTCCAACACTCAGCGGTGGTGGAAAAAAAACCCGATTTACATGCCGATGAACACGGGGCGCTTTCGTTTGGTCAAGTTGAAACGCCAGTTCATAATAACCAACAATCATTGAGCAGCCAAACTGGTGAGGCTGAAGCAAATCTCAAGCAATCAGCCCCAATCACCCAAACCAAGCCAGATGCCAATTCCAACGATCCTAAACAATCCGATCAAAGCCAAAAACAACATAAATCTGACGCTGCCATTGGTGGTGGTCATTCTCAGTCAAACGACCACAATGACAACCAACGACGACACCCGGAAGGGGAACAATTCAAAGTCTCGCGTCAACAGCAAAAAAGAAACCTCGCGTTTGAACGAGCTTTTGGCGAAAGGGTGGATCGAATCTTTCCAGCAAAACAGACCCGAGAACGTCTAACGCAGTTGGCTACAAGGATGGCGGATAAATTTCGCGCCGATTCGATGACGCTTGAAAGGGTGCTTGATGAGATGAACCCTGGAGCCGAACAAAGTTATGTTCATATTGAGAGGCCACGGCCTTTTGCGAAATCCTGGGTTTCCCCCATCAAGTGGTGGCGAATTCCAAAGATCGTCATAGGTGATAAATCTCCAAAGTGGGGACAAGTTCATTGGAAGAAGGAGCTGGTTCTGGGAGAAATCAAATTCAAAGACAGGCTGTTGACTTCTGGTGGGGGTTCATGGAGTCTCCTGAAAATTGAGCTTAAGATTCAGGACAGGATTCTAATACCCGATGGGGGCCGATGGAGTATTTTTCATGGGCCACGAATTCCAGCATTGCGTTTTTCTCTGAAATGCTCAAATTGGAAGGGTAACATCAAATCGCAATCGCAAAAGCCATCACCGAAAAATGCGACAGCGGAACAAAAGAATACGGGTAACGAGCGCAGCGCGGACCAAACGCAGTCGCAGTAAGCGAACAGCGTGATATTCTATTTCTCATGTCTTGGGTGTGCGCGACACAGTGGGCTCTTCGAGCGCACATGTCCCAGATGTAACACCCACAACACCGCCCTTTCATTGCTGACGCATCACGTAAAATGCCTGCGCGAGCGCATTAAGGTTGCATCCGCCGTGTGCTGCCGACAATGTGGCACTGCCAATCTGCTACGGGCCAGACGCTGCGTGGTTTGCGGCAAGTCGCTCTTGGTTTCGCAGGAAATCGAGTCCGTCAGAGCTATTTTAGTCGAACGTATTCAACGGTTGGTGGCGCAGGTTGATGGCAGAACCCAACGACGACTTCATTGGGCCTATTTTCTATTGAGCGCCGCAACGCTTTGGATTTCGCTGGCGCTGACTGTTTGCCACGTTAAATCGTGGGCACTCCCGATATTGCTGTCTGTTGTATATATTGCAGTGTTTCTGGCTCTTGCGCGTTTCCTCATTTCCAGAAAATTCATTCTTGCCATTCTTACGTCTGCCAGACTCCTGGTTCTTTCCTTTGTGCTCAACGGGCTAACCGCAATGCTCGCCCTTCAATACTTGATAGGTTATTGGTGGGCGGGAGCTTTGATTTTGGCTTTTGAGTTTGTTTCGGCATGGGCGGGAGCCTACATTTTTTCCAGATATGTCCTGCCAATGGCCTACGAGCTTCTTTCCATTTTCATCGGCCCCCGCTCAGGCGAATATAATTCCGCTTCCCCGCAGGGAAGAAGCGCCAAAATTGAATGAGCGATGATCTCCAAAATCTAGGTTCTACATTCTGGAATCTTCTCAAAGAACCCGGCCAGATGGATCATCGCGTCTCCAGCCCCGGCCCGCCAAGCACGCAAGAAACACCGTCGGCCATCTGTTTTAATGAGAATCTTGTTTTCTGGGCGATGCGCAATCTGCCAACCAACGAAGCCGTCAAAAACCTTGCGATTATCGGATGTGTCGGCAGCGGCAAAACAACATTGATTCAGCTTTTCCTCCAATCCATAGCACCCCGGTTTTTGCCTGGATTTTCAAATGCCGAACAACTGATCATTTTCGACGGAAAATGTGACGTGCTGCCTTTGCTGGTTTCTGTGGGATTAACCCCCAACGCTGATAATTTTTACGTTCTCAATCCCTACGACAAGCGGTGCGCGGTTTGGGACTTTGCCGAGGATGCTCGCACCCCGCTCATGGCCCGCCACTTGGCATCCCTGCTTGTCCCCGTCGAGCGGCACAGCAATGCGCCCTTCTTTAGCGAATCGGCTTGCGACTTGGTGTATGCGGTTATTCTGGGCCTCAATGCCTCGAACATGCTCAAGTGGACGTTTCGCGACTTGATTTGCGCCTTGGATTCACGCGAGCGAATCAAGGCTGTCACCGCCAAATCCTCACGCGCGGCAGTCATTGCCAAACGCATTCTTGAAGATGAAAAACACTCTTTCGGCGTTCTCTCCTCTCTGGGCACAAAGCTGGTTCGGTTTGAACCGGTTGCCGCGCTGTGGCACTCAGCATTGAATGCTCCCAAGTTCACCATCGAAAAGTTTCTCAAACGCCCAGGCGTCCTGGTCATCGGTTATGACCCGGTTCTCAATGATAGCCTCTGGCCAATAAATGCCCTTTTGCTCAAAGCTCTCACCCAGGAAATTCTGCGCCGCCCCAATAGCGCCAAGCCCCGGCATTGGTTCGTGTTGGACGAGTTTCCAGCGATGGAACGTGTTGATTGTATTCATGACCTTTTACGAAGGGGACGTTCCAAAGGGGCTTCTGTTCTGCTTGGCACCCAAGGGTTGGAGTCGTTGAACGAGATTTACCAGGAGAATGTCGCTGAGGACATTCTCAGCCAATGCACTTACAAGTCTTTCTTGCGCGCTGGGGGGCCAAAAACGGCTGGCTGGGCTGAGAACTATTTTGGAAAGGTCCGTCATGGCGAGGCATCGCTCTCGGAATCGTGGAGCAAGGATGGCTACAGCTACTCCCTCAAACACGATGTGGTTGAACGCTCCATGTTTCTGGCATCGGTCTTTATGGATCTTCCCATTCCAGGACAAGGCAGACCCTTTTTTTCGATCAACGATGCGCCATGCTTGGGGCACACGTTGATTTCAAGAAGATGGTCTGACCAAATATTCTCATGGCTCAGGAAACCTGACCCGAACTGTAATGTCCAAGCGGTTGAACCGCGAAATAGCGTCGAAGAGCAAACCCTTCGCGACTGGAGCAAAGAGGAGTCAGAAGCTTTCATGGGCAACCAAAAAGTGATTGCCGATCATCCCCAGCCACAGGTGAATTCAAAACTGGAACCGGTTATTCTCCCAGTTCGCACTGGACGTGGAAAACCCCAAAACCAATCAAGCAGTAATATCTAGTGTCTGGCAGAAAACGAGATAAATAATTGAAATAGAGCATATTGTATTGAACATGATCGTCGAATCTGCGCATAATTGTTAGCGATGGCTTTGGATTTTGGCCGGTTTATGACCAACATGAGCCTAAAACGA
>CAIUEN010000398.1 GCA_903898185.1 uncultured Verrucomicrobiales bacterium
CGAACCTGGACTGGTTTAAGTGTAAGATGTTGATTACCAAACGTATGACATAGGTATCAAAATTACAGACAAAGAGATGGCCCAGATGAACCTTCACAAACACGCCATGCTTCCAGATTGGCAATATACTCTCTGCCCACATAATAATCGGAATTAGTTTTTGCATGGACCCTTAGTCAAGCCGAACGCTGACACTCACGGAGATTGCTGCGCGGCTCCACATGGGCAGTTGGAAAAGCTTCCGTGCCAAGTTGGATCGCTGGAAAAAAGCTCATGAAACCCTTGAACCCGTGGCGAGACTCTAGTTTGACCCCTATTCTCCAGTCATTACCCTATACCTTGTCCCTCGACCAGACCCGATACGCTCAATCTTTTTCAGCTTAAGCAGCTTTGTTAGCACCTGGTTAATTGTCGGACGTGGTACCTTTGTGGCTTCAGCCATTGCGATCGGCGTAGATTCTCGGACACCCGCAATATATTTCCAGACGACCTCCTGCTGGGGCGATAACAGTTTCTCTGTTTGTTCGTGGGAAAGCAGATCGACTGCGCGCTTTGACTGCTCCAAGAGGATTCTGAAGAAAAATCCAAGCCACGGCGCGATGGTCTCCTTATCTGTTCCGAATGTTTTCTGGCTTTGTCGAAGGGCCACATAATATTCAGGTTTATTATCTTCCACGAGTTTCTCGTGCGATATGTAGGGCATGTAGGCAAACCCTTGCTGCAGGAGGAGAAGATTAGTCAAGATACGCGAAAGACGACCATTACCATCAGTAAACGGGTGAATCTTTAGAAACTCTACAAGAAGATTTCCTATAATAAGGAGAGGATGGTATTTCTTTTCTATAAGCGCTATCTGCGCCCATTCCACGATCTCTTGCATTTCCTTAGGAGTCAAATATGCCAGTGTGGTATCAAAGACGATTTCGACTGGATCGCCGACGGCATTAACTATTGCCACCTTATTCTCTTGCTTTTTGTATTCTCCGCGATGTTGCCTGTCTTTCTCAACGTGCTTCAAGAGTTCGCGATGAAAAAATTTGATGGTGCTTTCGGAGAAAGGGATTGATTGATACGAATCGAATACATTGGTGAGCAGCTCGAAATACCCAGCGACTTCCTGTTGGTCGCGATTCTTGAATTTATCAACTGACATGCCTCGCAGGAGTTTTTCCACTTCATCATCAGAAAGTTTCGCGCCTTCTATGCGCGTGGAAGCGCCTGTTGATGTGATGAGTACGGATTTCTTGAGTCTCGTCAAAACCTCGAGGTCGAGTTTCGCGCCTTCTACCCATGCCGTCTTGAGTCGGTCTATCTCGCCGATCATTTGTGCAATGTCGGACGGCAAATTTTTGATCCTTTTTTGATATTTGTTGGTCATATTATCTTATATAGCCTGTATGTAAGATTGTATATGATAGTACAAGGAAGTCAACATGGAATGAATCTTAATGATAGAAAATTGCTTTTTGACGCTCGCACGGTCTGGGAGAATCGTTTTTTTGGGGTTGCATTCATATTGTGTCGGATTATCACCTTCAATTCAGAGTTGAAGCACTTGGCGAAGAGAGTTTTCAACCAGCATTAAGTCATTGCCGGAAAGCTTCCCCGTGGTGTGAGTAAAGCGGCTTTTGTCAACAGATCGTGTTTGATCAATCACCGCAACCGAATCAGTTCCGGCACTCGGAACAGCAACGACAACAGGAGGAGCTGAATCCGGCGAACTGCTCAAAGGCACAACAATCGGCGTTGAGCGTTTGTGGTTCAGCCAATCTGCGGATACTATCACGCATGGCCGATGTTTTTTAATTTCCCGACCTCTGGTCGGATCCAGATTGACCCACCAAATTTCACCACGTTTCGGATTCATTAAGATTCTCCCAGTCCTTCATGTCCAGCTTTAATGAATTGGCTTTGTCGCAGGCGGCTTCCAAGTTTGCTTCTGCCGACTGAATCTCAAACTCAAGCAATCGCGACACCATCGGTGACCGTTGCCCCTTTGGAACAGACGCCTTGAACCTCAGCGCAAGCGGCGCTGGAATCTCGAAAGTCATTTTCATGCAATACACCATACTACCCCCTCAACACCTTTGCAAACTGGTTTTAAACAGCAATTCTCATTTCTCTTCAAATGTGGTCTGGTTTTTGAAGCGGAACGGGATATACTGCAACCATGAGTGCGAAAGAGATTCTGCTCGATGTGGCGGAAAAGTTGCCGCCCGATGCCACCTTGAGCGACGCCATTTACGAGCTGGAGTTTCGACAGGCCGTCGAGCAGGGACTTGACGAACTGGATCGCGGTGAAGGCATTCCTGTTGAGAACGTCAAGGTCAAGATCGTCCAATGGGCTGGCAAGTAGTCATTGCTCCGTCAGCTCCCCCGTGCAGCAGCCCGGCTGATTCCCATTCGAGAGCGCGTTGCTGCGCGGCAGGCGGAAGATCGCGCAGTTTTGTCCAATCCGGCAGGCGGTCCGGCCACAGCACAGGAGCGTGAACTCGCAATTCTGATATTACCAACGGAGCCAGAAACGTTTCACCGACGAGGGGAAGCAGCGGCAATGCTCCGGCTTCGTGGAGATGGAGAATCGGCCCCGTGTCCGCAACGAGGCGTTTCATTTCACAAGCGTCTCTTCCCGCAAGGCCCAATCGATATCTGCCAACTGTTGCTTCTCAAGCAGATCAGCCCGGTGATGGGCAATAAATTCGCGCAATGCGGTCCGCACCGCCTCGACAGTGCTCGCAAATTGTCCAGCCTTGACGGCATTTTCCAATTCACGCGCCATCTGATCGGGCAATTCCACTTGCAGCGTCTTCATGGTCTTCAACTTAACATGCCGAACGACTGTTTGCCATCCGGAAAATGGACAAAAATCAATTTGTGGCCTTAATTCCCGTAGGCGTGAATGGACGCCGTCGGGTCTTGACATGTAGTCAGAACTGGGGATAGCGGTTTTTCCATACCGCGCAAACCGAGAGTTGAGTATCTCGGAGCCATTTATTATGTTCATCTCAGAGCTGGCCCGCGCGGTTGCAACGGGAAACAATGCTGACACTCCCGGAGATCGCGGCGCGGCTCCAGATGGGCAGTTGGAAAAGCTTCCGTGCCAAGTTGGATTCATGGAAAAAAGCTCATGAAACTCTTGAGCCAGTGGCGAGACTCTATTACAGCAAGTCGTAAATCCGTGAGCGATGAATTGGTAGATTTTACTGGGTAAAAGAAGCGTCAATCCGACTCACGAACTTACGATTTACTGTACTAGTTTGCCCCCTATTGGGTTCTGGCGAGACGCGGGGGCAGCAGCGGGTAATTTCAGGCGGAAGTCAATGTGCCCGCTTTCATTTGGCTCAAACCTGGCGCTTCGGGAAGTCCTTGCATCAAACCTTCGACGCTCAAGTGGTAGTCCAGCATCGGCCATTCGATGCCGTAGCCCGCACCAATGGGATGACAGTTGTCCCGTTCGGCGTCTGTTGCGTGCAGCAGCGTGGGATAATACGCCAGCGGCACCGTCAGCACCCGGCCATCCATGATCTCAATCGTCAACGTGTCGGCGGATGTCTCTATATGTTTAATCTTAAGGTCTGAAAAACTCATTCCATTTCTCCACGATCAGCGTTTCATTTGCTTCAATGATTCCGGCGATCTCCCGCAAATCGTGCGCTTTGAAACCATGATTCACCGCCAACCGTCCGGGCAACAACCAAAATTTGGCATCAAAGCCGCCTTTTGCAACATGAATGTGCGGCGGTTCATTGCCTTCTTGGGCGTAGAAATAAAACTGGTAGCCATTGACTCTTAAAATCGTGGGCATGACAAATTGTTGGCAAATTGCCCCGATGGCGGCAAGCTCTTTCTCAATGCGATTATGTTCATCTCAGAGCTGGCCCTGGCGGCGCGGTTGCAACGGGAAACAACGCTGACACTCCCGGAGATCGCGGCGCGGCTCCAGATGGGCAGTTGGAAAAGCTTCCGTGCCAAGTTGGATCGCTGAAAAAAGCTCATGAAATCCTTGAACCAGTGGCGACAAACTGCCTTGGGCGAGGATAATTTGGCTAAAGCCATGCGTCTGGTTACCCGCAAACATCCAACCATCCACGAAAATTCATGCATACGCGCTGCGTCCGTTATGACATGAAAATAAACCTTGATGATGCTGCATGAACATTTTATTATCCGGTTACTATGAAGCTAAGTGTTTTCTGGTTGGTTCTTATTTTAATCATTGCCCGCTTCCAGCTTCACGCCGACCCCGTTGTCACCAATATCCGCGTTGCTCAGAGGCCGGGAACAACTCTGGTCGATATCACGTATGATTTGAGCACGACAAACATAGAGGAAGTCGATTTGTCGGTGTCGGTGTCAACCAACGGCGGTTCTTCGTATGATCTGCCAGCCACAAATTTTACCGGGCTCCACGTCATCTCCACTGGCACAAGCGCAAATAACGTCATCGTCTGGAATATGGGGGCCGATTGGACCAACCAGTTCTCCACCAATGTCTGGTTCCGCATTATTGCAACCGACCGTTCCCTTATGGCGCTGATTCCGCCCGGTTCGTTCTCGATGGGTGACGCGCTGGATGGCGATGCTGGCGCATTGCCTGTTCATACGGTTTATGTAAGCGCATTTTACATGGACAGGTATGATGTGACGAAGGCGCTGTGGGATAGTGTTTATCAGTGGGCAATAACCAACGGTTACAGTTTTAACAACCCGGGTTCGGGTAAGGCGGCAAATCATCCGGTGCAGACGGTTAGTTGGTATGATGCGGTAAAGTGGTGCAATGCGCGAAGCGAGAAGGAGGGGCGGGTGCCGGCCTATTACACGGATGCAGGGTTAAGCGCGCGGTATCGGACCGGCCAAGTGGCGCCCTATGTGAACTGGAGCAGCGGGTATCGGTTGCCGACGGAGGCGGAGTGGGAGAAGGCGGCGAGGGGTGGACTATCGGGCAAACGGTTCCCTTGGGGAGACACCATCACGCACAGCCAGGCAAATTACTATAGCTAGTGTCTGGCAGAAAACGAGATAAATAATTGAAATAGAGCATATTGTATTGAACATGATCGTCGAATCTGCGCATAATTGTTAGCGATGGCTTTGGATTTTGGCCG
>CAIUEN010000399.1 GCA_903898185.1 uncultured Verrucomicrobiales bacterium
TGCTGCCTTCGCCGCAACCCGCGCACGTATGAACGACGATTCCCAGCAACAGGTCATTCAGCAGCAGCTCATCAAAGACATGCTCATGGAGAGTCTTGAGGGGCTGGATCGTTTTGATCGCGAGTTGGTCGCGCTGGAGAAAGGCGAGGCCGAGGCTGATACCATGAATGACATCTTTCGCGTCATTCACACGATGAAAGGCACCGCCGGCTGCATTGGGCTTCAGCGCATTGAAATGGTAGCACATGCGGGAGAAAATGTTCTGAGCTTGTTGCGCGAGGGCAAACTTTCGATTCATCCCGAACTAATTTCGACTCTCCTAGCCCTTTCCGACGCTTTACGAGAAATCCTCCGAGTGCTTGAACAGACGGGCCATGATGGCGGCGATGCCGACTACTCGGCTCTTCTGGAGCGATTGCGCAAATGTCAATCCCTGCCCAGCGCTCCGGTCGCGCAACCCCCGATTGAAAATACCGCGTTTGGATTATTTGATGACGAGCCGGGGACGCACTCGCCCGAGGTTGCGAAGCCGGTCGCTTCCGACCATCCCTCCACAGCTTCTGCCCCGGTTGCCTCTGTTTCTGAAACTTCTGCGCCCGGAGCTCCATCCGGCAAACTCAGTGTTTCGGAAAGCGCCATTCGCGTGGATGTCGTGCAACTCGACAAACTGATGAACTTGGTGGGTGAGTTGGTGTTGGCCCGCAATCAGATTGTTGAATTTACCTCTCAGGCCGAAAACACAGCCCTTGTCCAAGCGGCGCAGCGTCTGAACATCATCACGACCGAGCTTCAGGAAGGCGTGATGAAGACCCGGATGCAGCCGATCAGTAACATCTGGTCCAAGTTGCCGCGAATCGTGAGGGATGTGGCCCAGGAATTGGGCAAAGAGGTTGAACTGGTCATGGAGGGGCAATCGACCGAATTGGATCGCACCGTCATCGAGTCGATCAAGGATCCTCTCATTCACATCATTCGCAATTCGATTGACCACGGCATCGAAGCCCCGGACCGTCGCCGTGCCGTCGGAAAAGCCGAAAAAGGATTGCTGCATCTTCGCGCGTTTCACGAAGGCGGCCAGGTGAATATCGAAGTCATCGACGACGGCAAAGGGATCGATTTGGCCAAGGTTAAATCCAAAGCCTTGGATGCTGGCATGGTCACTCCCGACCAGCTATCCCGAATGACGGATCGGGAAGCGCTCAATTTGATTTTCCTGCCGGGCCTGTCCACCGCCGACCGAGTGACCGCCGTGTCCGGTCGCGGCGTCGGCATGGATGTTGTCCGCACCAATATCGAGAAAATCGGCGGTTCCGTTGATATCCAGACAACGTTGGGCGAAGGCACGACTCTGCGCATCAAGATTCCGCTGACCTTGGCCATCATTCCGGCGCTGGTGATCACGACTTGCGGCGAACGTTTTGCCATCCCTCAAGTCAGTCTTGTGGAGTTGGTTCGCTTGGAAGGTGAACAAGCCCTGAAAGGAATTGAGCACGTTTTTGGCGCACCGGTCTATCGGCTGCGAGGCAAGCTCCTCCCGCTGGTCTGTCTTGATGCTGTTCTGCACTTGGAAAGGTCCAGTTCGCAATCGGCTGACAACAACGTTGCCAATATAATAGTGCTGAAAGCGGGCGAGCAGCAGTTTGGCTTGATCGTGGATGCTGTCAATGACACCCAGGAAATCGTGGTCAAACCGTTGGGCAAACACCTTAAAGGGCTTCCCGTATTTGCCGGTGCCACAATCATGGGCGATGGCATGGTCGCCTTGATTCTTGATGTATTTGGTCTTGCGCAACACGCGCATGTGGTTTCCCAAAGCGGAAAGAATGAACTGAGCGAATCGGCGGGGACGGCTTCTAAAGCGGGCGCTGCCATCCGCCAAAGTCTGCTGTTATTCAGCTTGGGAGCTTCGCACCGGTTTGCGCTGCCGCTCTCCAGCGTTGGGCGGCTCGAGAAATTTCCGTCATCCCAAGTCGAGAGGGAAGGGGACCGGGAGGTTGTTCAATATCGTGGGCAAATAATGCCGCTGGTGCGCCTTGCCAATGTTCTCGGCGGCACAGACGCCACAAACGGCGAACTGCCCGTCGTCGTCTATACAGTCAATCACCGCAATTTCGGCTTGGTGGTGGGTCGCATTGATGACATTGTTGAAGAAACTGTCGTGCTCCAGAATGAGCAGCACCGTTCCGGCATTCTCGGCAGTTCGGTCATTCAAGGGCGTGTGACTGAAATGATCGATGTCGCCGCCATCATTTCCACCCAGGCACTCGCATCATGAGCTTATTCTGCACATTTACTGTTGATCGTTTTTTCTTTGGCGTGGCCGTCGGCCAGGTGCAGGAAGTCATTCGTCATCAGGCGATGAGCCGGGTGCCGCTGGCCCGGCCCGAGGTGCGAGGACTCATCAACCTGCGCGGGCAAATCATCACTGCCATTGACCTGCGACGACGCTTGGGGCTGCCCGCAGGCCCTGAAGGCGCACGGAACATGAATGTTTTGATCAAAACTCCGGACGGGGCGATCAGCCTTTTGGTTGACCAGATCGAAGATGTCTTGGAAGTCTCTGCCGAGTCGATCGAACTCCCGCCCGAGACGCTCCAGGGCGATGTCCGCGAACTCATCACCGGCGCTTGCAAACTTAAAGATCGATTGCTTCTCCTGCTGGATACAGGCAAGACCATCGATTTACCTGCTTAAATTAATTTAACACACGTTTTAACTCAACCCATCACGACCATGAAAATCGGCACAAAAATCACACTAGGGTTCGGATCCATTACCGCGATTACGGCGGTGCTCGGTATCACCGCCTACGTTATGTTTCGCAATGTGGATTCCGAGGTTACCGCCCTTGGCAAACACTCCCTGCCAGCGGTGCAAAACAACACCGGCGTGGAGCGGTCGGCCTTCGAGTGCATCCTTGAGGAGAAAAACTACGTCATCAAGGCTGAAGATCAAACCCACCAGCGCGCCAAGCAGAAAGTGGCCGATCTGATGGCCAACCTGACCAAGGTGGATGTCGTGGCCGAGGAATTCAAGGACGCCACGCTGGCCGCCAAGTCCAAGGAGGTACGTAAGATCAGCCAGCAATGGGCGGCGCTGTACGAGCAGGGGGTTACAGCCATCCAATCCACCAAGACAGCCGCTGATGTGCTGGTTGAGAAGGGGAGTATTGTCGGCAACGAAGCGGAAGCCTATCTGGCCTCCAAGCAGAAGGAATATATCGAAGCCAAGACCGCGCTGGCCACGGTCAACCGCATCAATGCCGCCGCGTTTGAAACGCGAGTCAATGAGAAGGCGTATATGCTTTACAAGGATGCGCGCTATTTCGAGGCCATTGATCGCAATATAACGGCGCTGCTGGCTGCCTACGATGAGTTGGAAAAGATGCAGCCCGACGCTGCGGAGCTTAAACAGATCAACGATGCTCGCAAGGCGACCAAGGACTACTTCGACGCAGCCAAAAAGTGGGTTGAGTTTCAGAAGAGCACTAGCGCAGCGGAGACAATGATGCAAAAGAATTATGAGGCGGTCATGGCAGCTTACAATGAATTCATTGCCAAGAAGGATCAGGATTACCGCAGGTCTGTCAGAGATGATGTCAAGACGAATGCTTACGAAATGTTGCAGGCTGGCGGTCGCGTTGCCGATTACGCCAACTCAGCAGTCATCTTTTCCAAGAAATACCAGATAGATGCCAAGCCTGAGTATTGGAAAGGCGTGGCGGATAGCATTGACGATCTGCTCAAGTGCTATGCCGAGCTTCGCAAGTTGGCTGTCGAAGATTCCGACAAACGTTCGATTGATGCCGCCGAAAGGGCGACGCAGGATTACCTGACCGCCGCCAAGGCGTGGGTTGAAAACGACAAACAGATGAAGTCTGCCGCTACCACTATGGACACTGGAGGAGACACGGTTGCGCAGGCCGCTGCTGGTTATTTGAAAGCCAAAACCGCGCGCACCGACAAGATTTCCGAAGCGGTGTTCATTGTGGCTGATATTTCCCAGACCGCCTTGCAGGCGCGTTTAGCTTCGCGCGTTTATATGGCGGAAAAGGATGCCAAGTCTTGGGAAAAGATGACCACATGCATAAACCAATTGCAGTCTCTTTATGGTGACTTGCGCAAAGTTTCAGTCACCGCCGACGACAATCTGCGCATTGACCGAACTGCCAAAGCAACGACCGATTATTTCGAAACAGCAAAGAGTTGGCAGTTGGCCGACAACGAATTGAACAAGAAGATTCTTCCCGAGATGAACTCCATTGGAGATACCGTAATATCAACCGCTCAGACTGCCGAAAACGACGCTTGGAAAGACTCCACCGCACGCAGTGCCTCCGTGCAGGGGATTGTCTCCAGTTCCAAGACCATTTCTGTCGTGACTCTTCTGGTCGGCGTGATTGTTGGCATCATTGTTGCCTTCATGATCACCCGTTCGATCACTGGTCCGCTCAAGCAGGGAGTTGAGTTTTCCATGCGCATCGCCAAGGGCGATCTTACTCAGAAACTGGACATTCATCGCAGCGACGAGATTGGCCAGTTGGCCGACAGCATGAACGGCATGGTGGAAGGACTGCGTAACAACATGATTTCCATCTCGCAGAACTCCCAATCGCTTGGCGCTTCGTCCGAGGAATTGAGCGGCGTCAGTTCGCAGGTCAGCACCAATGCAGAGGAAACCGCCAGCCAGGCCAATGTCGTTTCTGCCGCAGCCGAGCAGGTGAGCAAGAACATCAACACGGTCGCGACCGGCGCCGAGGAAATGACCGCGAGCATTCGCGAGATCGCCAAGAACGCCAGCGAGGCGGCCAAGGTCGCCAATCACGCATCCACTGTGGCGGAGAACACGAACGCAACCGTTGCCAAACTGGGCGATAGCAGCAACGAAATCGGCAATGTCATCAAGGTCATCACCTCGATTGCCGAACAAACCAATCTGCTGGCGCTCAACGCCACCATTGAAGCCGCCCGAGCTGGCGAAGCGGGCAAGGGTTTTGCCGTCGTTGCCAACGAAGTCAAGGAACTCGCCAAGCAGACCGCCAAGGCCACCGAA
>CAIUEN010000400.1 GCA_903898185.1 uncultured Verrucomicrobiales bacterium
AATCGAAGGCTCTTAAAGTTCCAATTTCCTAAAGTTTACAGCACTAAGGGAGTTGGAAGATTGAAAAGTACCCGCATTTTGACCATTTTGCGCCGATTCGCTGGTACTTATTAAAGTTCCAACTCCCTAAAGGTGAATATAAGCTCAAGTCTAACTCTTGGGCAAAAGTCCGAGTTCGGTGGCCATCGCCTTTTCGTCCTGGAGTTCCTTGACGCTGGCGAAGATTTTGCCCTTGCTGAATTCGTTGATCGACAGGCCCTGAACAATCTCAATTTTCTGTCCGTTGCTACGGACTGGAAATGAAGTGATGATGCCTTTCTCAATTCCATAGCTGCCATCGGAACAGACGCAGAGACTGTTCCAATCGCCGGATGGCGTTGGGTTGATAACCGATTTGACCGAATCAATGGCCGCGTTGGCGGCGCTGGCGGCACTGCTCATGCCGCGGGCTTTGAGGACAGCAGTGCCGCGTTGGGCAACCGTCGTGACAAAGTCGTTCTTGAGCCAGTTTTCGTCCGGGATAACCTCCAGCGTTGGCTTGCCGCCGATCTTGGCGTTATAGAAGTCGGGAAACATCGTCGGGCTATGGTTGCCCCAGACCCCCAGATTGCTGATCGCGCAAGCATCAACCTTCGCTTTCTTGGCGAGTTGGGATTTGCCGCGATTCTCATCCAAGCGGGTCATCGCGAACCAGCGGTCACGCGGGATTTCCGGAGCGGCGTTCATCGCGATCAAGCAGTTGGTATTGCACGGATTGCCGACCACCAGGATGCGAACATCCTTGGCGGCGTTCTTTGCCAGAGCCTGACCTTGGCCGACGAAGATTTCGCCGTTCTTGGCCAGAAGATCTTTACGCTCCATGCCCGGCTGGCGAGGAAAAGCGCCAACGAGCAAGGCCCAATTGACATCTTTGAAACCTTCGTCTTTGTTCGCCGTGGCAACCAAGCCTTTGAGAGGGGGAAACGCGCAATCTTCCAACTCCATGACGACGCCTTGGAGTTTGGGAAGCATTGGCTCAATGTCCACCAAGTGGATGATGACCGGTTGATCGGCGCCAAAGACCTCGCCTGAGGCGATCCGAAACAGAAGTGAATAACCGATTGCGCCGGCAGCGCCGGTAACAGCAACGCGAATAGGAGTTTTGTTCATCGTTGAAAAACATTGCTCCGCCTATTTGCGCTGGCAAGACTTTTTTGTTCTATTTTTTGCAACCCTCGTTTTCGCGTCGTTTTATTTGCATTCTCAGTCGGCTTGATTCAACATCCCTCATAAGAGCCGCTTAGGATGCAGAAATTGCTGACATTACCCGTCCATTCTACGCGCCTTTCGGGCAACCAAGGCGTTTGCATTTTCGTCGTTTGCACTGCCCAACCTGATCCCTGTTGCTTTCTCCTGATGAACCATACCCAACTGGCCAATATTGAGCATCTTGAATCGACCTTTGGTCGGCTGCCGACAATCTCCGCGCCAACTCGAAGCTCACCGCTGGCGAATACTGCATGCCCGTGCTCGGTGTCATTTTTCTGCGTCACACCGGGTCGTTACGTGGGCGTCGCTCCCGCCGAAGTGGACGAAGATTTCGATTTCGAGCAGGCCATCAGCGACATCCACGTCGAGTTGGCCGATCTGAACCAGGAAGCGACGGCGTTGGCGAAAAAGATCCAGAAGAATTTTGATGGGCTGGGGATATGACAATGATGAAACGTAAGTCAGTCCGTGTCGCCGGTCGCGGAGCGACCACCGATGGTAGCCGTGGGTTTCAACCCACGGTTAGCCCGTCCCCAATGACCATCTGTCGCGGAGCGACGATTGAAATGCCCGACATTCAATGCCGAGCCAATTAACCTATGGCAAACACCTACACCAGCATCCATTATCATTTTGTTTTCAGCACAAAAAAACGCGAGCGATGGATTTTGCCAGAAGTTGAAGCGCGCATCTGGGCCTACCTCGGTGGAATCGCCAAGGAAAACAAGATGAAGCCGCTTCAGATTGGTGGCGTTGAAGATCATATCCACATGTTGCTCGGTGCCTCCGCGACGCTTGCTCCTGCCAATATCGCCCAACTGGTCAAAGGTGGATCATCGGCTTGGATTCACGACACGTTTTCCAATATGAAGGGCTTCGCCTGGCAGGACGGATATGGAGCGTTCACTGTGAGCAAGTCCAATATTGCGGATGTGACCGCTTATATCCAAGGCCAGCGCGAGCACCACCATGCGAAGACGTTTCAGGAGGAGTACCTCGCGTTTTTCAGAAAACATGAAATCGATTATGACGAACGATATTTGTGGGATTGATCTTTGTGGCGGGGTTTTCAAGCGTCGCTCCGCGACGCGGGGTGCCGGTGCAAACCGTGCCGTGGGTTAAAACCCACGGCTACCGTCTTGAAGTCGCTACGCGACTGGCCTGCTCGCGGAGCGAGCCTTGATGGTAGCCGGGCGTTTCAACGCCCGGTATGCCCGTTGATAGAAGATCATGCCCGTCGCGTAGCGGCGGTTGAACCGTCGGATATTTGGGGGATGGGTTTCAAGCCTCGCTCCGCGACGCGGGGTGCCGGTGCAAACCGTGACCGTGGGTTAAAACCCACGGCTACCGTCATGAGGTCGCTACGCGACTGGCCTGCTCGCGGAGCGAGCCTTGATGGTAGCCGGGCGTTTCAACGCCCGGTATGCCCGTTGATAGAAGATCATG
>CAIUEN010000401.1 GCA_903898185.1 uncultured Verrucomicrobiales bacterium
CATACAACACTTATGCCGCACTTCAATCCCCATCATATAAATTGGATGTGCTGAATGCTACGCAATACATGCAAATGATCAACGATATCAGCAAGGATTCAGGGAAGAGTTTGCCTTACACAACCGATCAAATAGCTGCAGCAGGTGTAGGAACCGACTGGCAAAACGAACTATTGAGAAATGCCCTTGCAACAAACCATCAGCTATCATTAAGTGGTGCCAGTAGCGAAAGTCGGGCTAGCGCCGTTGTGTTGCCAATCATCACAATTCTCCGGAAGGGACCAAGCATCATGGAGGACGTAAAGATTCTTGAACCAGACAAGGATACCTTTGCTATCAAAAACCGTATCAGCCAAGGATTATGGGCGGCAGATGACCTTAAGATATTTAACATATTTCTCCGCTACGAGGATGTCAGTATCCGCCAAAAGATCGAAAGCAATTCCGTAGATCTGGAAAAAATCGCTTTAGTGAAATTCGGGATAAAGCTTTATGAAACTGGTAAAGGAACCCCGTCTCAGAAGCCAACCGACGCGAAAAACCATGTGTTTGAATCAAAAACAAAACTCACTGTAGATTACCGTAGGTATCTTGAAGGAAAAGATGTTGATCGATTCGGGATTAATTGGCAAAAGCGATGGCTAAAGTATGGAGAAAACCTGGCTGCCCCTCGAGACCCTGCACTCTTTCTCGGTAGCAGATTGCTTTTCCGTCGCATCGTAGGTGAGCGCCTCATTGGCGCTTTTACAAAGGATGATTTTGTTACAAGCCAACTTCTGCAGATCGTAAAGCCTTTTGATGGTAACCTTTCAAAAACATTGCTGGCATTACTCAACTCGGCACTCATAGCCTACTACTTCAAGAAAAAGTACAACCGACAGGACAAAACATTCCCCGAAATCAGGATTTACGAACTTGCCGCGCTGCCGATGCCAAAACTCATTGTTCCGAAGGTGGCCAAACTGCTTACCGATCTTGTTGATGAGATAATGAGGGCAAAAGCCAGTGCCAATGAGGAACAAGAGACACTGTTGGAGCATGAGATCGACCAGCAAGTTTACGCGCTTTACGGCCTTACGGCAGAGGAAATTACGATTGTGGAGGAGGCGACCAAATGAGCGCCTGTGTTTTTTGCAGTGCCTTGGCGGACAGCAAAGAACACGTCTTTGCCAAGCGGCTCTTATTCAAACAAAAACAGATTGACGGACTTAACCTTTAGGTTAAGCTTATGAGGTACGGACTGAAAGAGTTGATCCCCGGCAGCGCCTATACGATTTATGGGTTGGAAAAGGACGGGCATTGCGCTGTCGAGGAATTCCTTTCCAGCGTCGAGAAAAATGATTTGGACGCACTGGACAGCCTGCTTGCACTGCTGGAACGGATGGCCAACCATGGCCCCGGCCACAACAAGCAGAAGTTCCGTGATGTGGGGAATGACATTTATGAGTTTAAAGCAAAACATCTGCGCATCTGCTGGTTTTATGACGCCGGGCGGATGGTGATTTGCACGCATGGGTTTGGCAAAGGCGCGAAGAAAGTGCAGAGCCGCGAAATCAAAGATGCGGGCAAAGAGAGAAAAGCTTATTTTGAAGCAAAGAAAATAACGAAAATCCCGATAACAAGGGTAACAAAAACATGAATACTCAAGCTTCATTTCAGAACATGCTTGAGCGATCCAAGAAGCGCGACCAATTTTGGGTGGAAACAGCCATCCTGGAATTTACCGAAGAGATGGCTGCGCGAATAAACCAGCTCAAGGTCACCAACTCGCAACTGGCAGAACGCCTGAATGTGAACCCGGCGTTTGTGACCAAGCTTTTGCGCGGCAAGAATAATTTCACCATTGAAACAATGGTTAAGCTCTCACGGGCGCTGGATGCCGAACTGCGCGTGCATATGCAACCGGCTGTGACGGTGTCCCAGTGGATCAATTTCCTAAAAGAAAAGCCCGCCCCCCAACCCGCGCAACAATCTGCATGGGACAGCCGAGCATTCACCAAAATACTCGCTTTCCCATCATCGCCGAATCCTTATGAACCAGTCCGGGCTACAGCTTGAGCGATATTTTTTCGTCAAAGTGGATATCCAGGCGAACCAGCAAGGACCTGCGAATTCGGGCGGCGTGGTAACCACGCACTTGGAGGTCTCCAAAGACAATAACGACCCGAGCCGCTACATGGTTGCGCTGACGGTGAAGTTGGCGGTGGTTGAAGGAAAGACCGCGCCCTATTTTGGCGAGGTGACCGTCTTAGGTGTGTTTCATGTGGTCGCCGGGGCGCATAAGACGGGGCACCATAAACCGGACGATCTGGTCACAGTTAACGGGGCATCAATTCTTTACGGTGTGGCCCGCGAAATGGTTGCGAATGTGTCGGCGCGGGGCCCTTGGCCGGCAGTGACACTGCCCTGCATGAATTTCAATGCGTCTGGGCAGCAGCAGAAGGTGTCGGAAAATTATGAAGCTGCACGTTGATAAGGGAGCCGACGCGCTTTACCTGCGGCTGGATGACTCCATGATCATCGAATCCGAGGAAGTCTCGCCGGGCGTGGTGCTGGACTTCAACGAGCACAACCAAGTGGTCGGCATCGAGATGCTCCGCCTTTCCCAGCGGACGCCCCATCTGAATCTAACAGAACTGCAATACCAGACCGCCTGATGCCGGAGCCAGCCCCGGAGCCGCCGCCTTCCTCGAAGAGCCCAGCGACCTATGAGCCAAGAAATCACACTATTTGAAGCCATCTGAGCGCCGAGAATCGCGTGAAAAGCCGCCGCGTCAGCAAACTTGTCTGTCAATTTCATCACCTCTCACCCACTCATTGAGTCCTCTCTCAGCGACCGCGGGTGAAAGATGCAAGAGTTCCATGGCCTCGCCGATCAGATGAAGCGAACCGGCGACAACAGTGAACGGCTCGGACTCCGTTTCCTTGAGCGCTTCAGCAAGGCCGGAGCAGACGAAAATCGGAACGACATTGTTCACCTCCTGGCAGCATCCAACAAGCCGCTGCGGGTCGGCGCTACGGTCACTGCCAGTTGGACAGAGATGAATTTTTGAGGCCAGCGGCGCCAGGATGTGGCAGATGGCAGGCCAGTCTTTGTCGCGCATAGCTCCGAGGATAAGAGCAGGGCGGACGCCAAGGAAATAGGAATTCAACGCCGCCAAGAGCGTCTGAGCCCCGGCTGGATTGTGCGCGCCGTCGAGCAGGATTGTCTGCCCTCCTTCGCGCCGCACAAGCTGCAATCGTCCGGCCCATTGGACTTGTTTGATCCCGCGTTGGACATCCGCGTCATCGACCGGCAGCGCTCCGCGCAACACGCCCGCCACAGCCATGGCAACCGCTGCGTTTTGTTTCTGATGATCGCCCAGAAGCGGAATATCGAATGCTTTCGCCGCCTGCATTTCAACGGAGGTCACCACCGTGATCGGGGCGGCCTTCGCCTTGGCGGTCGAAACAATCACTTCCAGCGCCTGCGCGTCGTCCGTCCCGGTGACCACAGGCACGCGCGGTTTGATGATGCCCGCTTTTTCAGCCGCAATTTGCCCCAGCGTATTGCCCAGCCACTGCTGGTGATCAAACTGAACATTGGTGATCACGCTCGCCAGCGGTGTAACAATGTTGGTGGCGTCCAAACGCCCACCCATGCCGGTTTCCAGGATGACCAGATCGCATTGCTGCCTGGCGAAATACTTCAGCGCCATCACAGTGACCACTTCAAAAAAAGTCGGATGTACCTCGACCGGGAAATTCTTGAGGAAATCCCGCATTTCGTCCACTAACCGCGCGACATCGCCCTCGCTGATAAGTTGGCGGTTAACCTGGATGCGCTCGGCAAACGACACCAGGTGCGGCGACGTAAAGAGCCCAACCCGCAGTCCGGACTGACGGTAAATGCTCTCGATCATGGCGCACGTAGATCCCTTCCCGTTGGTGCCGGCCACATGGATAAAACGGAGTTTCTCTTGCGGATTTCCGGCGTAACCCGCCAGCTTGAGCGTATTCTCAAGTCCCATCTTGGCGCCAAATAGCCGCAGGTCGTACAGAAATTGAATCGCTTGAGGATAAGTCATTGCCAGCACATCGTCTTTCTCAAAAGACCTTTACTAGACCCAATTTCACAAAAAACGCAATCCAAACCGGTGAGGCTCCAGTAATTCCGAAAAGTCCTTCATCCCACACGAATCCAGACAGTTTTCAGGTAAGCTGGTTCGGAGCGGTGGAGCGGGAAGTCGGGGGGCTGGGGGATGAATTGAAGCTGTTGGATCGTTCTTTGCGAGGCTAAGATGGCATTTGAGAGCGATTGCAGGAAATCTCCCGGCTGCAACGTTGCCGCGTTTGTAGAGGCAAAGAGCACTCCTCCCGGTTTAAGGAGTGGCAGGGCGGCGGCGGCCAGCTCACCGTAATTCTTTTCGGCCTGAAACACGCCGTGTTCCTTGGAACGTGAGAAAGTTGGGGGATCAAGGAGGATGGCGTCATATAGACGGCTTTTCTTCGCGAGCCTGCGCATCCAGTCAAACACATCGCCGAAAATGAAATCGTGCCGCGCCGGATCGATACCATTCAGTTCAAAATTGTGTTTGCCCCAATCGAGGTATTTCTTCGATAAATCAAGGCTGGTAACCCGCGCTCCGGCTTTCGCGGCGCAGACCGAGAAGCCGCAGGTGTAAGCGAACGCATTGAGCGTTTCTCCGCCTGCCAGGCCGTCCAACGCAAACTCCGGCGCCACGTATCGCGTCAGAAGCCGCCGCCGGTTGTCGCGCTGGTCAAGAAAAAGGCCGACCGAGTAGCCCTCGCTAAAGCGCAACGCGAACTGTGCTCCGTTCTCGCGAATCACGAATTCCTCCGGGGCCGCCGTTCCCAGAACCAGTTGCGGTGACGCCGCTTCAACCGATGACTTCTGCACATGCCGTCGCAGCAGCTTGTGGTAAACGCCCGCCGCCGCCAGACGCTCCATGCTTTTGGCCAAAAACTTGAGATCGGTTGGACCGAGCGGCAGTTCCGATTGTGCCAGGAGAAAACCGGCAAGCCGGTCCACGTAAAGCCCTGGCCAACCGTCGGCCGCTCCGTGAATCACACGAAAGGCGTCGGTCGCGCGCGCATCAATTAAGGCATCCCGAATTGCCAAACGTGGATCAGCGTCAAAATCGTCTGGGGCAGAGAAGACGACATCTTGCCCGCTCGCCGGATGCTTGAACGAAATCTCCGCCGCGTGCAGACAAACGCGCTCCGCTTCTGTTCCCCCGTAGAACGTGTCCCCAAAAACCGGAAATCCATGATCGGCCGCATGAACCCGTATCTGGTGAGTTCTCCCCGTCAACGGCTCCGCCTGCACCCGCCGCAAACTGTCTGTCCAAGGTAAAACGGGCATGCTGTCTGTCCAACGTAGAACAGGCATCCTGCCTGTTCCGGGCAAGAGGGAAAACAGCGTTTCCGCCATCTCCCCACCCGCATGTGGCAGTCTGCTGACATATCGATCCCCCACCCGAATCAGGCACGACCTTGCCGTAAACTTCTCCGGATCAACCTTGCGATCCGTCAGCAAAATGTATTTCTTATGAACCTCGCGCTTCTCAAACTGCTCGGTTAGCGACCGATTGGCCAACGGGGATTTGGTGAACACAATCAGTCCGGATGTCTCTTTATCCAGCCGATGAATAATCGCAAGACTCGCCCAACGCGGTTCGCGGTTCTTAAGCCATTCGTACAGCCCTTCGCCGGCATACTGGCTGGGCGAGTGCGTGTTCATTCCTGCCGGTTTATTGACGACCAGCAAATGTTCGTCTTCGAATAAGATCAGCGGTATCGAACCGTAGTTTTCATTCATCGGCAGCACAATCGTTAATAAAGTCCAATGGATCTGACAATCAAAGAAAAGCAGCAATTCTCATTATGTGGGGTAGGCATCTGGCCTGCCAGCACCTTGTTATCGAGGTGAAGTGATCATTGTGCTGACTGTTGCGGTGCCTCTGGCTCCGCAGGGAGTTGAAAACTTCGTGCGCAGGCAGATCAGCATTCTTCCTCTTACTTCCTCAAAATGAGAATTGCTGAAAGAAAATGCTCCAAGTTATTGCAGTTAGCCAAATTAGAACTAATACCCACCCACATCCCTGAATCGCTGACGCCTTTCTTCAGTTTAACAAGAGACCTGCACGGGCGCGCTTGCGTTTGAGCTCGGTCATCAGCGCATCATAGGGCAGCGTATTTATCACATCGCGCTTTTCAAGCCATCCTTTTCGGGCGACGCCCACCCCCAGGCGCAGAAAGCCTGCGTTCTCGTTTCGATGTGCGTCGCAACTGATGACGCATTTGACCCCCTTGTCCTTTGCGTAATGCCACAGGCGCCAGTCCATGTCGAAGCGGTAGGGATTGCAGTTGAGTTCGATCCAAGTGCCGTTGGCGGCGCAAGCGTCGATCACGGCATGCTGGTTCACCTTGTATGGCTCGCGCTCAAGCAACAGCCGTCCGGTGAGATGCCCCACGATATGGACATACGGATTCTCGACAGCGCGAATGATGCGTCGGGTCATTTCCTCTTCGCTCTGCTGAAAGCCTGAATGCACGCTGGCCACCACAATGTCCAGTTGCGCCAGGAGATCGTCGTCATAATCAAGTTTTCCATCGAGCCGAATATCGACCTCAGTGCCACCGATGAATCGAAATAAGGTGCCTTCGACCGCAAACTCCTCGTTGATCTGGCGAATCTCAATAATCTGTTCGCGCAACCGGGCGGGAGCAAGGCCCGAGGCCTGAAACTGGGATAGGGAATGGTCGGTGATCCCCCAATACGCGCAGCCAAGGCCCTGAACATAAGCGGCAATTTCATGGAGCGTGGCGTGGCCGTCGCTCCAAGTGGAATGATTATGGAGCGATCCTTTGAGATCGGTCCATTCGATCAATCGCGGCAGTTCATTCTTTTCGGCGGCCGCAAACTCGCCTTTGTCCTCGCGCAACTCCGGCGGGATGCAGGCCAGGTCGAGATTTTGAAAAATCTCATCTTCAGTCCGGCATACGACCAGCAGCTTGGGGTCTCGTGTTTCGACATCGGAGCGGAACAAGCCATACTCATTGAGCCGCAAGCCACGCTGGATCGCACGTTGGCGCATCACAATGTTGTGCTCTTTGCTGCCGGTGAAGTATGCCAGCGCGTAAGGATATTCAGCGTCGCTGACCACCCGCAAATCGGCCTGGATGCCACCGTCCAGCGTGACGCTGGCCTTGGTCTCCCCTTTGGCAATCACACTGGCGACTCCGGGAAGCTTCGTGAAATGTTCAATAATGCCCGCCGGATGCTTTGAGGAGGCGAGGAAATCCACATCGCCAACGACCTCTTTGGAACGGCGCAGGCTTCCGGCAATGCCACATCGAATCACATCCGGGTGGACGCGCAAGCGCTCAAGGATCGGCTCGGCAGCCACCAAAGCGTCGATCAGCAGGTGACGCGAGGAATATTGGCGACGAAACTCAATCCCTTGGAGGATATTGGCCTGAGTCTTCTCTCCAAATCCCGTGAGCACGGCGATCTTGCCCTCCTGGCACGCCTTTTCCAATTGCTCGATGGTTGTGATTCCCAGCGCGTCGTGGAGGGCCTTGATCTTCTTAGAACCGAGTCCCGGAATCGCCAGCATCGCAACCAACCCCTCGGGAACAGACGCTTTCAAATCGTCGTAGTAGGCCAACCGGCCTGTGGCCATCATCTCCACGATCTTTTGATGGATGCTCTCACCAATGCCTTTGATGTGCTCCTCGGTTCCTGGGGCAAACACTTTTTCCAAAGACTCGTTGAGCGACTCAAGAGCGCGGGCGGCATTGACATAAGCGCGCGATTTGAACGGGTTTTCACCTTTCAAATCGAGCAGAGTGGCGATGTCATTGAGAACCTGTGCAACCTGTTCTTTATTCACTGTATAAAGATAGAACACTTTTGGCTGCGGAAAACAAGGACGGATCAATCCACGCGGCCGGTCAGAAACAGGTCGGGGCCGAGCTTGCGCCAGACGACATCCCGGATGGCGAGTCTTTCTTCAAGCGTCTGTAGTCCGTCGCCGGCGACGCCGTTTGGGGCGTTGCGTCCGCCAATGACGATCGGAGCATAAAAAAAGGCGATTCTCTGGGCCAGGCGCTGAAGCAGAAACTGGGCATTGGTCTCTCCGCCACCCTCCACTAACAGGGCTGTGACGTTCTCGCCACCCAATGTTGTCAATAGCCAGGAGAGGTCGATTTTTCCATTTTTTTCAGGCGCCACAAGAACGCGAACGCGCTCTTGAAGCGCGGCAATCTGTTCGGTCCGGGCGGCCCCGGTCACGACCACTGTGGTCAGACGAGCTGAGGCGTCGGAAATTATAGTTGCATCAAGCGGCACGCGTCCGGTTGGATCAAGAACGATGCGTCGGAGTTCCTTGGGGCTGGGGCCGCGAAAAGTCAGGCTCGGGTTGTCTTTGACGACGGTATTGACCCCAACCAGGATGGCGTCGGAGGCCAGGCGCAGTTTCATTCCAAGGGCGCGCGCCTTCGGGCCTGTGATCCACTTGGATTCGCCAGATACGGTGGCTATTTTGCCATCCAGTGACATGGCTGCTTTGACAGTCACAAACGGCGCGCGATGGACAATCCAATGATTGAATGCCTCGTTCGTCCGCGCCGACTCCGCCGACAGGATGCCTTCATCGACGGCAATGCCAGCTTGCCGAAGCAGCGTAAAGCCCCGTCCAGAATGAGCGGGATTGGGATCGGACGCAGCAACGACGACACGCCTGATTCCAGCCGTAATGATGGCATCGACACAAGGGGGGGTGCGTCCGTGCGTGCAGCAGGGTTCGAGCGTCACGTAAAGCGTTGCCCCTGACGGATCGTGGTTCTGGCGTCGCGCGTCGTTCAGGGCTTCGATTTCCGCATGCGGCTGCCCGGCGCGGTGATGCCAACCGCGTCCGATGATAACCCCATTTTTAACCAGAACCGCGCCGACCAGCGGATTGGGCGAGGTTTGCCCTAACGCTCGCGAAGCCAGGCGCAAAGCCAGGCGCATCATGGAGATGTCGTCGATGGGTAATGGGTTCATAGTACCGTAATTCGTAAGTTCGTGAGTCGGATTGACGCTTCCAAGCAACTACTTTAGTTACTTCCTTCCGCCCGCCACCTTTGGTGGTAGATTTGCTGAATAGTTACGAAAATAGTTCATGCTGATAATTGTCTTTTTTCAGTAAAACCCGACTTTAGTCGATTGTTAACGCCTGGAATGTGAGTTTTGGTAAAATCTCAAATCTCAAATTTGAAATTTAAAATCCAAAAACTGCAAATGAACCGCGGAATACGCGGAACACGCGGAAGAAGAACCCATTGCGAAGAATGTATTCTTAATCTGACGGATGGCATCTTCAAAACCTCATTCTGCCTCTTCTTTCCGCGTATTCCGCGTGTTCTGCGGTTAACCCAACTGCGGTTTCCAAGCTAAAACAAATCGATTCACTGACTCGCGCCTGATGTTACTCTTCGAAGATCGCCCGTGCGAACTGCCGGGCGTCGAACGGTTGCAGATCCTGCGGTTTTTCTCCCAGCCCAATGAACTTGATCGGCAACCCCAGTTCCTTCTGGATGGCGACGACCATGCCGCCTTTGCTGGTGCCGTCGAGCTTGGTCACAACCAAGCCGGTGATCTTGACGGATTTTCCAAATTCGCGCGCCTGGTTCAGGGCATTCATGCCCGTCGTGGCGTCCAGGATCAGCAGCGTTTCGTGCGGCGCGCCAGGCAGCTTTTTGTCAATCACGCGATGAACCTTTTGCAATTCCTGCATCAGGTTGCTCTTGGTATGGAGGCGTCCGGCGGTGTCGATAAAGAGATAGGCTGCGTTTCGCGCGGTAGCGGCCGCGATGGCGTCGTGAGCGATGGATGCGGGGTCGGCCCCATGCGCGCCGGCAATGACCGGGACGCCGAGGCGCTCGCCCCAGAGCTTGATTTGCTCAACAGCAGCGGCGCGAAACGTGTCGCACGCCGCCAGCACCGAACTGGCTCCCTGGGCCTGCGTCAGGTGAGCCAGCTTGGCGGCAGTCGTGGTCTTGCCCGTTCCATTGACACCGACGATCGAGACGACCGTCAATCCCGATGGCTGCCGGATCAGGCCGGCTTGGGCGCCGGAAAGCATCTGTTCAAGTTCGCTCCGGGCAATGGCAAAGACATCAAGTCCGGAACGGCCCTGTGTTTCGTAGGCGACCTTGACCGCCTGCACAATCTGACCGGAGACCGCAGTCCCGAGGTCTGCGCCGATCAGCGCAATCTCCAGTTCATCCAAAGTCTCAGCGGTGAGCTTGGGCGAATAAGAGATGATGCGCTTGATTTCGTGCGCCAGTTTGCTGTGTGTCTTTTGAAGACCTTCTTTGAATTTTTGAAAGAGACCCATGTTGAGTTTTAACGGGAGACGCCATCGACGGTTTGTGCGGTCGATTGCTTTTTGCGACGGTTTTCCCAAGCTTCCTTAAGCTTGCGCCAGCGCACGGCGGGAACCTTGGCCGCGCCAATGAGCGGCTTGCCCTTGCTGAACCCGTGGCAGTCGGAGCCGCCGGTGACCAGCAAGCCATATTGAGCGGCGATTTGCAGATATCGGGCGGTCATTGATGGTGTGTGTTTGCTGTGATAGCATTCGATGCCGTCCAGTCCGTGCTCCACAAGCATCGGAATAAAATCATCAGATCGGTTAAGGCCCGGATGGGCCATGACAGCCAAACCGTCGGCGTTGTGAACCAAGTCCATCGCATCAAAAGCGGAAATTTTGAATTTTGGAACCCATGCCGGACGATGTTTCTTCAAGAAACGATCAAACGCCTCATCCAAGGTCTCGCAGTAACCATCCTGAACAAGCGCGCGGCCAACATGCGGACGCCCCGGGGAGCGGCAGTTGGCCAGTTCAAAAACCTGCTCGGCTCGCAACGGGATGCCCAAGCGGTTGAGATTGGCCACCATTTCGAAAATGCGACTTTGCCGGACACTTTGGAACCTCCGAGTTTCCGCAAGCAATTTGGGACACCTGACATCAACAAAATAGCCCAGTAGATGAACCTCACAGCCCTCTCGCTCGGCGGTCAACTCGATGCCCGAGGCCGACTCGATTCCCCTTTCTTTGCACGCCGCAGCCATCCGCTCGCAACCTTCCACGGTGTCGTGGTCGGTCAAAGCCATTGCAACCAGCCCAAGACGGCTGCCGCGCTCGGCCACTTCTTCGGGCGTAAACGTGCCATCCGAAAAACAGGTGTGCAGATGAAGATCGGCAAACATCAGGTATTTACAATTCGAGCGGGACGCAGGATTTCACCCTTGATTTTATCCAAAAGGCCGTTGACGAATTTGCCGCTATCCTCGGTCGAGAATTTTTTCGCGATATCGACTGCTTCGTTAATGCTCACGATGGGCGGGATGTCCTCGCGATAAAGCATTTCGTAAATCGCCAGTCGCAAAACATTGCGATCCACCACCGCCATGCGGTGCAGATCCCAGTTCTGGGCATGCTGTTTGATGCGGGTATCCAACTCGTCGCGATGTTCAATAACGCCCCGGATCAGCTTGTCGGCAAACGTGCGCACTGCCACCTCCGCGTTGGTCGCTGGCGGCAATTCGGGTTTTTGCCCCCAAGATGCGGATGCCTTCTCTTCGGCGATGGCTGGGCCGCGCTGGGAGTCCCAAAACTGATCAAGCGCTTCGTTCAGGTTGGCTGGCGGATTCAGATCGTGCTGAAATAAAAATTGTACGGCGCGTTCTCGCGCTTCTCGTCGTTGTCCCATGACATCAAGATGCTTCTAAACGGGGCATCGGAAAAGAGAATTCTGTTCAAAATACTTGGCAACACGCCATAGACTTGCAACGTCTTGTGGTGTATTATGCATTATTGGAAATGGAACACTCTGTCGAGAGTCAACCGTCCCAATGAATCACGGATTATGGAATACAATCATAACCACGATGACGATCAGAACGTCGGCCGGCCATTGCGCCTGTCCGTTTTGAATTCCAGCTTCCCATGTCCACCACCGTTGCGGTCGCGGGAAACTTTCCGTAGAAGAACACAAACAAAAAAATCCAAAAACTATGAATACACAAACACAATCCATTCATGATGACATGGGCCAACTGGCTGACGATGCTCGCGCCCTGATGGCTGCCACCGCCGACGTGGCCGGAGAAAAAGTCGGGGAAGCCCGCAAGCGTCTGGCAGCGGCATTGGAACGTGGCAAGGAAATCTATGGCAGCGTTCGCGAGAAGGCGGTCGAAGGCGCCAAGGCAGCCGATCAGGCCGTGCATGAGCATCCCTACCAAGCAGTCGCCGTTGGCGTCGCCGTCGGCGCGGTCATCGGTTTTCTCATCGCCCGCCGGTGCTCCTGCCACCGCCATTGATAGGGTTATGGAAGACTCCACTGTCAACTTTAAACAAGTGGCCTCGGCGTCAAAACATATCGCCAGGCGGCTGTTGGTCATCTGGGAAAATCGGCTGGAACTGTTGACGGTGGAGGTACAGGAGGAGCGCGAGCGGTTCCTGCGCGCTTTCCTTTTAGCTCTCGGCGTGGCGGCGTTCGGCCTGCTCACCGGCATTGCGCTTACGGCTGCCGTAGCGGTTTTGTTATGGCCTTCGCCCGTGGCCGCCCTTCTGGCCTTGACCGGACTCTATGGGGCAGCCGGGGCCTGTCTTTGCTGGCGGCTCAAGAGACTGCTGCGCGACTGGCAGACGCTGCCCGCCACCCTGGATCAACTCCGAAAAGATCGCGCATGTTTGGAAAAAACACTCTCATGAACTCACTCGAATCGCGAAAACGACTTTTGCTTGCCGAAAGCGAATTAAACCGCGCCCAATTGGTTGAGGATATGGCCGCGCTTAGTGGGGGCGTTCGCGCGCTTATAGATCGCGTCAAGACCGTTGGCTCAATTGCCTCAACCATTGCTGTGCTGATGGCGGGCTTGACTGCCTTCCGACGCCCCAAACCCGCGAGCGCCGAATCAAAACCTTCCTGGCTGCAAACCATTTTCAAGGGAGCGAGCCTGATTTCCACCCTGTGGATGGCGTTCCGCTCGCAGGGTTGCGAGCACAAACGCACCGTGACAAAGTAGTCTAGGCGTCTCGCCCGGAGTTTCCGTCCCCTCGGAGCAGGGGTGCTCTAAAGTCGTGGGGCAGACCTCCGGTCTGCCGGTTCTCGGAGCCTCTGGCTCCGAGAACTCTAACTGACTTTATAGTCCCCCTGCCCTCGGAGCCAGACGCCCAGAGAACCATCAATCCACTTTGTCACTGGTAATGTTGAGCAATTGACACTGCGAGTCTTTTCACTTGTGTCTTCTTTGCATTCCCGGTATAGCCTCTGGTGAAGATTCAAAATGTCGGACGCCTCATTTTCACATGTTCAGTTTAATTGCTCGGGTTGTGGTGCGGTGCTTCACGCTACGAGTCGCTGTGTGGGCAGCCGTAAATTTTGCGCAGTTTGCGGGCAAATCAATATCGTTCCAGAGCGGCAAGGACGCCGACCGACTCCCCCGGAAAAAACAAATGGCGCGCCCGATGAACAGTTTTTTGCCAGCGTCCTCGGGTTGAACGGTGAGATTACAGTTGATGAGGTTAAGCATGCTTACAAAAAACAGCTTTTGAAGTATCATCCCGACCGCGTTGAACACCTCGGCACCGAATTCCAAGATCTCGCGAATCATAAGACCCGCCAAATTATCGAGGCGTTCGAGTATTTCAAACGAAAGTTTTCAATATAGCCGCGCGCTGCCTTGGTTCAACCTTACCACGTCTTCGTAGCGCGCGCCTTTTCCGCCGAAAATATCAAGGGCCGAGCCGATGGTCAGATTGATCCGTCCGCCGCCCACACGGGTGACTGCTTCCAAATCGGCCAGTTCGCGGGCACCGCCTGCGTAGGTGGTTGGAATCGGCGACCATCGGCCCAACTTTTCCACCAACTCCATATCGACGCCCCGGCATAAACCTTCCACGTCCGCCGCATGGATTAAAAACTCATCGCATTCTCGCGCCAGGCGGTCGAGCGTTGATTCCTCGACTTTGATCTCAGTGAATTTCTGCCAGCGATCGGTCACCACAAAATAATCACTGCCTCGGCGGCGGCAACTCAGGTCCAGAACCAACCGGCTTTTGCCAATCGCCGCCACCAGTTTGACCAACCGATCCCACTCCAATTGGCCGTCGCGAAATATCCAGGAGGTGACGATGACGTGTGAAGCGCCAGCATCCAAGTAAGCCCGAGCATTGTCCAATTTAATGCCACCGCCGACCTGCAATCCGTTCGGGTAGGCTTTCAAGGCGTCAACTGCGGCATCGTGGTTGCCCGGTCCGAGCATGATGACGTGTCCGCCGGAAAGGCCGTCGCGCCGGTACAATTCCGCATACCAGCGGCTGGAGCGCTCTGAGACAAAATTGGTTTTTAATGTCGAAGGATCACCCGTCAGCGAACCTCCCACAATTTGTTTTACTTTGCCTTCATGCAAGTCGATGCACGGTCTAAACATGGGATTCTAGGCTAATAATTGATTGCATGCTGCCATCTTAAACCAATTCCCCCACTTGTCCGCAAAAGAAAATCGCAGAAATAATTAGAATATTCCTGCCCAGATGATTCGTGGTTGACCGTGTTGATTTCATCACTCGTTGGTCAAAGAAGGCAGGGCATTCTCCAGTGGCTCCAAGACTTTTAACTTGATCAGGGTGACGATCAACACGGTGTAGAGCAACGAGATAAGAACGTCTTTGCCAAAAGTTTTCAGATCGTAACGTTTTTCGGATTCATGGAGCAGTCTTTGTCCGCCTTTGTGCATGAGCACGAAACCGGCGACGTTGGTGATCCAATAGCCTACCAAGAAGCTGGCGTTGAACGCCGGCTTGTAAAAAAAACTGACCGCGCAGGCAAAAAACAGTGCAAGCGGAATGTTGACAAACGCATCATTCCACCAGGACAAAGGCGACAGCATGTAACCAAAGAAGGTCAAAAAACCGCCCGCGAACATTCTCTTGCATCGCTGCATAATTGAAACTGAACCCGGCGATTAACGCAGAAAAAGTGGATTAGGGTCAACAAATGATTTGACCGATTTCAAGAAGCATAGTAATCAAGTTGCGTGAAGTTGAACTTGAACCTGTTTGTTGGATACGCGCTGCTGCTAAGCAACGCGGCGGTAGAGGTTTGATTTCTTCACAGGATTTCCTGCCCCCACTGCCAGCTTGGCGGTGGGGGTTTTGTTTTGTAACCGTTCAGATCATAGGAAGAATGTCATTTAATATTATGAAAAACCGGATTGTCATATTCGACACCACGTTGCGCGACGGCGAACAGTGCCCCGGCGCATCCATGAACTTGCGCGAAAAATTGGAAGTAGCCCGGCAGCTCGCACGCCTGAAGGTTGATGTGATCGAAGCCGGTTTCCCAGTCATCAGCGATGGCGACTTTGAGGCGGTGCATACCATCGCCAAGGAAATCAAAGGCCCGGTGATAGCCGGGTTGGCGAGGTGCGTCGCCAAGGACATCGATGCCGCTGGCCAAGCGATCAAACCCGCCGGCAAACGCGGGCGCATCCATGTCTTCTTGGCAACATCCAAGATTCATCGCGAATTCAAGCTCGGCAAACCGCAGGACGAAATCGTGCGCCTCGCCGTTGAAGGCGTCAAACACGCCAGGAGCTATGTCGATAACGTCGAGTTTTCGCCCGAAGACGGCTCAAGGACGGAACCGGACTTCTTGGCGCGTGTCTGCAAAGCAGTCATTGCGGCGGGAGCGACCACGTTGAACATACCCGATACTGTGGGCTGGGCTGTTCCTGAAGAATATGGCGCGTTGATCAAGTATCTCTACGATTCCGTGCCCGAATTCCAGTCGGGCAAGGCCGTGATCAGCGTCCATTGCCATAACGACTTGGGATTGGCGGTGGCCAACTCGCTCGCTGCAGTGCGCGCTGGCGCGCGGCAGGTCGAATGCACAGTCAACGGCATTGGCGAACGCGCCGGGAACGCCGCCTTGGAGGAGACGGTCATGGCAATCAAAACGCGCGCCGATTTCTTCGAGGGTTTGACCTGTGGCGTGAACACGCGCGAGATTGTCAAGACGTCGCGGTTGGTATCGCGCATGAGCGGCCTGATCGTTCAGCGCAGCAAGGCGATTGTCGGCGAAAACGCATTCGCCCACTCCAGCGGCATTCACCAGGATGGCATTTTGAAAAAACGCGAAACCTACGAGATCATGGATCCGCAGGACGTTGGCTGGGGCCAGACGGAGTTGCCGTTGACCAAGCACAGCGGACGCGCCGCAGTCGCCGTGCGTTTGAAGCATCTCGGTTTCAAGATGACCGACGCCGATGTCGCCGCCATCTTCGCCCGCTTCAAAGAGATTGGCGACAAGAAGAAGTTCGTCTATGACGACGATTTGAGCGCATTGGTCGAGGGCCAGATCACTGAAGTGATTGAAACCTGGTCGATTGAATACTTGAGCATCTCCAGCGGCAACCAAACCGTTCCGACCGCCACCGTGCGTTTGCGCAAGGTTCGCGGCAAAGACGCCGACATTGTGGCACAGGACGCCAGCATCGGCGACGGCCCGGTGGACGCGGTTTTGAAGGCCATCGACCGCATGACCGATACCTGCGGCAAGTTGATGGATTACTCGTTGCGCGCGGTGTCGCAGGGCAAGGATGCGTTGGGCGAAGTGACTGTCAAGGTCGATTTCGGCGACGCCAAATTGTTCACCGGCAAAGGCGCCAGCACGGACGTCATCGAAGCCAGCGCCCGCGCCTACTTGAACGCCGTAAACCGGTTTCTTGCGAATGGAAATGCCCAAGTCAAAAGCGAGACGCAGCCGTGATAATTTGACATTGAATGATCGGAGCGGGGACGGCTTCGTCCCTGCAATCATCTAACTGCCGGTTGTCGCATTCATTACCTTCAGCCACTCCAATGCCAAATGAATTCAGGAAATAATACGCCGGGGCGGCGCTTTCTTGTAGTCAGTTTGTCGCAGGTAAATAGGCTCCAGTTTATCGCCGGTAACGTAATGGGATCGCTCGAGCGCCATTCGGCCAAGCATGGTCGCTTGGGGGAATAAGTTTCTTGCTCCGGGAAACCGTGCTGCTGCTTCGGGACCGAGAACCTGTTCGCCGGCTTCGCAGAGGCGTTGCACATGTTCCGCTGGAACCAATCGCAACGCCTCGACTTCCAGGCAGGCGCGCGGAGTGATGTCATATTTCGCGAGGTAGAATTCATTGCGTTGGGCGTCGATGATCAGGTGAGCCGTCATCGGTTCGCCCAAATCGGCAAGTCCCCAAGCCATGCATTCGACGCTGCTGATTCCGAGGAGCTTGACGTTCCGTCCCAATTCCCAGCCTTGCGCCAGCGCAATGGCGCCGCGAATCCCGGTGTAGGATCCTGGTCCCAGTCCCACGACAATCGCGCCGATCTCCTCACGTTCGATCTGTGCTGCGGCCAGCGCTCGTTCCACCAGATCAAGCGCACGGCGTCCGCCCTGTTCGCAAATTTGGCCCATTACCATGGGGTCGGCTTGATCGTCCAGAACTGCCACACCCCGGTGTTCGGAAGAAAACTCAACCGCCAAAATCTTCATAGGTAATCTCGCGTTCCGTTTCGCTCAAAGCGCAGATCTGCACCCGGCGTCCCACAAAACCTGGCGCTCCTGGCGGTTGGTCATCCAGCCAACGCTCAATCCACTCGATCACAGCGATGCCTTCTGGATCAACCAGATAGGATTCCAACCCCGCTGTGATAATCTGCCGGGCATTCTCCAAACGGTAAAGATCAACGTGAAACAGCGGCAGTCGCCCGTTGCGGTGCTCGTTGACCAAGGCAAAGGTTGGCGACTGAATGCGTCCTGTGATGTTCAGGCTCCGGGCAATTCCTTTGACGAGCTGCGTTTTGCCTGCGCCCAAATCCCCGCTCAGCCCGATGACCCATCCGGGCCGGGCTTGGCGTCCCCACTCTTCCCCGAGCGCCTGGGTTTCGGTGGGACTATGCGAAATGAACGTAGCCATGGGATTCGAGGGTATGGATACCGGTCTTATCACGCAAGCTCAAGCCGGGCTCGGACCTGATTTTGCCGATGCAGGTCAGGCGCAGGGCAGGAAACTGCTTTTTCCATGCGTCCAGCAGTGGCACGGCTTGTTTGCCAGAAACACAGAGCAAGAGTTCGAAGTCCTCGCCATCACCAAGCGCGGCCATAAGCGGTGTTTCAGGGGCGGAGGCGTTAATCGGTACACTCCCGCAGGCGCGTTTGTGCGCGGGGGCAGCTCCAAAGTCGGTTGGTGTCCATGGAGCCAGAGGCTCCTGGAACCGGCAGACCGGAGGTCTGCCCCACAATGGCGCGACTTTGGAGCACCTCTGGCGCGCGGCGGGACTTACAGGAATCGACTTGGCCAGCAATTCGGCTCCGACGCCACTGGCTTTCAAAATGTGCCGCAGGTCGTTGACCAGGCCATCGCTGATATCGATCATTGCGTGAATTGGAAAGTGTTCCGCAAGCCACTGCCCTTCAGCCACACGCGGTTCAAATTCCAAATGCTTGCCGAGAATCGACCCGCCCAATTCGCCGGTCACGAAAATGGCGTCGCCGCTTTTTGCGCCCGAGCGGAGAATGCCGTTTGAACATTCGCCGAGCATTGATACCGAAATGAGCATGCGTTCTGGATTGGTGGTTGTTTCGCCGCCCACAATCGCAACACCGTAACGCCGAGCCAAAGCATTCATACCGTCATAAATCGCCGACACAAACGGCACATCAAAATTGCTCGGCAACGCCAGCGTGATCAAGGCTGCCAACGGACGGCCCCCCATCGCTGCAATATCGCTCAAACAACGCCCCAGGGCTTTGTGGCCAATTTTGCGCGGATCGGCTGTCGGCAGGAAATGGATGCCTTCAACAATGGCATCCGTTTTGAACAACAGCCGGCGTCCGGGCGCGCCAACATCCAGCACGGCGCAATCGTCTCCCACGCCAGTAACGACGGCAGGATTTGACGACAGAGAGGCTGTCAATTTTGCGATCAGTTCGAATTCGTTCATTTGTAACCATTCAGGTGGCATAGGCATCCTTGCCTGTGCCCGTCTTTGCGGCGAGCGTCAGCGAGACGCTGATTTCTCCTTCTGACCTGAACAGTCATGTTCATTTAAACAACCGGCTAAGCGGTTCCTGAAAGATCAGCAGAAAGAAATTAATCGTATTGAAAATGCTGTGCGCGCAAATGGGGGTGAGCAGGTTATTGGTTTTCTCATACAGCAGACTTAGCGCCACGCCAAACAAGGCCAGAGGCACAAACGTCGCTACGTTAATGTGGAACAGGCCAAAAAGCGCCGCCGTACCCCACAACGCCAATCGTGGAAATCCGGCTTGCTTGACGGTCGGATAGATAATCCCGCGAAAGAATGATTCCTCGGCCACTGGCGCGAGAATAATTGAAATCACGCCGAAAAAGAGCTGCTTCCAAATGCTCAATCCCTCTCCGCTCAGTTCTTCGACTACGGCTTGGGGATTGGGATCCAAGTGCAGCCAAGTCATGATTTCAAAGCATATTTGCTGGGTGCCCCAGGCAAAAGGCAGGAAGAGAATCCCGGCAGCCAACCCAAGAACGACGGCGCGCACCGGAGACCCCGATGAAAAACCAAATGCCTCTTTCAATGAAATCCCCGCTTCCCGCACATAAATCCAGATCCAGATTAGCGCTCCCACCTGGAACGAAAGGCCCATGATGACCATCTCCAAGAAACGCCGTTGATCTTCCGAGCCGCCTAATTTGAGCAGTTCAATGACGCTGGTCGAGATCATCGCCAGGCAAAGCGTTGCGAACACCATTGCGAACAACCACATGGTGGCAACCAGATTCCATGGCCTCTCGGAGAGCATCCGACAAACTTAGAGTCCGGTTCTAAAACTGCAATGGGAAAGAGACGGGAAGATTTTAGCCGTGCTCATCTCACATGATTGGAGATCTGAAATTCTTGTCCGCTTTGAGGCACCGGAGCCAACTGCAAGCGCAAACCTGACAGCATGGGGTCTTCTTGACCTCTGGACATCTTTTGCTTGAGCTTCTGTTGCAACCGCAATGGCTGTCGGCAACGGCATACCCCACCTTTGTTCCTTCCAAGAACTCCAGTTTCAACTTTCAGCTTCTCCACTCACGGCTGTCCTGGCGCCAGCACCATGCGAAATCCCACATAGTCGCTCTTGTCGCCCGGCCATTTGTAGTCGCGCGCCGCCGAGCGGCAGTTCCTGCCGCCCACATCCCAAACGCCTCCGCGCAACACGCGGCTATAGCCATTTACAGGCCCCACAGGATCGCTTGCGCTCCCTGTCGGATACGTATCATACCAATCCAGACACCATTCAAATACATTTCCGCACATGTCATACAATCCCCACGGATTCGCTTCGTAAGTTCCCACCGGGGTTGTCTGCCCAACATACTCCACAGGTATCGGCTGGAAAATGTCTCCTATTGCCGCGTCGTATTCCCAATAACTATCAAAGTTCGCCATCCCATCACGAATCACGCTTCCAAAATAAAATGCCGTAGTTGTCCCTGCCCGGCATGCATACTCCCACTCCGCCTCCGTCGGCAGCCGATAGCCCCACCCCTCTGGCAACCGTCCCGCCAACTGCTCCTGTTGCGTGAATTGCGCGCAGTAATGGGTCGCATCATCCCAAGTCACCGTCTCCACAGGAAGATTCGTATCCCCTTTGAAACAACTGGGGTTGTTTCCAATCATTGAAAGATACTCCCCCTGCCTCACCAAAAACTTGCCCATATAAAAACCCATCGTCAACGTCACCGCGTGCTGGTTTTCTCCACTGGCGGCCCCACCATAAACCTCACTGTCTGGACTCCCCATCATAAACCTTCCCGCTGGTATCCACGCCAGCAACGACGTATCCGGGTTGGCCGGGATCAAATGTGTTTGGGCCAGAACCACTCGGAATCCATGATTGTTACCCCAGTGGCTGGGCGCGTCGTTGCCCCGGCGCGCCGAGCGGCAGCTCGATCCGTAATTGTTCCAACTGCCCCCGCGTAACACGCGGTTTGTGCCATTGGCAGCGCCCAATGGATCACTCACACTCTCCCAAGTCGGATATTTTCCAAGCCAATCTTGGCACCACTCCCACACATTCCCACACATGTCATATAATCCCCACGGATTAGGCTCATAACTCCCCACTGGCGACGTCTGCTCGACATTCCCGACAGGATTCCACTGATAACCATATCCCCATGTCGCATCGAATTCATAATGACTGTCAAAATTCGCCTCTCCCCCGTGAATCGCATTTCCAAGGTAATACGCTGTTGTCGTCCCTGCCCGGCACGAATACTCCCACTCCGCCTCCGTCGGCAACCGATAGACCCATCCCTCAGGCAACCGTCCCGCCGACTGCTCACGTCGCGTGAGCCTGGCGCAGTAGTCGGACGCTTGATACCACGTTATCATTTCCACGGGAAGATTCGTATCTCCTGTAAAATAACTGGGATTGCTCCCCATCACTGAAAGATAATCCCCCTGCGTTACCAGATACTTGCTCATATAAAATCCCTTCGTCAGCGTCACCGAGTGCTGCATTTCATCTGAAGGCGTGTTGGGTGAATACAACCACGACTCTAACAATGGACTTCCCATCACAAACGTCCCCACCCGTATCCACACCAGCAATGCGGGGTAAGGGTTGTTGATCGGAACCACGTCCAAAGTTCCCGCCACAAAGCTGAACTCATAATTGGCCGCGCTCAACGTGCCAGCCGTCACTGTGATCGGATACGATTTTGCCAGGCTGTTGGCTGTCGCTGTCGTGCTCAAATCCGGCGCGCCGGACACCACTGTAACAGTCTCTCCATTAACAAATCCGCTGAATGTGGCAGTCAACACGGGATTGTCTGCGCCTTTCACTTTGGTTTTGTTGTCTGCCCTCACGGTTAATACCGCCTTATTGACTGTGAGGCTATTGGTGACCGGAAGCGCGGCGTTGTAACTGGCGTCGCCGGGTTGTGTGGCAATGATGTTTGCGTTACCCGCGCCGGTGATCGTTACCGTGTTTCCGTTAATCAAGGCCACGTTTGTATTGTCGCTCCTTAAGCTTACCGGCAAGCCCGAAGAGGCCGTCACGCTCAGGTTAATGGGGCCGTCCCCGTATGTGCTCGCGGACAACGGTGGAAAATTAATCGTTTGATCAGGGCCTGTAAACGGGAGTGGAGCGAGGACTACGCGCAACCCGATACTGTTGTAACAGGCGCCTGGCATGAAAAGAAAGCGGAACGCCGAGCGGCAGCCCCAGCCGGGGCTGGTATAACCGCCCCCGCGTGACACGCGGTATGTGCCACTTTCAGCACCCACAGGATCGCTCACAGGCCCAGTGGGATAAGGCCCATACCAATCTTGACACCATTCATATACATTTCCACACATGCCATACAATCCCAACGCATTGGTATCGTAACTGTCCACTGATGTCGTCTGACCCACATTTTCCACGGGACTCGATTTGTAAATGCCTCCTGTTGTAGCGTCGTATTCATCGTAACTGCTAAAATCATACATCCCTCCGCGTATTGCATTCCCAAAGTAAAATGCCGTGGTTGTTCCCGCTCGACACGCATACTCCCACTCCGCCTCCGTTGGCAACCGATACACCCACCCCTCCGGCAACCGTCCCTCCAACTGCTCCCTTTGCGTCAACTTAGCGCAGTAATTGGTCGCATCATACCAAGTCACTTGCTCCACAGGCAGATTTGTGTTTCCTCGGTAACCACTGGGGTTGCTCCCCATCACTGAAAAGTATTCCCACTGCCTTACCTCATACTTGCTTATATAAAAGCCCTTCGTCAATGTCACCGTGTGCTGGGTTTCCTCACCACCAATATACTCTCTCATTGCCTCGTTGGTCGGACTTCCCATCACATACCGCCCGGCCGGTATCCAGACCAGCAAAGACGGTGTCGGGTTGTTGGTCGGGGTGACGGTCAATGTCCCTGGCACAAAGCTGAACTCATAATTGGGCGAACTGAATGTTCCTGCCGTCGCTGTGATCGGATACGAGCCAGCCGGGCTGTTGGTGGTTGCCGTCGTGCTCAAAATCGGCGCTCTGGACACCGCATCCTCCAGTGTCTCTCCATTAACAAACCCGCTGTAACTGGCTGTGAACACCGGATTGGTCGCACCGCAGGCGCGGTTCGTGTTGTTGATCGTCACGGTTAATTCCGCCTTGTTGACTGTCAGGCGATTGGTCACCGGCGGGGCGGCGGTGTAATTGGTGATGTCGCCGGACTGAGTCGCGATGATATTCGCCGTGCCCGCGCCGAAGATCGCCACCAAGCTTCCAGAAACCTCGGCCACACTCGAATTGTCGATCCTAGGGAGTTGGAACTTAAAAAAGTACCAGCGATTTGGCCAAAAAGGTGTAGAATAGGAAGAGGAGTTAAATTTTATGTCCTTGAATATTCCTTCTTTAGACATCGTCAAAGTGATCAAAGACGCCTCCCGCAAATTGA